>DAIRFV010000069.1:0-23420 GCA_036794905.1 Pyrinomonadaceae bacterium | reverse complement strand
CACGGTCGTCATCGAGGGGCGCGTCGTCATGCGCGACCGCCGCCTGCTCACGCTCAACGAGCCCGTCATCAAGCGGAAGGCGCGCGCCATCCGCGAGCGCATCACGCGCAGCCTCGCGGGGAAGTGACAGTAAGCAGTAGTCAGTAGTCAGTAGGCAGCCGCCCCGCGTGACGCAAGTGAAAAGAAATACTCCGAAGGTTTCGACAGTGGCGCTCTCAACCGACTACTGACTACTGACTACTATTCCCCGCGGCGGGTTGAACCGCGCAACGTGAGGGGGCATAATGTGCACCTACATTGTTGTGTGGTCTCAGGCGAGCGTCGTTGCTCGCTTTTGAATTTATGGAGTTATTTGTAGTGAGTCCATCTCGCCAGTTATCCCCCGTCAGTCAGTTCGCCGGCATCTTTCTCGCGCTGACGTTCAACGTCGCGGCGCCCCTCGTCGCGCGCGCGCAGACGCCGCCGCCCTCGCCCGAAGCGCAGGTCACGACGCAGGCGGCGGAGCAGCCCGCGCCCACCCCCGACCCGGCCGCCGCCGAGGCCGAAGCCGTCCAGCAGCGCCTCTCGCGCGCGCGCTCGCTGGCGGCCATCGGCAGGCTCGCCGCCGCGGCCGCGGAGCTTGAGAACATGCGCTCCACGACGAAGGACGAGGCCGTCCGGGACGTGGCGCGGCTGCTGCTGATGGCGATCTTCGTCGAGATGCCGGACTACCCGCGGGCGGCGGCGCTGCTCGAAGAGGCGTTCAAGGCGCGCCCGGCGCAGAGCCGTAACGGCGACGCCGCCACACACTTCTACTTCGCGCTCGCGGGGCAGACCGTCAACGCCGTCCGCACGCACCTCGAACGCTACCGCTCCTTCGGCGTCAACGTCGCCGACGCGTCGGAGCTGCCGTCCGAGGCCGCGGGCGACCTGGATCAGGTGCGCGTCCTGCTCGAACGCGTGGTCGAGCAGGCGCGTGCGCTCCACGCCGAGCAGTTGAAGGGCGCGGCCGACGGCGCGCGCGGGCTCGACGCGGCGGCGCTGCTCGAAGACGCGGCGACCGTGCGCATGCGCATCGCGCGCGGCGACCCGGATCGCGCGCGCTGGCAGTCGGAAGTCTCCGAGGCGCGCCAGCACCTCTTCTCCTCCGAGACGCGCGTCGCCAGCATCAGCCCCATCCCGGCCGCGCGCCCCGCGCCCCCGCCGGCCGCGAGCGCTGCGAAGACGCCCGCGCCCGCCGCGTCGCCCAACAACACGCAGAGGACGGCGGCGCAGCCCTCCGGCGAGCAGCGCGCGAGCGCAACCCCCGCGAACGCACAGCCCCCGGCGCCACAGCCCAACGCCGCCGCCGCGCCCGCCGGGGGGGCCGACAACTCGCCGGTCGCCGTCGGCTCGCTGGCGGGCAAGGCGAGGTCGCGCTCCACGCCGACCTACCCGCCGCTGGCGCGCACCGCGCGCGTCACGGGCACCGTCACGGTCTTCCTCGTCGTCAACGAGAAGGGCGAGGTCGAGTCGGTCGTACGCGCCGACGGCCCGCAGCAGTTGCAGCAGGCCGCCATCGAGGCCGCGCGCCGCTGGAAGTTCAACCAGACCGTCATCGACGGCCAGCCCGTCCGCGTCACCGGCTATCTCAACTTCAACTTCACGCTGTGAAAGCGAGTAGCCAGGAGACAGTAGACAGTAGCCAGTAGGGATGCAGAAGCGGCGCGCCCGGCCTGAAGGCTTCGGACGCGCCGCCTCTCTTTCTACTGACTACTGTCTCCTGTCTCCTGCTCTTCATCCTTCAACGCTCGACGGCGCCGGCTCGTTGCCGGCCTCGCGGATGGCGCGGGCGGTGTCGGTGAAGGCGAGGAGCAGCAGGCCGGAGACGAAGAAGACGATGAGCGAGAGGAGCGCGTAGCGGAACGAGCCCGTGCGCGCGACGACGACGCTGAAGACGAGCGGCCCGAGCCACGACGTGCCGCGCTCGGAGACTTCGTAGATGCCGAAGAACGAAGCCTCGCGCCCCCGCGGGATCATCTGCGAGAAGAGCGAGCGCGAGAGCGCCTGCGAGCCGCCGAGCACGACGGCGATGACGCCCGCCATCACCCACGCCTGCGCGCGCGTCTCGAAGAAGCCGAAGGCGTAGACGACGATCCCGACCCAGATGGCGAGCGAGACGAGGATGGCCCGCTTCGTCCCCACCAGCCGCGCGATGCGCTCGAACAGGAGCGCCCCGCCGATGCCCATGAACTGCACGAAGAGGAAGATGCTGAGGACGAAGGTCGGCGCCTCCGGGTTGTCGAGCCCGCCCGCGAAGAGCTCGGCGGCGATGAAGACGGCGGCCGAGCCGATGACCGTCTGGATGCCGTCGTTGTAGAGCAGATACGCGACGAGGTACTTGAGCGTGTGCGGCAGCCGGCGCAGCTCGCGGAAGGTGTCGGCGAGTTGCGCGAACCCCGCGGTCAGGTAGTTCTTGCCGGCCGGCAGTTGTCTCGGCATCGTGCGCGCGCGCAGGCGCCGGAACGCGAAGAAGGCGAAGACGCCCCACCAGACGCCCGCCGACAGCAGCGAGACGCGGACGGCGAGTCCGCGCGCCTCGCCCTCCGAGAATCCGTAGGGGGCGAGCAGCGCGGGCGCGACGCCGACGAAGAGGAAGTTGAGGGCGAGCAGGAGCCCGCCGCCGAGGTAGCCGAGCGCGAACCCCTGGCTCGAAACCTTGTCGCGCCGGTCTTCCGTCACGATCTCGGGCAGGAAGGAGTTGTAGAGGACGATGGCCCCGCCGTAAGAGAGGTTCGCCACGATGAAGAGGGCGCCGCCCAGGAGGTAGAGCTTCCCGGTCACGAAGAACATCAGGCACGTGGCCGTCACGCCCGTGTAGCAGAAGACGACCATCAGCCTCTTCTTCAGATTCGAGTAGTCGGCGATGGCCCCGACGATGGGCAGCAAAAGCACCTGCGAGCCGACGGCGACGGCGACGAAGAGTTGGTAGAAGGACTGCGCCGTCACGGAGCCGAGGAACCCGAGGTTGAGGACGACGCCCGTCTTCCCCACGTCGGCCTGCGCGAGCGCGATGAGATAAGGCCCGAGCAGCGCGCCGACGACCGTCGTGTAAAAGGCGGAGTTGGCCCAGTCGTAGAGCAGCCAGCCGAACACTTCGCGGCGGTCGTTGACGGGCGGTTCGTCCGGCCCGACCTCGACTGCTGTTTCGGCGGGCGCGTGCGCGGCGCGCGGGTCGTCGGCTTCAGGGGTCACTTCGTGGCGCCCTCTCCGTTCAGGATTTCGAGGATCGTGGGTGTGATGTCGGCGAGCGTGCGCACGCCGCGCACGGCCGTCTCTTTGCCCCGCCCCCAGGCGAGCGTCGGCACGGGGTTGAGCGTGTGGTTGCGCGTCGAGAGGTCTTCGACGTTGCCGTGGTCGCTCGTGAGCAGGACGGTCGTGCGCGCGAGGTCCACGAGCGAGAGCACCGCGCGGACGAAGCGCGCGAGTTCGGCGAGGAGGTCGAGGGCGGCCCGCTCGTCCCGGTCGTGCCCGGCGCGGTCGGCGATGAAGTGCTCGTAGAGCGTGAAGCGGTGCGACGCGGCGAGTCCGGCCAGAGTTGCGGCGGCCTCCTCGGGCGTGCGCTCCGGTATGTCCGCGCCGCGCTCGATGAGGAAACGGTTGGTGAAGTCGTGATAGACGGCGCGGCCTGCCCGCAAGTCCTCGAAGGTGCGGAAGGCGAGGCCGGCGGCCTCGACGGCGACGGTGGTGGCCGCGACCCAGCGCGGGCGTTTGGCGAAGAACTGCGGCGCGTAGGCGTTGGCGAAGAGGTCGGGGCCGCCGCCGAGATTTTTGAGGCGGAGGAAGAGCGAGTGCTCGCGCAGCAACGCGCGCATCTGCTCGTTGGGGAAGCCCTGCTTGTGGTAGCCGAGCCGTGCGGGCACGTTGACGCCCGTGAGGATGGTCGTCTGCCCCGAGGCGCTCTGCGGCCGGCCCTCGACGCCGAGCCGCGCGTCGGTGAGTGCGAGCAGCCCGCCGGAGGGGAGGCTCGGCTGCTCGTCCTCGAAAACGGCGAGCGGGGCGGCCGCCTCCCCGAGCAGGTGGAGCGGGTTGTGACGCCCCCGCGTGCCGACGCCGAGGCCGTCCACGAAGATGAGAAGAACCGGCATCGGAAGGATAAGTAGCACCGGCGGCGACGGGTAAGCAAGTGAGGGAAATAGAATTTGAGCTTTCAGATTTCAAATTTGAAATCTGAGCTGCCGATTCTGAAATTACTCCGCGCCCCCGCGCCTGCTCTGCGTTTATCATTTCCGGCTTTGAACTCGCGGAGCGAATGAACGTATATTCACTGCACGTTCAAGTTCTGCAAGTTCACCACTTCGGCTCTTGTCTAAAATTTCGGAGGAAGAATGTTCACTGCCAAGAAACGGCGCGGGTGCCTGCTCGCCGCGCTGCTCCTGTTCACGGGCCTGAGGGTCGCGCCCGCCCAGACCGCGCCCGCGCAGAGGCCCGAGCCGCGGCCGTACCTTTACGAGCCCGCCATCTCGCCCGACCGCCGGGAGATAGCCTTCGTCTCGGGCGGCGACGTGTGGACGGCGCCGGCCGAGGGCGGCGAGGCGCGCCTGCTCGTCTCGCACCCGGCGACCGAGTCGCGGCCGCTCTACGCGCCCGACGGCCGCGCGCTCGCCTTCACCTCGACCCGCACGGGCAACGGCGACATCTACGTGCTCGACTTCGCTTCGGGCGAGGTGCGGCGCGTCACCTTCGACGACGGCGCCGAACAGCTCGACGCGTGGTCGCACGACGGGCGCTGGCTCTACTTCTCCTCGACGGCGCGCGACATCGGCGGGAGCAACGACGTGCACCGCGTCGCCGCCGCGGGCGGCACGCCGATGCAGGTCTCGGCCGACCGCTACGCGAACGAGTGGGGGGCCGCGCCGGGCCCCGACAACTCGACGCTGGCCTTCGTCGGCCGCGGCTTCGCGCAGTGGTGGCGGCACGGCCGCGCGCACATCGACGAGTCGGTCGTCATGCTGATGCGCGAGCACTCGACCGCGAAGTACGAGGCGCTGACCGACGGCGGCGCGAAAGAGGTCTGGCCGATGTGGGGCGACGGCGGGCGGAGCCTCTACTACATGTCCGACCGGGGCGGGTCGGAGAACATCTGGAAGCTCGCGCTCGGGGGCGGCCGGCCCGCGCAGTTGACGAAGTTCACGACGGGGCGCGTGCTCTGGCCGAACATCTCGTACGACGGGCGCACCATCGTCTTCGAGCGCGGCTACGGCGTCTGGCGTCTGGAGACCGACTCGGGGCGCGCGAGCGAAGTCCGCATCACGCTGCGGGGCGCGCCCGCGGGCCCGGCCGTCGAGCGCGTGCGGCAGACCGAACAGTTGCAAGACCTCGCGCTCTCGCCCGACGGCAAGAAGGTCGCCTTCGTCGCGCGCGGCGAAGTCTTCGCGGCCTCCGCCACGGACGGGGGCGACGCCGTGCGCGTGACGAACAGCCCCGCGCCCGAGTCGCAGCCCGTCTGGTCGCACGACAGCCGCCGCCTCGCATACGTCTCCGAGCGCAACGGGCCGGGTCAGCTCTTCGTCTACGACTTCGCCTCGAACGCGGAGACACAGTTGACGAGCGCCTCGGAGTCGGACGACACGCCGCGCTTCTCGCCGGACGGGAAGTGGCTCGCCTTCCACCGCGGGGGGCGCGAGCTGCGCGCGCTCAACGTCGAGACGAAGCAGGAGCGGCTGGTCGCCGCCGGCAGCTTCTCGCGCCCGCCCCTGAGCCCAGACCGCCCCTTCGTCTTCTCGCCCGACAGCAAGTGGGTCGCGTACATGCCGGTCGGGCAGAAGCTCTTCCGCAACGTCCACGTCGCGCAGGTCGAGGGCGACGGCCGCGGCCGGCCCGTCAGCTTCCTCGCCAACGCGGGGAGCAACACCGTCTCGTGGAGCACGGACGGCACCTTCATCCTCTTCGACACGGGGCAGCGCACCGAGTCGGGTCAGGTCGCGCGCGTAGACCTCATCCCGCGCACGCCGCGCTTCCGCGAAGACCAGTTCCGCGACCTCTTCAAGGAGGAGACGCCGAAGAACCTCTCGCCGACGCTGCGCCGGCAGGAGAACAACCCGCAGAGCCCTTCCACGCCCGCGCAGACGCCGACGAACACGTCCACCCCGACGCCGACGCCCGCCCCGACCGAGCCCGCGCCGCCGGCCCAGCCCGGGCCTTCGCCCACGCCTACGCCGCAGCGGACGCCCACGACCGCCGAGTCGCTGCTGGGCAGAACTGAAGGCACGGGGAGGAGGGCGGACAGGCCGGTCGAGGTCGTCTTCGACGGCATACGCCGGCGCCTGAGCATGCTCCCCGTCGGCGTTGACGTGTACTACCAGACGGTGAGCCCCGACGGGAAGTACGTGCTGATGCTGGCGGGCGCGGTCGGCCAGGTCAACGTCTACCTCTACTCGCTCGACGAGCTCTCGCGCGAGCCGGCCGTCGCGCGCCAGCTCACCTCGACCCCGGGCTTCAAGACGGACGCGCAGTTCTCGCCCGACAGCCAGCAGGTCTTCTACCTTGAGAACGGCCGCATACAGGTCGCGCCGCTCGACCAGCGCCAGCCGCCCCGCCCGCTCGCGGTCACGGCCGAGCTCGACGTTGACTTCGCGCGCGAGAAGATGGAGGTCTTCGAGCAGGGCTGGGAGCTGATGCGCGACAACTTCTACGACCCGCAGTATCACGGCGCGGACTGGCGGGGCCTGCGGGCCGAGATTCAACCCTACATCGCGGGCGCGCGCACGCCCGACGAGGTGCGGCGTCTGATGAATCTGATGGTCGGCGAGCTGGACGCCTCGCACCTCGGCGTGTCCGGCCCGTTCGGCTCCGCGGCGACGACGACGGGGCGGCTCGGGCTCGACTTCGACCGCTCGGAGTACGAGCGCGGCGGCAGGCTGCGCGTGAGCGATGTCCTCCCGCTCGGCCCCGCGGCGCTGGCGCGCGACGCGTCGGCGCCCGACCGGACGCGCGCAATCAGGCCGGGCGAGTACGTCCTCGCCGTCGATGGCCGCGCGCTCGACGGGCGGGTGAATCTGGACGAGCTGCTCAACTACAAGGTCAACCGCCGGGTCACGCTGACCGTCGCCCCCACGGCCGACGGCGCCGACCGGAAAGAGGTGGACGTGCGGCCGGTCAACACGGGGACGGAGAAGGGGCTGCGTTACCGCAAGTGGGTAGACGAGAAGCGCGCCTACGTCGAGCGCGCGAGCGGCGGACGCCTCGGCTACGTGCACATGTACGACATGACCTCGGCGTCGCTCGCGCAGCTCTACGTCGATCTCGACGCGGAGAACCAGTCGAAGGAGGGCGTGGTGGTTGACGTGCGCCACAACAACGGCGGCTTCGTCAACGTCTACGCCATCGACGTGCTCGCGCGCCGGAGCTACCTGAAGATGACGCCGCGCGGCTTCTCGGCGGCGCCCGGGCGCACCCTGCTCGGGCAGAGGGCGCTGGAGCTGCCGACGGTGCTCGTCACCGACCAGTACTCGCTCTCCGACGCGGAGGACTTCACCGAAGGCTACCGGAGCCTCAAGCTCGGCAAGGTCGTGGGCGAGCCGACCTCCGGCTGGATCATCTTCACCTCGAACCTCGCGC
Organism: Pyrinomonadaceae bacterium; assembly: GCA_036794905.1. Classification (GTDB taxonomy): domain Bacteria; phylum Acidobacteriota; class Blastocatellia; order Pyrinomonadales; family Pyrinomonadaceae; genus QHXN01. The sequence continues at coordinate 15,842 of DAIRFV010000069.1, read as the reverse complement.
TCATCGACGGGACGGTCTTCCGCGTCCCCTTCACCCGCATCGAGACGGCCGACGGCGTCAACATGGAGCGCAACCCGCGCCCCGTGGACGTGCCGGTGGAGCGGGTGATGGGCGAGAGCTACACCGACAGGGATTCGCAGCTCGACGCCGCCGTGCGCGTGCTGCTGGGGCAGCGCTGACGACGGCCGGGCGGCGGGGGCTGTCGGCCCGCCTGAAGAATTAAGGCTCGCGCGCGAGGGGCGGTGATACAATCCGCCGCCTCGCGCGCGGGAGGCGGATTTAGTTGATGCCGCATTCCCATCTGACACACGAAGGAGCAGACAATGGATGATACAGAGAACCCTCCGGGCGACGGAGGCGCGGGCGCGGGCGCCGCGCAGGCCGACGCGATCCTGTCGAAATTCGGAGACCCGCAACAGCTCAAGGCCGCCGCGACGCAGTTAGACACGAACACGGTGACGGTGAACCCGAGCGGCGCGACCTTCCCGACCATCTCCGCCGCCCTCGCCAGCATCACGGACGCCAGCCTCAGGAAGCAGTACCTGATCACGGCCGGCCCCGGCACCTACAACGAGCAGGTGATTCTCAAGCCGTACGTCTACCTGCACGGGTCGGGCACCGACCAGACCATCGTCACGTACGGGCCGGTCTCCAGCGATAAGTTCATGAACCGCGGCACCATCGTGGCCGCCAGCAACTCGGGGGTCGCCAACCTGACGGCCAACTGCCTCGGCGGGAGCTGGGGCGCGTACAGCACGGCCCTGATGATCTTCAACTGCACGCCGTTCCTCGTGGGCGAGGTCGTGCTGGTCTGCGACGACCAGGGGAACACCGGCATCAACATGGAGACCATCGCGGTCAACTCGAACGCGCCCGCGTACGGCCCCACGCTGGTCTACTTCTCGCACTCGACCGCCTCGGCCAACATGACGGGCGGCGACTCGGTCGGCCAGGCGCTCATCGCCGACACGCAGGCGCAGGTGCAGTGCATGGAGTCGAAGTTGGTGGCGACGGGCGGCTCGCAGTCGTTCGGGGTGAACTCGAACGGCGGCGCCTCGGTGACGCTCGACGACTGTTACGTGCAGGGGGCGACCTTCGCGCTCAACATCCCCGACTACACCTCGACGCTCATCGCCAACAACTGCACCGTCAACGGCCCCGTCCAGAACGGCGTCCAGATCAATAACAACCCGCCGCCCTCCGGCGGCGCCTGAGGCCGCGCGGCGCGCCGAAGGGGCCGTTGAAAAAGGGGTGGGCGCAACACTCGTTGCGCCCACCCCTTTTTACATCCGGCCGTCGGCCGCCGTCAGAACTCTTCGCGCATGCGCCCCACCGCCGAAGGCGACGACCCCGACGTGGGCCGGGCGCTGACCTTCTCCCACTCGTCGCGTGAGAGCGTCTTCAGCGGCTCAAGCCTCTTCGACGAAAGCTCGGCGTTGAGCGTGGACAGCTCCTTCGAAGTCCACGCGTCGAAGTCCCTGATTACGTCGGCCAGCTCGCGCGCGAGGGCGTCGGCGCGCTCGGCCTGCGTCTGCGAGGGGCGCCCCTCGTAGAAGACGACGTTGGCGTAAAGCTCCGTCGTGAACTCGCGCAGACGCTCCTCGCCGGTGATGGCGCCGCCCTCTTTGGTGGCGACTATCTTCCGGCGCAGCTCGTCCAACTGCGCCGACGCGTCTTGCAGCCGTTTGCGCAAGGGGTCTTCCGCGCCGAGCTTCGACGCGCGGTCGTCGAGCGCGAGGCGCAGCCGGTTAATCTTGTCCACGGCGAACGACATCTCGCCGAGCGACTTGTGGAGCATCATGGCGAGGTCGAACTGCTGCCGGCGGTCTTCGGCCGTGTGCGTCGAGCGCGGGTCGGGCGCGACCTTCAGCTCGGCCGTGTAGACCTGCTTGTCCTTCGTCATCTTCACCGTGTAGGTGCCCGGCAGAACCCGCGGGCCGTAGGCGGCGCCGAAGGCGGCCGTCGCCGCGGGCGGCACCTTCGGCGGGTCGTGCCGCATCGCCCACGTCACGCGGCTCAGGCCGCGCCGCTTGCTGCTCGGGATGACCTTCAGGAGCTTACCCGCCGGGTCGAAGACCTCGATCTTCAGGTCGCCGAAGATGTGCCGCCGCCGCTGGTAGTAGGTGATGACGGCCTCGGTCGTCGGGTTCGGGCCGACGAACTCGGCGTCGCCGCCCGGCCAGCCGCCGCCGCCCGAGATGGACTGGACGGTCGGGCGCGCGTCGATGAAGAAGGCGTCCTTCGCGAGCGCGCCCGGGGTGAGCGCGCGCAAAGGGGTGATGTCGTCAATGATCCAGATGCCGCGGCCGTGCGTGCCGATGACGAGGTCGTGGTCGCGCGGGTGGATGGCGAGGTCGCGCACGGGCACCGAGGGCAGGTCGCCGCCCTTGTACTGCGCCCAGCGCGCGCCGCCGTCGAGCGTGACCCACAGGCCGAACTCCGTGCCGACGAAGAGCAGGTCGTTGTTGACGAGGTCCTGCTTGACGACGTGCGCGAAGCCGCGCACGGGCGAGCCCTCGGGGACGAGGGAAGTCCACGTCTGGCCGAAGTCCTCGGTCTTGTAGACGTAGGGCTTCATGTCGCCGAAGGTGTGCGCGTCGAAGGTGACGAAGGCCGTCCCCTCGCCGAAGCGGCCGGCGTCGATGTAGGAGACCCAGGCGTGCTTCGGGATGCCGCGGACGTTGCCCACGACGTTCGTCCACGTCTTGCCGCCGTCGCGCGTCACCTGCACGTTGCCGTCGTCGGTGCCGACCCAGATGACGTTCGCGTTTTTAGGCGACTCGGCGATGGCGTAGATGGTCGTGTGCATCTCGGCCGCCGAGTTGTCCACGGTGACGCCGCCCGACTGCTCCTGCTTCTGCTTCTCGGGGTCGTTGGTCGTCAGATCGCCCGAGACGCGCTCCCACGTCTGCCCGCGGTCGCGCGAGCGGAAGAGGAACTGCGAGCCGAGGTAGATGGTGCCCTTCTGCGTCGGCGAGAGGTGGATGGGCGCGTTCCAGTTGAAGCGGAGCTTGCCCTCACGATAGCCGGGCAGCGGCCTGATGTCGCGCGACTCGTGCGTCTTGCGGTTGACGCGGCCGATGTAGCCGCCCTGCGCCTCGGCGTAGATGTAGTCGGGGTCAGTGGGGTCTGCGAACATCCAGAAGCCGTCGCCGCCGTACATGTTCTCCCACTGCGCGTTGGTGATGCCCCCGGGGTAGGCCGAGTAGCCGACCCACGACGAGTTGTCCTGCAAGCCGCCGTAGACGCGGTAGGGCATCTCGTTGTCCACGCTCACGTGGTAGAACTGCGAGATGGGCAGGTTCTGCGCCTTCCACCAGCGGTTGCCGCCGTCGTAGGAGTACCAGAGTCCGCCGTCGTCGCCCGCGATGAGGTGATCCGTGTTCGCCGGGTTAATCCAGAGGTCGTGAAAGTCGCCGTGCGTCCGGCCCGAGATGTTCGAAAAACTCTTGCCGCCGTCGTTGCTGACGATGAGCGAGAGGTTCGGCTTGTAGACCTTGTTCTCGTCCTTCGGGTCCACGATGAGGTGCGAGAAGTAGAAGGGACGCCAGATCATGTTCTGGCTGCGGTCGAGCTGCGTCCACGTCCGGCCGCCGTCGTCCGAGCGGTAGAGCCCGTCCCGCGGGATGACCGCCTCGACGGCGGCGTAGACGACGTTCGGCTTCGACGGCGCGACGGTGACGGCCACGCGCCCCCACGGCTTCGGGGGCAGACCCTTCGCGCTCGCCTCGGTCAGCTCGGTCCACGTCGCGCCGCCGTCGGTTGATTTGAAGAGGCCGCTGGCGCTGGGGGACTCGGGCGTGTCGCCGCCGGAGCGGAACGTCCAGCCCTTGCGGCGGAAGTCCCACAGCCCCGCGTAGATGGTCTGCGGGCTCGACGCGTCCATCGACATCATCGAGCAGCCCGTCGAGAGGTTCGCGCCCTTCAAGACCTTCGCCCACGACTTCCCGCCGTCGGTCGTCTTGTAGACGCCGCGTTCGTCCGAGTCGCTCCACAGTTTGCCGGGCGCGCAGACGTAGACCGTGTCGGTGTTCGAGGGGTCAACCAGAATCTTCGCGATGCGCTCCGAGTCCTTGAGGCCGACGTGCGTCCAGTTGTCGCCGCCGTCCACGGACTTGTAGACGCCGTCGCCGACCGAGACGGAGTTGCGCGTCCACGGCTCGCCCGTGCCGACCCAGACGACCTTCGGGTTCTTCGGGTCGATGGTGACGGCGCCGACGGACTGGACGGGCTGCTTGTCGAAGACGGGCTTGAAGGTCGTGCCGCCGTTGACCGACTTCCACACGCCGCCCGAGGCCGAGCCGACGTAGACCGTGAGCCGCTTGCCCTCCTGCACGGCGTCGAGGGCGGCGACCCGGCCCGACATCTGCGCCGAGCCGATGTTGCGCGCGCCGAGGCCCGAGATGGTCTCGGCGTCAACCTTGACCGGCGCGTTCGACTGCGCGCCCGCGGGGCGCGGCGTCTGCGCCAGCGTCGTGAAGGAGCCGGCGAGTGTTAAGCCGAGAAACGTTGACGAGAACCAGCCTGAAATTCGTCTGTTCATGGTTGGGGAATCCTTCTCTGAATCGGTAGGCAGTAGGCAGATGGCAGCAGGCAGTACGCTTCGCGTTAAGCGAGTTGAAAGGTTAATCCAGAGTGCTCGACTTCCGGGTTTTCACTGCCTACTGCCTACTGCCTACCTTATCTTTGCGGTGGCTTGGCCTCGGCGGCCTTCTTCTCCTCGGGCTTATTGGGGGCGGTGGACGAGGCGTCGGGCGCTGTGGTCGGCTCGGGCTTCGCCGCGGGGCGCGCGAACCGGGCGTCGTCGAGCGCGACGTTGGCCTCGATCTTCTCGTAGGTAATCTTCTGGCGGTTGGGGTTGCCCTTCACGCCGCTCTCGATGGAGAAGGGGAGGTACCAGCCGCCGACCTCCTTGTAGTCGCCGAGGATGGTCTCGTACTCGCGCTCGGCGCCGCGGATCATGCGCTTGGTCTCGATCTTGATGGGGACGAAGTAGTCCGTGTCCATGAAGTAGAAGCGCACGTCGCCATTAGCCAGCGTCACCTTGAGCTTGTAGGCGTCGGTGCCCTCGACTTCGTCGGTGCCGGCGTACTCGACGCGCACGCCCTTCGCACGGTAGTTCACCAGCGGGCCGTCGAGGTCAGAGTCCTCGATTAAGCCCTTCAAATCCTCCTCGCCGACGGCCTCGGCGTCCTTCTTGCCGTTCCAGGGCTCGATCTTCCAGCCGTTCTTACCGTCGTAGGCGTAGACGCCGGTCATGCCCTGGATGATGAACTCCTGGCGGACGAGGTTCGGGCGCTTGTTCTCCTCGACGTACTGCGCCTCGAAGCCGCCGCCGCCGCTTAACTTGCCCACGCGGCGCAGGGACTTGACGGCCTGAATCTTCTCCATGCCGCCGACGGTCTTGATGAACTTCTCGACGATCTCGTCGGCGGTCTGCGCCGAGGCGGGGGCGGCGAGTGCGGCGACGAAGGCTCCCGCCAGTAAAAGTTTACGCATGATCCTCTCCTGGTTGGGTGGTGCGGACTCGGTGAACGGCCTGATACGGTGGGCAATAGTAGTCGAGGCGGGCCGCCGAAGTCATCAACAATCCTTCGGCGCGGCGCGGGCGCGCGAAAGTTTCTTCCGTTTCGTCACGGGAAAATGCCTGTTCGTAACAGGGGGGCGGGGCTAGTCGCCGCGGCGGCCGGCGCTGAGGGCGTCTTCGGGGTCGCGGTGCGGCGAAGACGGCCCGGCCTCTTCGGGGTTGGGCAGGAGCCCCTGCTCGCGGTAGAGGCGGAGCTTGTTGTGGAGGGTCTTGAGGCTGATTTGCAGCAGCTCGGCGGCGCGCGTCTTGTTGTTCTCGGTCTTGAGGAGCGTGCGCAGGATCATGCGCCGCTCGACCTCGTCGATGGGCGTGCCGACGGGGAGCGTGATGGTGTCCTCGCCGCGGCTCTGCGCGCGCTGTTCGAGCGGGTAGGGCGCGAGGTGGTGGCGCTCGATGACCTCGGAAGAGCAGATGATGACGGCGCGCTCGATGACGTTGCGCAGCTCGCGGACGTTGCCGGGCCACGAGTGCGCCTGGAGCGTCTCGACCGCCGCCGGGCTCAACAGCCGCGCGGGGCGGACGTGCCGCGCGGCGAGCTGCGTGACGAGGTGCTGCGCGAGCAGCGGGATGTCCTCCTTGCGCCGGCGCAAGGGGGGCAGCTCGACCGTGATGACGTTGAGGCGGTAGAGCAGGTCTTCGCGGAAACTCCCCTGCCGGACGGCCCCCTGCGGGTCGCGGTTCGTCGCCGCCAGCACGCGCACGTCCACGGCCAACTCCTGCGACCCGCCGAGCCGCCGTATCGTGCGGTCTTCGAGCACGCGCAAAAGCTTCGCCTGGAGCGAGACCGGCATCTCGGAGATTTCGTCGAGCATCAGCGTGCCGCCGTTGGCCAGTTCGAAGCAGCCGAGCCTGCGCGCCGCCGCGCCGGTAAAGGCGCCGCGCTCGTGCCCGAACAGCTCCGACTCCATCAGCGTCTCGGGGATGGCCGAGCAGTTGATGGCGACGAAGGCGTTGTTCTTGCGCGGGCTCAGGTTGTGGATGGTGCGCGCGCACAGCTCCTTGCCCGTGCCACTCTCGCCGGTCAGCAGCACGGAGGCGGACGAGGGCGCGACCTGCTCGATGAGCGCGTAGATTTGGCGCATCGGCTCGCTGGCGCCGACCAGCTCGCCGAACGCGCCGCGGTCGCGCAGTTGCAGCCGGAGCGCGAGGTTCTCGCGCCGCGCGTCGGCGTACTCGTCCGCGCGCTCGACGACGAGCCGCAGCTTGGCGAAGTCGATGGGTTTTTCGAGGTAGTGGAACGCGCCCTCGTCCTGAATGGCGCGCAGCGCCATCTCGACCGTGCCCTGACCCGTGAGGAGGATGACGGCCGTCTCCGGGTGCAGCTCGCGCATCTCGCGCAGCAGCCCGAAGCCGTCGAGCTTCGGCATGTAAACGTCCGAGACGACGACCGACGGGCGGAACTCCTCGACCTTGGCGAGACCCGCCAGCCCGTCCGACGCGACGGCAGTCTCGTAGCCCCAGCCTTCGAGTAGTTCGCTCAAGGACTCGGCTATCACGGGTTCGTCGTCGACGATGAGGATGCGCCCCTTAGGCATAGGACGAGTGTAGCAAGTTAGCTCGAAAGGAAAAAGGTTTCGGGCGCGGCGTCGCCCCCGGGGTTACGAGGCGCGGTAGTAGTCGGCCACGGCGCGCGCGAGCGCGCGTGCGTTCGACTCGGCGGGCACCACGTCCGCGCGCAGGCCGTACTCGGCCGCGGTCTCGGCCGTGACCGCGCCGATGCAGGCGACGCGCACGCCCGAGAGCAGCGGCCGGAGGTCGCGCGTGTCGAAGAGCTGCGCGAAGTTGTGGACGGTCGAGGAGCTGGTGAAGGTGATGCAGTCAACGCCGCCGCCGACCAAGAGCGCCTCGGCGCGCGCGCGGTCGGTCGTCTCGGGCCGCACGGTGCGGTAGGCTTCGACCACGTCGCAGCGCGCGCCCGCGGCTTCGAGCGCGCGCGGGAGGAAGTCGCGCGCGACGGCCGCGCGCGGCAGGAGGAAGTTGAGATTCTCGAACTGCCCGCGCCCGCCGAGGTAGGCTGCGAGCGCGTCGAAGACGCCCTCGGCGCGCGGCTGCTCGGGCACCACGTCCACGTGGACGTGTGCCTCGACGAGGCGCGCGGCCGTCGCCTCGCCGATGGCGCAGACGCGCAGCCCGTCCAAATCGCCAACGTCCTTGCCCGCCGCCGAGAGCCTGGCGAGGAAGTGCTCGGCGGCGTTGGCGCTCGTGAGGACGAGCCAGTCGTAGCCGAAGAGGTTTTCAATCGCCTCGTCGAGCTGCGCGTAGGAGGCGGGCGGGACGATCTCGATGGTCGGGCAGGCGACGACGCGCGCGCCGTCGGCTTCGAGGTCGGCGGCGAACTCGGCCGCCTGCGCGCGCGCGCGCGTAATCATCACCGTGCGCCCTGCAAGAGGTTTCGTCATAGTTGCGGGCGAGGCGGAAGCCCGACCGTGAGGGAGGGCTTCCGCCTCAAGCACTACGTTTCCTTGAGTAGCTCGCCGGCGCCGCGTTCGAGGAGGCGCGCGGCCAACTTCTCGCCGACGCGCGCGGCGTCCGCGGCGTCCCCTCCGAGGCTATCGCGCAAGACCTGCGTCCCGTCGAGCGTGGCGACGAGACCATCCAACTTGAGCCTGCCGCCTTCGACCGTCGCGTGCGCCGCGATGGGAACCTGACAGCCGCCGCCCAGGGAACGCAGCAGCGCGCGCTCGGCCAGCACCGCGGCGCGCGTCCGCGGGTCGTCGAGGCGCACGACGAGCGCGTTCGTCTCCGCGTCGTCCGAGCGCGTCTCGACGCCGAGCGAGCCCTGGCCGACCGCCGAGAGCATCTCCTCCTGCGCGATGGCCGCGCTGATGCGCTCGCCGAAGCCGAGGCGACGCAGGCCGGCCGAGGCGAGGATGAGGGCGTCGTACTCGCCCTCGTCGAGCTTGCGCAGGCGCGTGTCCACGTTCCCGCGGAGGTCTTTGATCTGAACGTCGGGGCGCAGGTGTTTAAGTTGAGCGATGCGCCGCAGGCTCGACGTGCCGACGACCGCGCCCTCCGCCAGACGCTTCAGAGAGTTCGCCCGGGCCGCGGAGCCCGCGCGCAACACGAGCGCGTCGCGCGGGTCTTCGCGCTCGGGGGTCGCGGTGATGGAGAGCCCTTCGGGCGTGACCGTCGGCAGGTCTTTGAGCGAGTGGACGGCCACGTCCACGCGTCGGTCGAGCAGGGCGACCTCCAGCTCCTTCGTGAACGCGCCCTGCCCGCCGATGGTCGAGAGCGGCACGTCCGTCCGCACGTCGCCCATCGTCTTAATAATGTCGATGCGGACTTCGACCCCCGGGTCGAGCGCTTCGAGCCGCGCCTTCACCCACTCCGACTGCCACAGCGCGAGCTTCGACCCGCGCGAACCGATGACGATTTTCATAAGGGTGTTGGGTGTTAGGTGTTGGGTGTTGGGTGTCATTTACGGGGAGAGATGTTCTCCCCAAAACCCAAGACCTAACGCCCAACACCCCTTCCTCACTCCTCCAGGCCGAAGATGTCGCGCCAGGTTTGCACCTCGTTCTCTTCGCCCGCGTCGTAGGAGCGGCGCATGCGGTGGATGACGGGGTGCGAAATCTTGTTGACGGCCGACATGAGCATGGCCTCGATGGCCTGCTCCTGCTCGGGCGTCAGGTCGCCGAGCCGGTTGCGCTGGCGCTCGAACTCCTCGTGCGCGATGCGGCGCAGCTTCTCCTTGAGCGCGCCCACGGTCGGGCCGATGTCGAGCGCGCGCAGGGCCTGCTGGAACTGCATCACCTCGGACTCGACGATCAGCTCCGCCCGCTCGGCCTCGCGCTCGCGCTCGCGGATGTTCGAGGCGACGACCGCTTCGAGGTCGTCCACGTCGAAGACGAAGAGGTTGTCGAGCCTGGCGACCGCGGGGTCGACGTTGCGCGGGACGCTGATGTCTATGAAGAAGGCCGGCCGGTTTCTTCGCGCCGCGCGCGCTCTCTCGGCCATCTCGGGCGTGATGATGTACTCGCGCGCGCCCGTCGAGCAGATGACGATGTCGGCGTGCGCCAGGTTCGCTTCGAGCGCGCCAAACTCGACGGCCTCGCCGCCGAACTTGACGGCGAGCCTCTGCGCCGTCTCGTAGGTGCGGTTGGCGACGAACACGCGCGCCGCGCCCGCGCCCGCGAGGTGCTGCGCGGCCAGCTCGGCCATCTCGCCCGCGCCGACGAGCAGCACGGTGGCCCCCCTCAGCGAGCCGAAAATCTTCCGCCCCAGCTCGACCGCCGTGAAGCTGATCGAGACGGCCGAGGCGGCGATGCCCGTCTCGGTGCGCACGCGCTTGGCGACGCGCAGCGCGTGGTGGACGAGTTTGTGGAGCACGCGGCCGGCCGTGCCCGCCTCGACGGCGAGCGAGTAGGCGTGCCGCACCTGACCCAAGACCTGCGGCTCGCCGACGACCATCGAGTCGAGCGACGAGGCGACGCGGAAGACGTGGCGGACGGCGGCCTCGTCGGCGTGCGTGTAAAGGTGGCCGTTGAAGAGTTCGACGGGGACGGAGCGCGCGCTGCTCAGAAAATCGCTCAGAACCTCGACGGCGTCCTCGCCCTTCGGACGGGCGGCGGCGGCGAGAATCTCGACGCGGTTGCAGGTGGAGACGATCAGACCCTCGCGCACGACCTCGCCGTCCACGAGCGCGCGCAGGGAGGCCGCGCACGCCTCGTCGCTGAACGCGAGGCGCTCGCGCACCTCGACGGGCGCGGTCTTGTGGTTGAGTCCGACGAGAACTATCGACATCTCTTACTGACTGCCGTGCCGCTCTTCAACTATCTTTATCAAGGCGTCCAGTCTCCGATCCGTGCCCGCCGTCTGCTCGGCCAAGCCGTCAACCTTACCAATGAGCTTTGCTAACGCCATCTCCGTGCGCCCTTGCTTGGCGGCCAGGTCGACGATTGCAGCGCGCAGCGACTCATTAATCTTATCCTGCGCCTCGTAAGTCCGAGTCATCACGATCATGATGTTCCCCTGAGTGTCGGCGAACGAGTTGAGGCGGCTGCCTATTTGAGAGACTTGTTCGGTCAATTGAGTGACTTGATCTGTGAGCCGAGATACACGCCCGTCCGTGCCCACCATTTGTTCGTTAAGCTGCTGGATGCGAGCATCGGAAGTCGCCTGACTCTTAAGCAGGAAATCAATCGCCCGTTCAAATTCCTCGTTAGTCATCTTTCATCTCCTTTCGGGTTGACGGAACGGGCAGCGACAAGGGCAACCTCATAAAACTTTAACGGAAGACGTGGAAGCCGCCGAGCAGGACGGCGCCGACGAAGGTGCAGAGGACGAGGGAGAAGCCGCCGACGCCGAGCCACGCGGCCTTGCGCCCGCGCCACTGGACGCGGTAGTGCAGGAGCGCGAGGTAGACCACCCACGTCAGCAGCGCGAAGAACTCGGTCGGGTCGTTGTGGAACATGCGCTCGCTGCGCGACCGCGACCAGACGACGCCGGTGATGATGCCGAGCGTGAGGAGCGTGAACCCGACGCTCGCCGCCGTCGAGGCCACGTCGTCCACGGTCGTCAAACTCGGCAGGCGGTGGAAGACGGCGCTGAACTTCTTCAGGCGCAGCTCGCGCTCCTGCCACAGGTACATCACGCTCGCCGCGAAGGCGACGAAGAACGAGGCGTAGCCGAAGATGAGCAACGTGACGTGGACGGGGAAGAGCCACGAGCCGCTGCCGTCGGTCACCATGCTCGGGACTTTGGCCGTGTTCGGGGAGACGAGCTGCGAGGCGAGCACGAGCAGCGCGACGACGGGCAGCAGAAACGCCCCGAGCGCGCGCAGGGGGTAGCGGAACGTGACGACCCCGTAGGCGACGACCAGCGTCCAGCCCAGGAACGACAGCGCCTCGGTCGTGCTGAAGAGCGGGTAGTGGCCGTCGCGCACCCAGTCGAGGATGATGGCGGCGGTGTGCGCGGCGAAGGCGAAGGCGGCCGCGTAGAGGGTCGTCCGCTCGGCGGCCCGACGCTTGTTGACGAAGCCGAGGACGGCGTGGATGGCGGCGACGACGTAACCGGCCAGGGCCGCGTAGTGAACCGCGTAGAAATATGGTTTCATCACTCAAACGGGCGGCGCGTGGGACGCTCGTGCGCCATTGTAATTGAAGGGCCGGGGGGCGACAAGTTAGTCACGCGGCAAGACTTGGAAAGCCCGCGCGCGGCGTGAGAAACTAGCCGCCGAAAGGTGAATTACGGCCGAGAATGTCGGGGGAGGGGGGCGCGAACGACGATGCCGACCCGCGAAGAGGCTTGGGGGCTGCTCTGCGAGTACACGAAGGGGAAGAGCCTGCGCCAGCACGCGCTGGCCGTCGAGGCGGCGATGCGCGCGGCCGCGGCGCGCTACGGCGGAGCGGACGCGGACGCGGACGAGTGGGGCATCACGGGGATGCTGCACGACTTCGACTACGAGATGTTCCCGACCGCCGACGAGCATCCATACAAGGGGGCCAACATCCTCTGCGGGCGCGGCTACCCCGACCGCGTCATCCGCGCCATCATGGGGCACGCCACCTACACGGGCGTCCCGCGCGACACGCCGATGGCGCGCGCGCTCTTCGCGACCGACGAGCTGTGCGGCTTCCTCGTCGCCTGCGCGCTCGTGCGCCCGTCGAAGAGCCTCGACGACCTCGAAGTCTCTTCGGTGAAGAAGAAGCTCAAAGACAAGGCGTTCGCGCGCACCGTCAACCGCGACGACATCCGGCAGGGCGTCGCCGAACTCGGCGTCGGGCTCGACGAGCACGTCCGCTTCGTCATCGAAGCGCTCAAGCCGGTGCAGGAGCGGATAGGGTTGAAAGATGGAGCGTGAACCGTGATAGGAGCGTGAACCGTGAACCGTCAACCGTGACAAGTGAGAGCGGGTTTTATCTCGTCACGGTTGACGGTTCACGGTTCACGCCCTTTTACGGTTCACGGTTCACGCCTGTAGCCTTGCGCGCTGAGGGCCGCGTTACTTATGCTGGGCCGGGAGTCTTTCAGACGTTTTTCGTCGGCGGCGTCGGGAGCAGTTCGGGGGCGGGCCGCCCCAAGAGGATGGGGCCGAACGTGAGCGCCGCGAGCGCGAGGAGCGAGGCGAGGAGCGCGGTCGCGGCCGCCTGGAGCGCGCGCCGCCGCGCCGTGTGGCGGTAGACGAAGACGGCGGCGAAGGTTATCGCGCCGAGCGGCGCGAGCAGGCTGAGGCCGGCCGCCCAGAGCGGCGCCTCGCGTCCGCCCCAGGGCGCGAGCAGGTAGTGCCAGGCCGCGTAGAACGCCCCGGTGCCCGCGGCGGCGGCCAGCAGCGAGGCGGCGATGAGCAGCTTCCAGCGCAAACGGCTTCTTGTCTCCGGCTGTCGTTTGGGACGGCGCGAGCGGGAAAAACGCGTGGAAGCATACCACAGCGCGCGGGCGCCGGCCGCTAAATTTCTCGACGTTCAAACCAGGGTTCAGGACAGACAGACTAAACGATGGTTGCCAGAAGCACACTCCTCTTTCTCTCGCGGCATGAGGGTCTGAAGGACTTCGCCACGCGCTTCAAACCCTTCCGCCGGATGACCGAGCGCTTCGTCGCGGGCGAGGACATCCGGACGGCCGTCGCCGCCATCCGCGAGCTCAACGCGCGCGGCTGCACGGCCACCTTCGACCACCTCAACGAGGGCGTGACGAGCGCCGCCGAGACCGAGGGCGAAGTCCGCGAGTACAAGCGCGTGCTCGCCGCCATCGACGAGTCGGGCATCAAGTCGAACGTCTCGATCAAGCTCACGCAGTTCGGGCTGGCCTTCGACCCGGAGCTGGCCTACCGCAACGCGCGCGCCATCGTCGAGGAGGCCGCGCGGCGCGGCAACTTCGTCCGCGTGGACATGGAGGACTCGGCCGTCACGCAGGTCACGCTCGACATCTTCCGCCGCCTGCGCGCGGAGTTCGACCTCAACACGGTCGGCATCGTCCTGCAATCCTACCTGCGCCGCACCGAGCAGGACTTGCGCGACATGCTCGCCGTCCCCGCGCGCGTCCGCATCTGCAAGGGCGCGTACAACGAGCCGCCCGAGGTGGCCTTCCCCGACAAGAAGGACGTGGACGACAACTACGTCCGCTGCCTGAAGCTGCTGCTGCAGAGCGGCGTCTACCACGGCATCGCCACGCACGACGAGAACATGATTCGCGCGACGAAGGAGTTCGCCGAGAGGGAAGGGATCGGGAAGGAGCGCTTCGAGTTCCAGATGCTCTACGGCGTGCGGCGCGACCTGCAAGAGGGCCTGGCGCGCGAGGGCTACAACGTGAGGGTCTACGTGCCGTACGGGAAGACGTGGTACCCGTACTTCATGCGCCGGCTCGCCGAGCGCCCCGCCAACGTCTGGTTCGTGCTGAAGAATTTCCTCAAAGGCTGAGGCTGCCGCGTATGAGCGAAAACTGGACGTGGATTCTGTGGACGGTGCTCGGCGTGGTGCTCGTCATCGCCGAGGTGTTCACGCCGGGCTTCGTGCTGCTCTGGTTCGGGGTCGGCGCGCTGGCGGCCGCGCTCGCCGCGTTCCTCGGCGCGGGTCTCGCCATGCAGTTCATCCTCTTCATCGTCGTCTCGTCGGCGCTCACCGCGCTCTCGCGCACCATCTTCGTCAACTACTTCACGGGGCGCGACGAGCCCGAGGGGATGAGGATGGGCGCGGCGTCGCTGCCCGGCCAGGTCGGCACGGTCGTCTCTTCGAGCCAGGGCGCTTTGAACGAGGGCGCCGTCAAGGTCTTCGGCTCGGTCTGGACGGCCTACCCGGCCGAGGGCGAGGAACCGCTCGAAGCCGGCGACCGCGTCGTCGTCGAACGCCTACAGGGCGCCTCCATCTACGTCCGCCGCGCCGGCACCCTCCCCGACTGGCGCGCCCGCGAACTGCCCGAAGTCCGCGACGAAAACTAGGTTCATACGGGTGCGAGGCCGTTCTGACCTGCCCCGCTTTTAAGCGCTTTTGCCCTCGAAGGCGGCGCGCGCGCGGAAACCTTTTTCGGAGACGCGCGGGCGGCGTTGCGGGAGTCGGAGTGCCGCGTAGAGGGCGAGCGCGAACGTCGTTGCGGAGGCGAGGAGGCAGAGGCAGGCGAGGAGCGCGTGCGGGTTCTCGAAGAGGTAGGCGAGCGGGCCGAGGCTGACGAAGTTGGGCGGCAGGGCGCGTAGCGCGCGCGTGCGCCGCCAGGTCGAAAACGTGCGGAAGTCGGGGTGGCGCGTGAGCGCGGAGAGCGGCACCAGCTCGGGGAAGTAGTTCGGGTCGGCTGAGGAGTCCACGACCAGCACGGCCCCGCCGCGACGACTGACGACCGTGACGACGTGCGACTTCTCGCCTTCGAGGTAGAGGCGCTGCGCGGGGATGCCTGCGGCGCGTGCCATGTTGACGAAGACGCGCGCGGCCTCGCCGCAGCGACCCTTGCCGGTCCGCAGGGTGTCGGCCGCCGTGTCGCGCAGGAACGGGCGGGTCAAGCCTTTGAACTCGATGTTGCGGACGTGAGTGCGGATGTAGTCGCGCAGCGCGACGACCTTCGCGTCGAAGTCTGCGGCGGGGACGCCCGCGAGCGCTTCGCGCGTGACGGCGCGGACGTATGCGTCCTGCCGCTGCTGGACGCGCGCCTCGAAGAGCCCCGCGGCGAGCAGGGCGAGCGCGAGGCAGGCGAGGGCGGCCGCGAGCAGACGCCGCGTCATAGCCTCTCCGTCGTGTCCTCGTCGTGGCCGATGGTGTCGTCGGGCTCCTGCGGGGGCAGCTCGACGGTGATGCGGTCTGTGTCGGGGGCGGGCAGGTCGTCGCCTTCGAGGCGCGCCAGCACGACCGTGATGTTGTCCTCGCCGCCGCGCTCGTTCGCCTCGTCGACGAGGGCCTCGCAGGCGCGCTTCAGGTCGCCCTCGGACTCCTGCACGATGCGGAGCATGTCCTCGCCGCGGAGCTTGCCCGAGAGGCCGTCGCTGCACAGCAGCAGCACGTCGCCGCGGTAGACGCGCACGCGCCCCGTCACCGGCTGCAACTCGGCCTGCGCGCCGAGCGCCTGGAGGATGACGTTGCGGAACATGTGCGTCTCGGCCTCCTGCTCGCTGATCTGCCCCACGTCCACGAGCTGCTGGACGAGCGACTGGTCTTTGGTGGCGAGCTTGATGTGGCCGCCGCGGATGACGTAGCCGCGGCTGTCGCCGACCTGGAGCAGGCCGACGCCGTCGGGCGTGACGGCCGCCGCGGTCAGCGTGGCGCCCATGCCCGAGCAGTGGGGGTCTTCCTGGCTGCGGCGGTGGATGGCGAAGTTGGCGTAGTCGGTCGCGTTC
>DAIRFV010000068.1:7992-23535 GCA_036794905.1 Pyrinomonadaceae bacterium | reverse complement strand
ATGAGCGCGCAGGGCGGGAGCCGCGCCGTCGCGCGCGAGATGTACCGGCGCATGCACGAGGGCGCCGCCGACGAGCAGGTCAGGACGCTTGCCGTCCAAAGGCTGGCGCAGCTCGACTCGCTCGAAGAGCGCGACCGCATCCGGCGCGCGCTCGCAGACTTCCGCGAGCGCGCCGGGCGCTGCCCCGCCGACTGGCGCGAGGTCGCGCCGCTGCTGCGCGCCGCGCGCCTGAGGCTGACGGCCGTGGGCGCGCCCGTTGACCCGTCCGACGTGCCTTACGTGCTCGACGCCGCCGCCTGCGACGTGCGGCTCGACCAACGTTCGCGGATTCCTGAGAAGTAAAAGGAGGTGAACCGTGAACCGTACACCGTAACAAGTAAGAGCAGGTTTTCTCTTGTCACGGTTCACGGTTTACGGTTCACGAGGATTTCAAGATGACACCCGCGGTCGAGATAGACGGACTGACGAAGGACTACGAGGTCGGCTTCGTGCGCAAGCGCAAGGTGCGCGCGCTCGACGGGCTCTCGCTCTCGGTCGGGCGCGGCGAAATCTTCGGCTTCCTCGGCGCCAACGGCGCGGGCAAGACGACGACGCTCAAGCTGCTCATGCGCCTGATCTACCCGACCTCCGGCGGCGCGCGCATCCTCGGCCACGACATCGCCGACACGGCGATGCACGCCGACATCGGCTACCTGCCCGAGCACCCATACTTCTACGACTACCTCACGGCGCGCGAGCTTCTGGAATACTGCGCCGAGCTGTTCGGCTACCGCCCCGCCGAGCGCCGCCGCCGCGCCGCCGACCTGCTCGCGCGCGTGCGCCTGGACGAGAAGTCGTGGGACAAGCAGCTCCGCAAATTCTCCAAGGGCATGTTGCAGCGCGTGGGGCTCGCGCAGGCGCTCGTCAACGACCCGGCCGTCGTCTTCCTCGACGAGCCGATGTCAGGCCTCGACCCCGTCGGCCGCCGCGAGGTGCGCGACCTCATCGCCTCGCTGCGCGCGACGGGCACGACCGTCTTCCTCTGCTCGCACATCCTCTCCGACGTTGAAGTGCTCTGCGACCGCGCGGCCGTGCTGCGCCGGGGGCGACTCGCGCACATCGGCCGCCTCGAAGAGCTGCGCGCCGCGGGCGGCGAACGACCGATGGAGGTCGTCGTCTCCTCGGAAGACGCCTCCCGACTCGAAGCCGCGCTCGCGCCGCTCGCCGCGGCGCGACTCACCGCCACGCCCGGCGGCGCGCGCGTCGAGGTGGCGACCGAGTCGGAAGTTGACGAGGTGCTCCGCGCCGTCCGCGCGGCCGGCGCGCGCCTCGTCGCCGTCCAGCCGGTCGGCAACCCTTTAGAAGATTTGTTCGTGAATGAAGCGAAGTAGGCAGTTGGCGGTTGGCAGTTGAGCAGGAAGTCTTTTTTTGATGGGCGCGTCCTGAAGGGGACGCGGAGGCCCGAGGAAAAACGGAGGCGGCGAGTTGCGCAACTCGCCGCCTCCGTTTCTTTCCGGCGCTTTCTTTTCTTAACTGCCTACTGCCGTTTGCCTACTGCCTACCTCTTCACTTAAACCTCACGCCCGTCAGTTCGAGCTTGAGGTCGGCCGGCCGGTTGTCCTGCGGGAAGTTGATGCTGAGCGGCGGGGTGTGAATCTTGTTGGGCTCGATCTCGTCCTGGTTGACGGCGATGCGTTCGCGGATGACGTTGCCCTTGAGGTCAACGCCCGCGATGCGGAATTCGAGCCCGCTCACGGTGCGCCCGGTGAAGTTGCGCACGACCGGCTTGAACGTCACCGCCCACGGCCCGAGCGCCGTCGGCCCGATCAGCGCATTCTCGTCGGGGTCGAATTCGACGACGAGCTTGTCAGGGCCGGGGAACTCGGGCGCACCCGGGCGCAGGGCCGCTTCGAGTCTCTCCTCGCCCGCCCTCTGCGCCGGCCGCGTCGCCAGATACCCGAGCCCGCCGACGAGCAGCAGCGCGAGCACGGCCACCGCCGCATAAATCACCGTCCGCGACTTGTCCTTCTCCGCCCTCTGCTCGCCGAACGATGACATCGGCACCGCGCGCGGCGCCTCCTCCCGCGGCGCCACGGCCTCCGCGTTCGCCGCCAGAGGCTTCCCGCAGTGCGGGCAGAAGCCCCGCCCCTCTTCGACCTCGCCCCCGCACCTCTCGCAACGAATCATGTCTGTTGAAACTCCTCCACGGAATTTTTGATTCTTGATTTTAGAATTTCCGACTTGGAGACGGACGCGGAGCTTTCTTCAAATCGCAAATCTGAAATCTAAAATCCTCCTAGACGGCACGCAGGCGGCGCGACTCTTCGTTCTGCGCGCGCGGCGCGACGAGCGAGCCGGTGCCGGTGCGCGGGTGCGCCTCGCGCGGCCAGGTGATGCGGAAGCGGCTGCCCTCGTTCTGCCGGCTCTCGACGTTGATCCCGCCGCCGAGCAGTTCGACGATGCGGCGCGTGATGGCGAGCCCGAGGCCGACCCCGTTGTACGAGCGCGTCAGGCGGTCGTCAACCTGCCGGAAGCCGTCGAAGATGTAAGCCAGCGCGTCGCTCGAAATCCCGATCCCCGTGTCCGTGACCTCAATATACCACCGGTCTTCGCCCGCGGCGCCCGCGCTCACCGCCACGCTCCCGGCGGACGTGAACTTCAGCGCGTTCGAGACGAGGCACGACACGACCTGCGTCAACTTCCGGCGGTCGGTGCTGACCTCGCCGACTTCCGAAGCGACCTCGACGCGCAGGTCTATCTTCTTCTCGCGCGCCTCCGCCTCGAAACCGCGCGCGACCGACTCGATGACCTCGCCCGGGTTGATGCGTTCGAGGTGGAGCGCCGAACGCCCGGCCTCCAGACGAGAGTAGTCGAGCATGTCGTTGACCATCTCAAGCAGCGCGCGCCCGTTGCGCTCCATGCGCGCGACGGCGTCCGACTGGAGCGGCGCGAGCGGCTGGCCGGGGTCGCGCGCGAGCAACTGGCAGAGGCCGATGATAACGTTCAAAGGCGTCCGCAGCTCATGGCTCATGTTGGCGACGAAGGCCGACTTCAAACGGTCGTGCTCGCGCAAACGGTCGTAAGCGGCCGAAAGCTCATCGTGCTTGCGCACGCCCTCCGTGATGTCTCGGAAGACGGCGACCACGCCCTCGGCGCGCCCGCCCTCGCCGCGCAGAGGCGTCGCGCTCACCGAAAGCACGCGCTCCTCGCCGTCGCGCCGGACGATCTTGTAGTGCTCGGCCGAGACGTGCTCGCCGCCGTCGAGCGCGCGGCACAGAGGGGTCTCCTCCGGCGCGAGCACGCGCCCCTCGGCGTCGCGCAGAGTCATGTCAACGATCAGGGACTTGACGCCGCCGCCGAACTCGCCCTCGCCCCGGCCCAGCACGCGCGCCGCCGAAGTGTTCAGGCGGTAGCGACCGCCGCTGTCCACGATGACGACGCCCTCGTCCATCTGGTTGATGACGCTGGCGAGTTCCGCCGCGCGCGCCTTCTCGGCGGCGAAGGCCGCGGTCGCGAGGCGCTCGGCGCGCACGCGCTTCGACACCTCCGACAGGATGAGGATTAGATCGCCGCTCCCCTCGGTTTGTTCCGTCACCGGCCAGATCGTCACGTCCCAGAACTTCTGGCCGTCCGAGCCCTCCTCGACATTCCCGACAGCGACACTCTCGTCAACCGCCGCCGCGGGCCGCAGCGGCAGGCCGTAGTTGACGAACGCCCGCCGCGTACGCCGCACGTCCTCGACCACGTCGCTCAGGGCGGAGAGCCCCGCGGACGCGTCGTAGAGCCCGCGCCCCGTCAAATCCTCGGCCGCGCGCCCCGTCATCTGCGCGAAGGCCGCGTTGACCTTCCGCACGTAGAGCTTCGAGTCGAGCACGGCGACGCCGAGCGGCAGGCTGTCGAGCACCTCGCCGATGAACGCGCTCTGCCGCCTGACGGTCTCGAACTTCCCCTCAAGGCTCTCGGCCATCGAGTTGAAGCTCCGCGCGAGCGTGCCGACCTCGTCGCCCGTCTCGACCAGCGCGCGCTCGCCCAGACGCCCCTCTCCGAGCGCCGAGGCCGACCTGACCAGACTCGTGATGGGCCGCGTGAACCTCCCGACCGCCCACACGGCCAGTAAGCTGGAGGCCGCCAGCGTGATGACCCACGCCGCGGCCAGCAGCAGCAGCGAGCCGCCGCCCGGAGTCCCCTCCGGCGCCGGCACGCCCGCCACCACGCTCCACCCGGTGGGCTGCGTCCGCGTGACGAACGTGACGCGGCTCACGCCGTCGCTCCAAAGCTCTGCCCGCGGGTGTTCGGGCAATTGGGCCGGCACGGGCGCCGGGGCCCCCGCCCTCAAAGCGACCGCGCGGCCCTGCGCGTCGTAGACGGCCACGGCCGCCTGCGCGCCCGGCTGCGCGCGCCGCGTCAGGCGCGTGAAGAGTTCGCGCGCCTCGGAAGCGTTGAGCGTCAGCGGGTCGGCGGCGCGCGCCGGGTGCGTCTCTATCCAGGATTCGAGGGCTCCGGCGGCGGCGTCCGCCTCTGCGCGCGCGACGGCCGCCGACTGGTCGTTGAGGGAGGCGCGGTAGCTGTGGAGTTGGTAGAGCCCGACGATGAGCAGGGGCAGAGACAACGCCGCCAGCATCAACAGAAGCTTGGTGCGTATGTCGAGAGAGCCCTGCCGCCTCTTAAAGGTCAAGTCCGTTCACCTTCCCGCACGAAGATTCAAGGCTGGCGACGCCTGCGCGGCGGCGGCCAGACCGACCCGCGTGTCGGGACGACGGGGCGCAGGCTCGACGCGTAGATGAGTATGACCTCAACAACCAGCTCGTCGAAAAAAACCTCGGCGCGGCCGAGCGCGTCCCGTAAGACACGCTCGTCATCGTCCGTCAAATCGCGCGCCTCCTGCCAGAGAAACTCGCACAAAGTACCCCGCAAAAGCATCAACTCGCGTGCCACTTCGTCTATCAGCACGCCCTGCTGGAAGCGCACGCGCGCGTAGCCGCGCAGACGGCGCGCCCCCTCGCACAACTCCTCTCTGTCCGCACGCGCGTCGAGCAGGCGGCCCAACTCTTCGAGCACTTCGGGGACGTGCTCGACAAGCTCTCGGAAAGTGAGCAGCGTCGCGAGGTCTGTGCGCCGGTCGTCGTAGATGCGGTCGGCCCACGCGCGCGTGAAGGGGTCGAGCTGTTGACGGAATAGTGACGAGAACCGCCGGGGCATGTATGAAGCGTTCAGCATTCAACGGTCAACTTTGGGCTTAAAGCTGCCGCTTTTGAATGTCCGGATTTAGTTTTAAGCGTTCGACTTTCGTGTTCACGAAGCGTCCGCTTTAAGCAAAACGCGAACGCTGACCGCTGAGAGCTATTTCGCCGTCAGGCGGTCGAGGAGTTGGACGAGCTGGTCGAAGTCTATGGGCTTGGTGACGTACTCGTTGCAGCCCGCGGCCAGTGCCTCCGCGTGGAAGTCGGCCGAGTCGTGCGCGGAGACGGCGACGATGGGCACGCGGCGCGCGCCCTCCTGCGTGCGTATGCGGCGGGTCGCGGCCAGGCCGTCGAGCTGCGGCAGGCTCAAGTCCATCAGGATGATGTCCGGCTGTTCGCTGGCGGCGCGCTCGACGGCCTGGTTGCCGTTGACGGCCTCGACCACGATGTATCCGCTCATCTCCAGTAAACGCCTCATCATGAAGCGGTTATCCTCGAAATCCTCGACGACGAGGACGACGGGGCGCGACTCCCCTGGTTCGTTCGTGCCCTCTGTTGCCCCCTGACCGTCGTCCACCGTTAGAACACCCATTCTCGTCACCCCACGTACGACTAGCAAACACTCAATTTTTTTGTTAAGATGCGCATCGAAACGCGACACAAAAAACAACAGGAATTGGGTTTAATTAATACATGACCCAAGCGTACCCGACGCCTTCCGTCCCGCCTGTCTCTTCCCGGCGGAAGGCCGAATTGGCGGCATGAAGCCTTTAAAAACTGAGCTACAAGACGCTGAGACGCTGCGCGACCTCGGGAGCGCATCCGTGCAGATCGTCCACGACCTCAAAAATCAGTTGAACGGTCTCAAACTCTATGCCACGTTTCTGCGCAAGCGCATGGAGAAGGCCGAACGGCCTGCGGACGAACAGGAGACGCTGGCGAAACTGATTTCGGGGCTGGAGCGCGCCGCCGCCGACATGACGGTGCTCGTGCGCTTCGGGCGCGCGCTGGAACTGCGGCGACAGCCGGGCACGGACCTGGCCCGCCTGCTTCAGGACTCGGCCGACGGCGCCCCGGTCATAACCGACGGCGGCCCTTTCGAGGGCGACTTCGACCCTGTGCTGCTGGCGGAGGCGCTGAAGAATATCACCGCAGGCGCCCGCGGCGAAAGCGTCGCGGCGTCGGACGACGGCGGCCCGCCAAAGGTCAGGCTCAGCGGCGACCGTCCCGGCGAGGCGGTCGTCGAGTGGCACGGCGCCGCGGCCGTGCCGGAGGGCGAAGACCCTTTCCGGAGTCTCGCCGGGGCCGCGGGCTTGCGCATGGCGCTCGCGGCCAAGATCGTACGCGCCCACGGCGGCGAGGTCTCAAGTGAAGGCGGCCGCATCCGCGCGCGCCTGCCGCTACAGAAGTGATGGCTGATGAACGCGGGATGACGGATGAAGAAGGAATCTCTGCCCTTCATTCGTCGTTCGTCACTCCGCACTCCGGAATTCTCTAAAGGGGGAGACGAAGTGGAACGTAAGGAAGTACGCATTCTGGTGGTGGACGACGAGCCGATGATGGCCGACTCGCTCAAGCAGAATCTCGTCGAGGAGGGCTTCACCGTGGACACGGCCTCGAACGGCGCGCAGGCCGTCGAGCTGTTCGACGGGAGCGGGCATCACCTCGTCGTCTGCGACCTCCAACTGCCCGACAAGGACATGAACGGCGTGGACGTGCTCCGCCACGTCAAGGACACGCACCCCACGACCGAGGTCATCGTCATGACCGGCTACGGCACGGTCGAGCGCGCGGTCGAGGCGACCAAGGCCGGGGCCTTCTGGTTCTTGGAGAAGCCCTTCGACTTCGAGGTGCTGCTGCCGCTGGTCGAGAAGGCGCTCGAACGCCGCGACCTGCTGGAGCAGACGACGACGATGCGCCAGCGCCTCGCCACGCGCACCGAGTACTTCAACATCATCGGCTCGTCGAAGGAGATGCAGACCATCTACGAGACCATCGAGTCGGTGGCGAAGTCGGACGCCAACGTCCTCATCGTCGGCGAGTCGGGCACGGGTAAGGAGTTGATCGCCAACGCCATCCACTACAACTCGCTGCGCGCCAAGAAGCCCTTCATCAAGGTCAACTGCGCCGCGCTCCCCAAAGAACTCATTGAGTCGGAACTCTTCGGCCACACCAAGGGCGCCTTCACCGGCGCGCACGCCGACAAGGACGGACTCATCCAGCACGCGGAGCAGGGCTCGCTGCTGCTGGACGAGATCGCCGAGATGCCGGTCGAGCTTCAGCCCAAGCTCCTGCGCGTGTTGCAGGAGCGCAGCTACCGCAAGCTCGGGTCGGAGAAGACCTACCCCGTGGACTTCCGGCTCATCACCTCGACGAACCGCCTGCCGGCGGACGCCATCCGCGACGGGGCGCTGCGCGACGACCTCTTCTACCGCATCTCGACCATCACCATTCACGTGCCGCCCCTGCGCGAGCGCTCCGAGGACATACAGCTCCTCGCCGAGCACTTCCTCAAGATGTACGCGCGCAAGTACCAGCGCTCCATCAGCGGCATCTCGCAGACGGCCTACCAGCGCCTCTTCTCGCACACGTGGCCGGGCAACGTCCGCGAGTTACAGAACGTTTTAGAGCGCGCCGTGCTGCTCGCCAAGAACAACAAGATCGAGCCGGTGGACCTGCCCTTCGACAACGGCTCGCTCCCCGACAAGGCCGCGGCCGGCGCGGGCTGGGACGTGCCGCCCAACATGACGCTCGAAGAGATCGAGAAGTTCGTCATCGAGCGCACGCTCCAGCGCACCGGCGGCAACAAGCAGGCGGCGGCCAACCTCCTCGGCATCTACCGCCCGCGCCTCTACTCGAAGATCAAGAAGTACAAGATCGACATCCCCGCCCTGACGGCTTCTTAAAAGAACGTGAACCGTAAACGGTAAACCGTGACAGGAGAAGGACGGCTTGCCTTTCTCCTGTCACGGTTTACCGTTTACGGTTCACGCCTTACTTCAGTCCACCTGATATGTCGCGACGCTCGTCGGCGTCTCGAAGCAGCGGACTTTATAAACGCGGACGCGCTCGTCGCCGACGCGTGAGGAGACGCGCTCCAGGATGTAGCGGGCGAGGTTTTCGGCCGAAGGGTTGAGCTCTTCGTCGAAGGGCGGCAACTCGTTGATGTTGCGGTGGTCCAGATACGCGACGACCTCGTCGGCCGCCTCCTTCAGCTCGCCGAAGTCTACGAGCAGGCCAATGTTGTCGAGTTCGTTCCCGCGCGCGTAAATCTCGACCTTGTAGTTGTGCCCGTGCAGGTTCTCGCACTTCCCCTTGTAGCCGCGCAGTTGGTGCGCGCTCGAAAAATTACGCTCGATCATCACCTCGAATTGGCCGGCCACCTTCGGTCACCCCCGCTGACGATATTGTTTTTGTCCGGCGAGTATACCACGGCCTGGCGGGACAAAAGGCCGGGGGCCGGAGCCACATCCCTGCGGCTCCGGCCCCCGGCCTTCGGTCTGCGTGCGACCTGAACGCACGCGCCACTCGCTAACGCATGTAGGTCGTGCTGTCGCCGTTGACGAGCACGGTCATCGGGTTGACGACCGAGTCGCTCAGGAGGATGCCGTCGCCCGTCAGGCGGCCGTCGCTCAGCAGTATCCCGTCGCTCAACATCTGGCCGTCGCTGAGGAGGATGCCGTCGCTCAGCAGTATCCCGGTCGGCAGGAAGATCGACTGGGACTGCCACGGCCGCGCGTCGCTGAGCAGGATGCCGTCGCTCAGCAGTATCCCGTCGCTGAGCAGTATCCCGTCACACCTGAGGCTGCCGTCGCTCAACAGTATGCCGTCGCTCAGGAGGATGCCGTTGCCGTAGACCTTCTGGTACCTGGTGATGAGGTTGACGCCGTACGCGTATGTCTGGCCGAAGCCGACGCTCTGCGACCAGGGGAAGGTCGTCGTGGCGATGGTGGACGAAGGGGTCGGCGCGGCCGCCGTCAGGAGCGGCGAGCCGACGGCCGTCGTGTTCGACAGGTCTTGCCGGACGAGCTTCGCCAGTCGAATCGCGCCCTCGACGTTGAGTTGCCCCGCGCCCTGCTCCAACTGGTTGAAGCCCGCGAGCGGCTGCGCCGTGTACATGAGAATCATCTTCACCATGTTCGGCGTGAGCTTGGAGTTGGCCTGGAGCATCAGCGCCGCCGCGCCCGCGGTGGCCGGCGTCCCCATCGAGGTGCCCGACAGGTACATCATCTTCATGTTCGCCGTCGGGTTGACGCCCGACTCGAGGTTCGGGTAGTTGCTGACGAGCGAGTTGGTCAGCGCCTCGGCCGAGTTGATCTTGTTGCCGGGGGCGACGAGGTCGGGCTTGGCGAGGTTGTCGTAGTGGCGCACGCCCGCGGCGTCCGTGTAGAAGCCGCGCGTCGGCCCGCGCGAGCTGTAGGTCGTCACGAGGTCGTCGCCGCGCGCGTCCGTGCCGAGCGTGTTCGAGGCGCCGACCGTGAGCGCCGACGGCTCGTGGCCCGGCGAGTGTACGAGGCCGTAGACCTTCTGCCCCGCCGAGTTCTTGCCGTCGTTGCCGGCGGCGGCCACGACGACCATCCCGGCGTTCACGAGCTTGCGGACGGCGACGCAGAGCGGGTCGGTCTTGTAGGACTCGACGGCCGGCGCGCCCAGCGACATGTTGACGACGCGCACGCCGTAGGTCGCGCGGTTGGCGAGCAGCCATTCGAGCGCGGCCAGCACGTTCGAGACCTTGCCCGTGCCCGTCGAGCCCAGCACGCGCAGGTTGACGAGGCTCGCCTTGGGCGCGATGCCTTCGTACTTGCCGCTGGTCGGAGCGCTCAGACCCGCGGCGATGGCCGCGACGTGCGTGCCGTGCCCGAAGGGGTCGCCGGTCGTCCCCTCGCCGGTGAAGTCTTTGCTGAATTTAATCTTCCCGGTCGCGAGGAAAGACTTGTGCGTGGCGTCGATGCCGGAGTCGAGGACGGCGATGGTCTGCCCCGTGCCGTCGAGCGTGTAACCCCTCCCCTTCGCATCCGTCTGGCTCCGCACGGCCGTCGCGCCCGTCGTCGCCGAGAGGTGCCCGGACGCCGTCAACTCCCGGTCGAGCGAGACGCCCGCGACCTCGGCGTTGAAGGCCGCAAGCTCCTCGACGACGCCGAGCGGCAGCGCGGCCGCGATGGCGCCGAGGTTCTCGAAGCGGCCCTTGACGTGGACGCCGTTACGGTTGAGGAAGGCGCGGAGCTGGCCGCCCTCGTCGCCGTCGAGCTGGATGACGACCTCGACCTTGTCCTGCGCGCCGTACGAAGCGCGCAGCCTCTCGCGGAGGTCGGGCGAGAGCTTGTCGGAGCGTGCGCCGGACTTGGCCTGCGCGGACGCCTGTCCGGCCCGCGGCAGCGCGCAGAGGGCCGCCAGCGCCAGTGCGAGCGCCAGAGTTAATATGCGTCGGGAGAGTGGCGGTCTGGGGGATGTCATTAACGTTTCGCTTCCCTTCAATTCCACCGCGAGGGCGCGGATGTCTTCTTCTGCAGGGGACTTCGGCGGGCGCACCCCGCCGGAATCCGCTTCGAACAGTGCACGGCCCGTGCCGCGTCCGCTCGACGCCGAAAGAGTTGAATTTGCGGACTTTTCGCTGACTTTTACGTCCGGGCGCTCGACAGCTCGGTCAGAGTGAGCGCAGGCTGAACGTCAGAATGAAGGCTGGTTTGACTTGATTTGACCGACGCGCGACTTCATGGAGGGTTGACGGCGCGGGCGTTAAAGTGTCTGCCCTTCGCCGCCGCGTGCTCACTTCAACCGCCCGCCAGTTCCGACTCGGCGTCGAAGACCCTCGCGGCGTCGGCGAGGCTGGAGGTGACGCGGCAGGGCGGGAGCGAGGCGAGGAAGAGGCGGCCGTACCCGGCCGTGCGGAGCCGCGGGTCGAGGACGGCGAGCAGGCCGCGGTCGGTGGCCGAGCGGATGAGGCGGCCCAGCCCCTGCTTCAGAGTGATGATGGCCTGCGGGACGCTGTACTCGTAGAAGCTTGAGCCGCCCTGCTCCTCGATGAAGCGCTGGCGCGCGGCGACGACGGGGTCGGTGGGGACGGCGAAGGGCAGCTTGTCGATGATGACGCACGAGAGCTGTTCGCCGCGCACGTCCACGCCCTGCCAGAAGCTCGCCGTGGCGAAGAGCACCGCGTTCGGCGTCGAGCGAAACTTCTCCAACAGCCCCGCCCTCGCCATGCTCCCCTGCACGAAGCATGGGAAGTCCACCTCCCTGGCGACGCGGTCGTAGAGGGCGCGCATGCCGCTCAGAGATGTCGAGAGCACGAAGGCGCGACCCTGCGAGATGTTCAGCAGCTCGACGACCTCCGCCGCCGCCCTGTCCGCCCACTCCGGGCTGCGCGGCTCGGGCATCCGCGGCGGAAGATAGAGCACGGCCTGCTCCTCGTAGTTGTAGCCCGAGGTCGCCACCAGCTCGTCGGTCTTCCCCGCCCCGCTCTCGCCGGCAACGTCTTCATCGTCCTCGGACGGCGCGAGGCCGAGGCGCTGCTTGATGAAGTCGAAGCTGCCCGCGCTCGCGAGCGTCGCGGAGGTGAGCACGACCGTCTCGACGCGGTCGAAGAGCTTGTCCTGCAGGAGCGTCGAGACGTCGATGGGCGAGGCGCGCAGGAAGGTGCCGCGCCCCCGCCGCTCGACCCAGTAGACGTAGCGGCGGTCGTCGCCCGCGACGATGAATTCGAGGTTGAAGCGCGTCTCGCGGAGGCGGCGCACGAGGTTCTCGACCTCGGGCGGCTTCTCGCGGAGCGCGTCGAGCGTCGTCTCCAAACGCTGGAGCGCGCCGTCCACACCCAGGTACGCGTCGCCGAGCGGCGTGGCCTCGACCTCGCCGTCGCGCGTCTTGCGCGCGAACGTGCCGGGCACGATGGGGAAGCGCCCCTCGTCGGCGCGCGACTCTCGCGCGAAGCCCATCCAGAACTGCTCCGCGAAGCGCGCGACGCGGTTGGCGACACGCGTCAGCTCGCGGTTGAGCCCCGAGTCCGTGACGGGCAGCATCTGCAAGTCGCGCAGCATGTCTTCGACCTGGAAGTTCGAGACCTGCGCGCCGAAGTACTCGGCGGCCACGTCCTCGACCTGGTGCGCCTCGTCGAAGATGACGGCCGAGTAGTCGGGGATGACCTGCCCGAACTCGCCGCCGCGGAGGGCCAAGTCTGCGAAGAAGAGGTGGTGGTTGACGATGACGAGGTCGGCGTCGGTCGCGCGCTGGCGCATGCGCGTGACGTAGCACGCGTCATAGTCGGCGCACTTCTGCCCGGTGCAGATTTCGGAGCGCGCGTCGATGTGCCGCCAGAAGGAGAGGCTTTCGGGGAGTTCGGTCAACTCCGCACGGTCGCCCGTCTGCGAGTCGCGCGACCAGCGGCGGACGGCGTCGAAGTAGCTCACGTCTTCGAGCCCGTCGAGGACGGGCGAGAACTCGGCGCGCTTGAGGCGGCTCAGGCAGACGTAGTTGCCGCGCCCCTTCATGTACGAGGCCGAAAACTTCTTCGGGAGTACGCGCTGGAGGAAGGGGATGTCCTTCTCCATCAACTGCTCCTGCAAGTTCTTCGTCCCCGTCGAGACGACGACGCGCCCACCGCGCGCGACGGCCGCGGCGATGGCCGGGACGAGGTAGGCCAGAGTCTTGCCCGTGCCCGTGCCCGCCTCGACGATGAGGTGGCGCCGCTCCTCGAACGCGCGCAGAACGGCCTCGGCCATCTCTACCTGACCGGGCCTGAACTCGTAATCCGGGTGCGCGCGGGCGATGAGGCCGCCGGGGCCGAAAATCTCTTCCACGCAGCCATTTTACCGCACCCGAGGCGGTAGGCGTGAATGGTAGTTAACCACAGAGACACAGAGACACAGCTTGAAGCCTTATGTCTTTAAGCTGTGTCTCTGTGTCTCTGTGGTTATTTTAGCGTGGAGAGCGCCTTCTCGGTGGCGTGGAGGAGGGCGTCGGGGCCGACGGGGGCGCCGGTGGCGCGCTTCATCCAGAGGTCGGGGGCGATGTTGCCGGCCGTGGCCATGCGCTCGAACTCGGGGCCGATGTGGCCCGCCTTCTCGATCTGCTCCTCGATCTGGAAGGCGATCAAGTGCCCCAGGGGGTAGTTGGGCAGGTAGAGCGGGTAGTCGATCATGTGCGCGTAGACGGCGAGCAGCACCACGTCGCGCCGCTTGAAGACGGGCGCGTAGTACTTGTTCCAGACCGCGCGCGCGATGTCGAGCTGCGCGGCCTTCAGCTCGGCGGGCGTCGCCCGCGGGTGGTCGTAGAGCCAGTGCCAGGTCTGCATGTCCACGAGCGCCATGCCGGCGATCTCGTAGGTGCCCCAGAAGTCGTTGAGCGTCTTTAAGGCCACGCTCTGCGCGTCGGGCTTCGATAGCCCGAGCAGTTCGAGGTCTTTGTTCTGGAAGACGAAGGCCAGCGCCTCGGTGAAGGCCGCGTTGGGGACGCCCTGAAGCAGAGTGTGATCGACGAGGTTGAGCGAGAAGGTCTGCTCGACGTTGTGACCCAGCTCGTGGACGGCGATGTTGTAGCCCTTGTAGTTCATCCCGCCCTTCTCGACGCGCGTGCGCAGGTGCGTCTTCGCCGAGCGCATCAAGGCGCCGAGCGCGTGGCCCGAGCCGCGCGCCGGGTCTACGACGACGTTGGCGGCCAGCATCTCGGCGCGCTCTTTGGAGAAGCCGAGCTTGACGAGAAGGTTGGGGATGTCGCGCTCGAACGCGGCGGCGGTCGGGTACTTCTTCGAGACGATCTCGTCGAGCTGCGCCTCGGTGTACGCGCCGCGCGCGCGGAAGCCGTCGTACCACACGTCGAAGGGTTCGAGCGGCCGGCCCAAGCGTTTCTCTATCAGCGCGGCGACGCGGGGGACGAGCGGCGAGGCGAGCACCTGCTCGAACATGGCCCGGACGCGCTCCTCGGGAATCTCGCGCCCCTCGTTGAAGCTGCGCGCGATGTGCGTCGGCGCGGTCGGGGCGTAAGGGTCTATGCGGCGCGCGGACTCGAAGGCGAGGAGCATCGTGCGGAAGCGCGTGTCGGGCTCGGGCGCGTTGAGCGTTGCGCCCGCGGGCGCTTCCGCGCCGGGGGCGTCCGCGTCGAAGTCGCGGACGGTCGTGGGGCGGACTTCGTTGGTGAAGGGGTTCCAGTCGTAGCGCGGGTTGTCCACGACGACGGCCGGGATGGTCTGCGTCACGATACGCTCGAAGACCTGCTGGACGGCGCGCTGGCGGGCGAGCCCTTCGGCGGCGCCCGCGTAGTCGGCCTTGATCTGGTCGCGCAGGTTCCAGTGCGAGAGCAGGCGCATCCTTTGGGGGAAGAGGCGGCGGCCCTCGGCGTCAACGACGTGGTGCATCCAGACGTTGTAGCCCGCGACGTAGCGCTGCGCCGCGGCCGACGCGCGCGCGTTGGCCAGATAGACCTCGGCCGGGACGCGCGTCGAGAACTGCCCGGCGAGCCGCGCCTCGGCCCACTGCCGGCGCGTCCAGCGCTCGCCCTCTGTGAGACGCTGTTCGAGCGTCGTCAAAGGGAAGTTGAGGAGGACGACGAAGGCCAGCTTCGACTTGAAGAGGTCTTCGGAGAGGTGCGCGCCGGGGTCGTAGCCGGCGAAGAGCTGGTCGAGGGGGAGGACGGGGCCGAGGTCCAGCTCAGCCTGCGAGCGGAACTCGCGGCCGATCTCGGCCATGTGGCCGTTGAGCTGTTCGAGGTTGTGCTGGAAGCGCTCGAAGGTCGCGTCGAGCGTCGCCTGGTCGCCCGCGAAGTTGGCGCGGGCGAACTCCTCGAACTCGGCGGCGTCGCCGTCCTCCGCGCGCCAGAAGCGCGACACCTGCCGCAGGCCGGAACGGACGCGCGCCCGCTGCCCCTCGCCGTACTTCGCCGTCAGAGACGTTTCGAGTTTCGTCAGCACGTCCTTCACCCACGCGGGCGGCTCGCCCGTCTGCGCCGGGGCCGACGCCTGCGCGCGCGCGGCCGGCGGGGCCGCGGTCTGGGACGACAGAATCAGCGCGGAGACGAGGACGGCGGCAAGTTTCTTTCTCATCGTTCGTGTGTGAGCGGCGGGGAGTGCGGCGTCTGCGTGAAAGGGGACCGGCGGTCGGTTTGAAGGCCGCGCCTTCGGCCCGACCGCCGGCCCCGCGTCTGGGTTCGGAGTGTCAGCTACGGGGTCGCTTACTCGGCGGTCTGCGCGTTGTCGGCGACCTCGGAGTCTTCTCCGTCGCCCTGTGCGGCCTGGACGCTCTGCTGCTCCGCGCCTTCGTCGATGGCGCCCTCGGACGGATCGACCTCTGCGTTGTCGGGGCGGTTGGGGTCTGACATGTCTGCTTCTCCTTTAGTGAAGTGGCGCCGCGCCGCGGGGCGCGACGGGGCAAGTTGTATGTGTGCGCGGCCCTCAAAAGGG
>DAIRFV010000068.1:5326-7892 GCA_036794905.1 Pyrinomonadaceae bacterium | reverse complement strand
CGGCGGACGTTGTGTGAGCGGGTGCTAGTCTGCGCCCACGCCCCCCGCGCCGTGACTGCGGCCGAGTCGGCGCGGGTAGAGTGGGAAGCGCGCCGCGAGTTCTTTGACGGACTCGCTCACGCGCGCCCTGACCTCTTCGGACTCGGGCTCGTGCAGGACGGCGGCGATGAGGCGCGCGACCTGCCGCATCTCCTCCTCGCCCATCCCGCGCGTCGTGAGCGCGGGCGTGCCGAGCCGGATGCCCGAGGCGACGAACGGCTTGTTGGTGTCGAAGGGGATGGTGTTCTTGTTGGCGGTGATGCCCGCGGCTTCGAGCGCCTTCTCGGCGACCTTGCCCGTGACGCCCTTGCCGCCCATGAACACGTCCACGAGGACGAGGTGGTTGTCCGTGCCGCCCGAGACCAGCCGGAAGCCCTGCTCCTGCAACTCGTCCGCGAGCGCCTTCGCGTTCCGGAGGATGCGGCCCTGGTAGTCTTTGAAGTCGTCCCGCAAAGCCTCGCCGAAGGCGACGGCCTTGGCCGCGATGATGTGGACGAGCGGGCCGCCCTGCACGCCGGGGAAGACCTTCCGGTCAACGTCGGCCGCGTGCTCCGCCTTGCAGAGGATGAGCCCGCCGCGCGGGCCGCGCAGGGTCTTGTGCGTGGTCGTCGTCACGTAGTCCGCGTGCGGGACGGGCGAGGGGTGGAGTCCGGCCGCCACCGGCCCCGCGATGTGCGCGATGTCGGCCATCACGCGCGCGCCGATTGATCGGGCGACCCGGCCGATGCGCTCGAAGTCGATGACGCGCGGGTAGGCCGAGGCGCCGCAGACGATCATCCGCGGGTTGTGCTCCTGCGCGAGACGTTCCAGCTCCTCGTAGTCGATCTGCTCCGTCTCGCGCGAGACGCCGTACTCGACGACCTTGTAGCTGAAGCCGGAGAAGTTCAGCGGGTGGCCGTGCGTGAGGTGCCCGCCGTGCGAGAGGTTCATGCCGAGGATGGTGTCGCCGTAGTTGAGCGCCGCGAGGTAGACGCTCATGTTGGCCTGCGAGCCAGAGTGCGGCTGGACGTTGGCGTGGTCGGCGCCGAAAATCTCTTTCGCGCGGTCGATGGCCGCCTGCTCGACCACGTCCGTGAACTCGCAGCCGCCGTAGTAGCGCTTGCCGACGTACCCTTCGGCGTACTTGTTCGTGAAGACCGAGCCCATCGCTTCGAGCACGGCCTCCGAGACGAAGTTCTCCGAAGCGATCAGCTCCAAGCCCTCGGCCTGCCGACGCACCTCGTCGTCGATGGCGCCTCCGATCAGGGGGTCAACCTCGGCCAAAGGGGCGTTCAAAAGGTCGCTCATCCGCTCGCTCCTCCCGACTCTTTACTGTGACGGTTATTTTTGCGGGCTGATGTTACATCACGCCCCGCCCGGCCGCAACGGCGACCTCCGGCGCCCCCGCTCGACGAAAATGGAACCCGGCGCCCCCGCCGACGTAATGCAAGTCTGACGCCCCGTTTCAGCCCCAAGCCAGGCCGGTAGTAAATACCGCAGTCAATAACTTAAGGAGACCGTAAGTGATGATTCGTCTGAAAACCTTCTTCGCCTTCGCGCTCTGCGCCTGCTTCATGTGGGCCGACCCGAACGGGGCGCACGCGCAGCAGGCGCCGCCCGAGCAGCCCGACATGACCGTGGACGCCGCCACCCGCAAGGAGGTCATCGAGAACCTCCTGAAGCGTCTGGGCGACGCCTACATCTTCCCCGACACGGCCGCGAAGATGGAGCGCGCCGTCCGCGAGCGTCTCGACAAGGGCGAGTACGACAAGCTCACGAGCGCGAAGCAGTTCGCCGCGAAGCTGACCGCCGACGTGCAGGAGGTGAGCCGCGACAAGCACCTGCGCGTGCGCTACTCACACCAGCCCATCCCCGAGCGCGCGGGCGGGCGGCGCGAGCCTTCGGCCGCCGAGCGCGAGGAGTTCCGCCGCGAGATGACGCGCATCAACTACGGCTTCCAGAAGGTCGAGCGCCTGCCGGGCAACATCGGCTACGTCGAGTTCCGCGGCTTCCTCGACCCCGAGGGCGGCGCCGAGACGGTCGCCGCCGTCTTCAACTTCCTCGCCAACACCGACGCCATCATCATCGACCTGCGCAAGAACGGCGGCGGCGACCCCCGCATGGTCGCGCTCATCTGCTCCTACCTCTTCGGGGCGGAGCCCGTCCACCTCAACTCGCTCCACTGGCGCGACGGCAAGGGCGAGCGCGTCGAGGAGTTCTGGACGCACAAGGAGGTCGCGGGCAAGCGCTACACGGGCAAGGACGTGTACGTGCTGACGAGCGGCCGCACCTTCTCGGGCGCGGAGGAGTTCTCCTACAACCTCAAGAACCTGAAGCGCGCGACCCTCGTCGGCGAGACGACCGGCGGCGGCGCCAACCCCGGCGGCGGCAACCGCCTCAGCGCGCACTTCGGCGCCTTCATCCCCACGGGCCGCGCCGTCAGCCCCGTCACCAAGACCAACTGGGAGGGCACCGGCGTCGAGCCCGACGTGAAAGTCCCCGCCGACCAGGCGCTCGTCACCGCGCAGCTCATCGCGCTCAAGAAGGC
>DAIRFV010000068.1:0-5226 GCA_036794905.1 Pyrinomonadaceae bacterium | reverse complement strand
TCGGGGACGGACGAGAGCAGGCGCGCGCGCAGGGCCATCGCGGCGCGCCCCTCCGACTGGCCCGCGGCGCCGTAGAGCCTTGAGTAGCGCGCGATCCTTTCGGCGCGCGCGCGCCGGCGCGACTCGTAAGCGCGCAGGGCTCGCCCCACGTCGTCGTGCCGGGCGAGACAGCGCGCGAGCACCGCCGCGTCTTCGATGGCGATGCAGCCGCCCTGCCCGAGGTTCGGCGTCATCGGGTGGACGGCGTCGCCGAGCAGCGTCACGGCCCCCGCGCCCCAGCGCGCCGCCGCGGCGCGGTCGTAGGCGGCGTTGCGCAGGATGGTCTCGGCGGGCGTCGCCTCGATCAACTCGCACACGGGCGCGCACCACCCCTCGAAGAGTCTCGACAACTTCGGCGCGTGCTCGGACGCCGACTCGGCCGCGGCCTCCGGCTCGTTCGCGGTCGCCCACCAGCCCGTGCGGCCCAGCCCCACGGGGCCGACTCCGAAGCGCCGGCCCTCGCCGTAAATCTCCGACGCCGTACCCGCCGCCAGCGCCGCGTGTTCGAGCCGCGCCACGCCGCGCCAGACCGTGTAGCCGCGGTAGACCGGCTCGCCGTCCCGGAGCAACTGCGCGCGCACGCGCGAGTGCAGCCCGTCGGCCCCGACGAGCACGTCGCACGCGGCCTCCGTCCCGTCCTCGAAGCGCGCGCGCACCTCCCCGCCCTCTTCCGCGAACCCGGCGAACGTCTTCCCCAGGTGAACCGACCCCTGCGGGAGCGCCCGAAGTAAAGAACCCTGCAAGTCCGCGCGGTGGAGCGCGACGGACGGCGCGCCCGTCTCGGGGAAAGTGAAGTGGTTGTACTCGCGCCCGCCGCGCCCGAGCCAGCGCGCGCGGCGGATGCGACCCGCGCGCGCGAGCACCGCCTCGCCCAGCCCCAGCCGCTCAAGCACCCTGAACGCGTTCGGCCACACGGCAATCGCCGCCCCGACTTCGAGCAACTCCGGCGCGCGCTCGTAGACGGCGGGCTCGAACCCCTCCCGCCTCAGCGCCAGCGCCGCCGCCAGGCCCCCGATGCCGCCCCCGACGATCAAGACCCTCATGCGCGAATTCTCGCACAGGGGCGGCCCCTCCGGCCGCCCGAAAAAATTTCGCGCCGCCGCGTGTGTGTTTCGCGGGCCATTCGGGTCGTCTGTTTATGAGAAGGATTTCGTCCGGGCGCGCCCGCGCCCGCCGCCAACATTCTTCCACACCAAACGCCCCACGCAGGGAAAGGAGTTTCGACCCCATGCTTTTAGACGAGAGACGCCTCAGGGAGACCGAGAGCCGTCTGAACTTCGAGCCGGAGCGGGTGCGCGCGAGCCTCGGCCAGGCGCCCCCCATCCAGAACGACACCCCCGAGCGCCAGCAGAGGCGCGTCGCGCAGGTCGTGGCCTCCGCCGGCGGCGAGTCGGCGCGCCTCGACCTCGAACGCATCATCAACGGCAACGACCTGCTCAACATCAACTACCTCGACAAGGGTCTGCTCGCGGCGGCGGCCGTCGGGCGCGTCGTCGTCATCGGCTCGGACGGCGAGCCGCTCGGCTTCGGCACCGGCTCGCTCATCTCGCCGCGCCTGATGCTGACGAACAACCACGTGCTCCGCGACGCGGAGGTCGCGCGCCACAGCCAGTTCCAGTTCAACTACCAGTTCGACACGCGCGGCCGGCTGCTGCCGACCGAGGACTTCGACCTGCGCCCCGACGAGTTCTTCTACACGAACCGCGACCTCGACTTCACCGTCGTCGCCGTGGCCGAGGCGTCGCAGTCGGGGCGCGCCTCGCTCTCCCAGTACGGCGCGCTGCGGCTCAACCGCGAGGTCGGGAAGGTCTCGCCCGGCGAGAGCCTGACGATCATCCAGCACCCGGGCGGCAACCCCAAGCAGATCGCCGTGCGCGAGAACCAGTTGCTCAAGATCGACGAGTTCTTCCTCTGGTACATGACCGACACGGCCCCCGGCTCTTCGGGCTCGCCCGTCTTCAACGACCAGTGGCAGATCGTCGCGCTCCACCACTCGGGCGTCCCCGCCAAAGACGCCGCGGGCAACTGGCTGACGGTGGACGGCCACATCTGGGACTCGGCGACGATGGACGAGAGCCGCGTCAAGTGGATCGCCAACGAGGGCGTCCGCGTGAGCTGCATCGTCCAGGACGTGGAGAAGAACTGCTACCAGAACCGGCTCGCGCGCGAGTTCCTCGACAGCATCCAGCGCGCGCAGGGCGAGACGGCGGCGACCTCACCAGTCCCGGCGGCCATCCTCTCGACCATCCCCTCGCCGACCCCCTCGTTCGTCCACTCGCCCGCCGCGGCCCACGCGCCCGCGGGGAACGGCGGCGGGGCGGCGGCGGGCTCCAACGGAAAGGACAGACCGATGAGTGACGTAACGACCAACGCGAACCAGCCGGGCGCGGGCGTCCAGACTTCGATTGAGACGCCCGCGGCGGCGACACAGGCAGGCGTCCGCGCCGCACAGGGCGGCACGGTGAGCATCGACGTGCCCCTGACCGTCACCATCAGCCTCGGCGGCGCGGTCACGAACGGCCATTCGTCCGGCAACGGGCACACCATCGCCGTCGCCGCCCCGGGCGACCCGGCGCCGCCCTCGACCGAAGAGGCGGTCAGCATTGACCCGAACTACTCGAACCGCAAGGGCTACGACCAGAACTTCCTCGGCACGGGGCCGCGCGCCGTCGCGCTTCCGCGCCTCTCGGACGCCTTGAAGGCGAAGGCCGCGGTCAACAAAAGGGCCGCGCCGGGCGCCGACAGAAACGTCCTGCCCTACCACCACTACAGCGTCGTGATGAACCGCGAGCGGCGGATGGCCTTCTACACGGCCGTCAACATCGACGGCCGCCTCAGCCGCCGCGTCAGGCGCGAGCAGGACAGGTGGTTCCGCGACCCGCGCATCGAGGCCTCCGAGCAGAACGGCGAAGACCTCTACGCCGGCAACGACCTCGACCGCGGCCACCTCGTGCGCCGGCTCGACCCGGCCTGGGGCGCGTCCGAGCCTCTGGCGAAGGTCGCCAACGACGACACGTTCCACTTCACCAACTGCTCGCCGCAGCACAAGGACTTCAACCAGAACCAGCAGACGTGGGCCGGGCTCGAAGACTACGTCCTCGACAACGCCGACGCCGAGGACTTCAAGGTCTCGGTCTTCACCGGCCCCGTCTTCGCGGGCAACGACCCCGAGTACCGCGGCTACCGGCTCCCGCGCCAGTTCTGGAAGGTGGTCGTCATGGTCAGGCCCGGCGGCAAGCTCTCGGCGACGGCCTACCTGCTCAGCCAGGCGTCGCTCATCAGGAACCTCGACGAGGCGTTCGTCTTCGGCGCCTACAAGACCTACCAGGTCTCCGTCAAGAAGATCGAGGGGCTGACCGGCCTGGGCTTCGGCAACCTGAAGACCTTCGACCCGAAGAACAACCAGGAGGCCGACACGGTGGATGAATTGGCGCACCTCGGCCAGATCGTCTTCTGACGGCGGCCGGGTGAAACCCTCGTCAGAGTTAACCGCCGCGGACGCGGAGACACGGCTTGAAGCAATCAGACTTCAAGCCGTGTCTCCGCGTCCGCGGCGGTTAATCTTTCCGCCCGCCCGCCCGCGTGTTTGCTTTCGGCGCGGGCGGTGCGCGAAAATGGCGGTTCATTTTCGGTCGCCCGCCGTTCACAAGGAGAGTCGAACTAAAGTCTTATGCGCTGGTCACATTATTTCATCCCCACGCTTCGCGAAGACCCCGCCGACGCGGAGGTCGTCTCGCACCGTCTGCTCCTGCGCGCGGGCTTCATCCGCCAGCTCGGCGCGGGGATTTACTCGTTCCTCCCGCTGGGCTGGCGCGTCGCGCAGCGCGCGATGAGGGTCGTCCGCGAGGAGATGGACCGGATAGGCGCGCAGGAGTTCTTCCTGCCCGCCCTCCACCCCGCCGAGGTCTGGAAGGAGTCGGGCCGCTGGGAGGTGATGGGCGACACGATGTTCCGCCTGCGCGACCGCAAGGGCGCCGACATGTGCCTCGGCATGACGCACGAGGAGGTCTTCACCACCATCGCGCGCCACGAGATACGCTCGTACAAACAGCTCCCGCAGGTCTGGTACCAGATACAGACCAAGTTCCGCGACGAGGAGCGCCCGAAGTCCGGCCTCATGCGCCTGCGCCAGTTCATCATGAAGGACGCGTACTCCTTCGACGTGGACAGGGCCGGCCTCGACAAGTCCTTCGAAGACCAGCGCGGGGCTTACCAGAAAATCTTCGACCGCTGCGGCCTCAAGTACCACATCGTCGAAGCCTCGTCCGGCGCGATGGGCGGTTCTGAGTCGAACGAGTTCATGGCGCGCACCAACGCCGGCGAGGACTTCATCGCCGTCTGCGAATCCTGCGGCTACGCCGGCAACCTTGAGAAGGCGACTTCGCGGATTCCCCCCATCGAAGACGAGGCGGGGCTCGACGCGCCCGAAGAGTTCCCCACCCCCGGCGTCCGCACCATCGAAGACCTCGTGACCTTCCCCGGCGGCGCCGAAGCCTCCCGCCAGATCAAGACGCTCGTCTACGTCGCCACCGACGGCGCGACGCAGGAGCAGTACCCCGTGCTCGCGCTGCTGCGCGGCGACCACCAGTTGCACGAGGTCAAGCTCGGCGACTCGCTCGGCGCCTCCCAGGTGCGCGCCGCGCACCCCGAAGAGATACGCGAACTGCTCGGCGCTTCGGCCGGCAGCCTCGGCGGCGTCGGCGCGCGCGACAAGCCCGCCGCGTCGAAGCAGCAGCCCCGCATCGTCGCCGACTCCTCCCTCAAAGGACGCCGCGCCATGACGACCGGCGCGAACAAGGACGACCACCACCTGCGCGGCGTGGACATCGAGCGCGACATCAGGCCCGACCTCTGGGCCGACCTCCGCACCGTGCAGAAGGGCGAGGCGTGCCCCGCCTGCGAGGCGGGCACGCTCGACATCTTCAAGGCGATGGAGATCGGCCACATCTTCAAATTGGGTACGAAGTACTCCGAGTCGATGGGCGCGCGCGTGCTGACGCAGGAGGGCAAGGAGGTGCCCGTCGTGATGGGCAGCTACGGCATCGGCGTCGAGCGCATCATGTCCGCGGCCGTCGAGCAGAGCCACGACGCCGACGGCATCGTCTGGCCGCGCGCCATCGCGCCCTTCGACGTGGTCGTCACCGTCACCAACGTCAAGCAGCAGGAGATCACAGACGCCGGCGAGCG
>DAIRFV010000067.1:0-23569 GCA_036794905.1 Pyrinomonadaceae bacterium | reverse complement strand
TCTTCTCTCGTCACGGTTTACGGTCTACGGTTCACGCCCTGCTACTTCTTTATGCTCTTCAAATACTCCGCAAACAGTGCGCGGTCGCCGTCCTCGTTGAGGCGGATGCCGAGGAGGAAGCCGGGGTCGGTCTGCCCGTCCTCCCCCTCTTCGAGGCGCTCGTAGCGGACGGGCGTGCCGTAGAGCCGCGCGCTCCGTTCGCCGAGCTTGAGCGTGAGTCGGAGCGTGACGCCGTCGCCGACGAGATAGCGGCCGCCGAGGTGTATGACCGGGAGGACGACGCCGAGGCCGCTCTCGCTGGCGTCAAGCGTGTGGCCGGCGACGCCCGCGGCGGGCGGCGCGCCTGGGCTGGAGTCGAGCAGCGAGACGAAGACCGCGAGGCGCACGCGGTGGCGCGCCGACCACCGCCGGTTGCCCACGAACTCGCGCAGGCGGCTCGCAATTGTGCGTAGTCGCTCCGACATCTCTTCCTCGCGCGGCCCCGGCGGGGCCGGCGTCTGTGGGGAGAAGCGTCGCGCGCCCCGCGTGGCGCGGTCACTGTGTTTGAAAGCTGAACTGCGGAGGAGGCGGGGCACCCGGCGGCCTTGCCCTTCCGGAGGTGAGTCCGTTCACCGGCCGCGGCTGCGATTGTAGACGCACGCGCGCGCCCCGCGCAAACATAATGTTGCGCCGCCGACTCAGTTGTCGGGCGCCTCCAGTTCCAACTGGCGCGTCTCGCCCTCGCGCAGGGTGACGCGCGGCGCGGCCGCGGCGCGCCGCCTGACCTCCTGCTCGTAAGCGCCGGGCGGCGCGTTCCGCAGCGCCACCACATGGTACTCGCCCGGCGGCGCGTTGATGGGGCAGACGCCGTCCCGTCCCGTCGTGCAAAAGTACGGGGGCGAGTTGGCCGACCACCCCGAGATGTCGGCGGGCACGAGTATGACGAAGAGGTCGGCGGCCGGGCGCTTGCCGTCGGCGGCGCGGGCGTTCACGCGCAGCGTCGCGGGGTTGCGCGCGTAGACGACGCGGACGCCCTCCGCCGAGCCGCCCTCGGGCAGCTCCAGCGGCTCGCGCAGCAGGTCCTGGCCGTTCCAACTGATGGACTTGAGGTAGAGGCGGGAGTCGTCGGAGCCGCCGACGTTCGGCAGCAGGAAGAACTTGCCCGCGGGCAGCCCCTCGACGGTAAACCGCCCGCCCTCGGCCGGCGCGGAATGCATGCCCGCCTCCTCGGGCGCGCCCCCGCCCGCGCGCTGCACGGAGACGTACGAGTACCGCGGCGCGCTCTCCCCCTCAATCGAAATCGTCCCGGCGATGCGCCCCCCGTCCGCGACCTCGACGACGAACTCCGTCACGTCGCCCGACACGTCGAGGTTGCGGCGCGTCGGCGCGTAGGGGCGGCGACGCCGCGGGGGACTGTAGGCGGCGCCGTTCATGTTCCCGGCCGACGCAGGCGGGGAGAGGTTCGAGTTGTAGTTGATGGGCGCCCCTTCGTACTCCTCGGGCGGCTTGACGTGGATGGTGTAGGGGCCGTCCGGAATCTCCGAGAAGTGCCAGCGCCCCTCTTCGTCGGCCGTCGTGCCGTTCTGCGCGAGCTCGTAGGCTTCGTAGAACGCGGCGGGCGTGGCGAGGCGCGAAGCCAGCGGGTCTTCGCGCCGCACGATGGTGACGCGGGCGCGCGCCACGGGCCGCCCGCCGCGGCGCGCGCGCGCCACGCCGGAGATGGCGCGCAGCTCGCGCTCGGGGATGGTGACGTCTACGTCGGCGCGCTCGTCGCCGACCTCGACCTTGATGACCCCGGCCTCCTTCACGTTAGTCGCGGAGGGGTAGAAGGTCATCAGCAACTGCTGGCCGAACATCCCGCGGAGCATGTTCGGGAAGTCCTCGACGTGGGAGCCCGCGCCCCCGTCCGGCGCGCCGTGGTTGACCGACTCGGTGATGCCGATGAGGTACTCGCCCGGCGGCAGCCCCGCGAGGCGGAACACCCCGCGGTCGTCCGTGCGCAGCCCCGCGAGCGCGGCGACGTTGGCGCCCGCCAGGTACTTCTGGACGCGGCCGTCGGCGGCGCGGCGCAGGAGGTGGACGGTGACGTTGACCGCGGGGTCGCCGTCGGCGTAGGAGACGCGCCCCGCGACGGAGGCGCCGCGGCGCGCGCGCACCGTCACGTTCACGTCCTGCTTACCATCGACCTCGACCGGGTCGAAGTACTTGCGCCCCTCGCCGAGGTTGGGCGCGCCGTTGGCGGCGCGCATCTCGTCGAGGCTGATGAAGCCGACGGGCGAGAGCGCCCCGGGCACGTCCACGAAGGCGAAGTAGCTGCCCGCGCGCACGCCCGGGATTTGGAAGTCGCCGCGCGCGTCCGTCAGCGCGGAGTACTCGCCGCGCGCGCCGCCGTCTGTGATGAGCAGGACGCGCGCGCGCCGCACGGGCCGGCTCGTGCCGTCGTAGAGGGCGCGGCCGCGCACGACCGAGTCGTCGGGGAGCTCGTCCGGCTTCGCCTCTTCCTGCTGCGCGCGGTTGTCCTGCGCGCGGGCGGGGGTCGGGCGGGCGCTCCCGGCCTCGGCCGGCGCGAGCAGAGCGCAGGCGAGCGCGAAGAGCGCCGCCGCGGGCGCCA
The DNA here is from genome assembly GCA_036794905.1 of Pyrinomonadaceae bacterium. Lineage (GTDB taxonomy): Bacteria > Acidobacteriota > Blastocatellia > Pyrinomonadales > Pyrinomonadaceae > QHXN01. The sequence continues at coordinate 20,979 of DAIRFV010000067.1, read as the reverse complement.
GCCACTTCGCCAGAGTGAGCGCGAGGTTCATCGTCTTCTCGTCGGGCCGCGTCCGGCGCCCGCCCCTATTTGGAAGGCGAGAGCGGCTTGCCGCCCGTGTCCTTCTTCTGGATGCCGGACTTGTCGAGGTAGAAGGAGAGGCGGCCCGTCCGCCCGTAGCGCTCGGGCTCGGCGCGCGCCGTGTAGGACTTGGCGTCGGCGGCGACCTGGACTGAGAAGCGGTAGCCGGTCGTCTCCGTGCCGAGGATGTCCTGCGGGACGTAGCCCGCGCGCACGAGCGCGTTCAGGTCGCCGAAGCCGCCCGCGTGCTGGAGCGAGTAGGCGAGTTGCGCGGCCTGGATGCGGCGGAGCATGTCCTCGGTGTCCTGCTCGTGCGCCTCGATGCGCTTCTCGAAGAAGAATTTCCTGCCGAGCTTCTTCACCTCGGCGGCACTCGCCGGGTCGCCGATGACCCAGGCGCCGCGCTCGCGGATGAGGTTGACGGGATCGACCTTCGGCGCCTTGGCGTCGCCCGTCCTGACGAAGACGGTCGCCTCCTCGCCGCTGATCTGCTCGCCCGTAATGTCGAAGTCGGCCGGCGCGGTCGCGGCCAGGCGCGCGAAGTCAACCTGGAGGTCTTTGAGGTCTTCGGGGCTCAGCGCCTCGACGGCCGGGCGCAGGACGGAGAGCAGCATCGCGTCGCGGACGCGCGCCTCCTTGAGCGCGGTGTAGTAGGCGCGCACGACCTGGGCGGGCGTCGTCGGTGCGGCGGGGGCGGGCGTCTGCGTGCCCGCCTGCGCGAGCGCCTGAAAGGACGCGGCGGCGAGCAGGCAGAGCGCGAGCGCGAAAGGTTTCGGTCTGGTCGGTCTGTTCATCTCGGGTAAGTCTTTCGGCAAGGCTGCCGGGGGAGGGCTGCGGCGTGTGACCGGGTCAGAACCAGCCGCGGTAGCGGGTGGGTCTTTGTCATACGACGCTCTCGGGTGTCACAGGCCCACCCGCTACCGCGGGTGGTTCTGACCGCTATGTAAGAGAACGGCTGACTGCGGGAGACTCTCGACGCCCGCAGTCAGCCATTTTTCCACCCGCGCGCGCGCGGGGTCAAGCGAGGCGGCCCCGGTCAGCGCTCGTCGAGCGGCGGGCGGCGCGCGGCGAGCAGCCACTCGCGCCCGACCGCGTAGAGCACGACGGCCAGCAGGAGGAACGGGAGCATGGCCCACAGGCTTGAGTAGTCGCCCGCGAAGAGCGGGTTGTGTTCGGTGGCCCACTCCTCCCAGCCGCCGAGCCAGGTGCGGATGTCCTCCTTCACGTTGAGGAAGGCGTAGATGACGCCCGCCAGCGCCGCGCCCGCGATGTAGCCCGACGCCAAAAGCACGCCGTTGCTCTTGTCGCCCTCGGCGACGAGCTGCTCTTCGGTGTACTCGCGGGCGGCGAACTTCCGCCGCGTGTAGCGGTCAACCAGCCAGCGCACCGCGCCGCCGACGAAGATCGGCGCCGAGGCCGAGATGGGCAGGTAGACGCCGACCGCGAAGGCGAGCGAAGGGATGCCCGCCAGCTCGAGCACCACCGCGATGAAGACGCCGAGCAGGACGAGCCCCCACGGCAGCTCGCGGCTGAGGATGCCCTTGATGATGTACGACATCAGCGTCGCCTTCGGCGCGTTGAACTTGTCCACGGAGGTGCCGTCGGCCGTCTTCTTGTAGACGCCGTTGATGCCGGGGTCAACGAGGTAGACGGGCTGCCCCTGGTCGTTGACGAGGTAGCGCCCGGCCGGCCCGCTCGCCGCGTCGGTGTTGTGCCAGACCGTGTACTCGGTCTGGTCGTCGTGGAACCGCGCGCGCTCGCGCTTGGGCGCGCCGCCCGACTGCTCCAGCGCCTGCGCGGGGACGCGGAAGTCCGGCGCGAAGCGGAAGTCGGCGTGCCCCGCCACGGGCATGTAGACGGTCGAGCCCTGGTTGAGCTGCAACAGCATCGGCCCGAGCAGCAGGGCCGAGGCGAGCGCGCCGACGAGGATGGCGATCTGCTGCGCCTTCGGGGTCGCGCCGACGAGGAAGCCCGTCTTCAAGTCCTGCGAGGTCGTGCCGCCGTTCGACGACGCGATGCAGACGATGGCGCCGACCGAGAGCGCCGTCACGAAGTAGGGCGGCGTCGTCCAGCCCAGGATGAGGAAGACGAGGCACGTCAAGAGCAGCGTCGCCACCGTCATCCCCGAGATGGGGTTCGACGAAGACCCGACCTCGCCCGTCAGGCGCGACGAGACCGTGACGAAGAGGAAGCCGAAGGCGATGATGAGCAGCGCGCCGAGCAAATTCATGTTGAGCGCGCGGAAGAGCATGATGGTCACGACCAGCACGATGATGCCGCCGATGACGAACTTCATCGAGAGGTCGCGGTCGGTGCGCGGGGCGTCCGAGGCGGTCGCGTCGCGCGAGCCGCGCAGGTCGGCCAGGCCGCCCTTCAGACCGTGCCAGATGATCGGGAGCGAGCGCAGCAGGCTGATGATGCCGCCCGCGGCCACCGCGCCCGCGCCGATGTAGAGGACGTAGTTCTTCTGGATGTCGCCGACGCTCATCGCGCCGATGAGCTTCGAGGTCTCGGGCGCGAGCGGGGTGGTGAGCCCCGCGCCGAAGAGGTAGATCATCGGGATCAGCACGAGGTAGGAAAGCACCCCGCCGCCGAACATGATGGAAGAGATTCTCGGCCCGATGATGTAGCCGACGCCCAGGAGCGCCGGGTTGTTCTCGATCGCCACCGAGGCGCGCTCGAACGGCGCGCCGAACTCCTTCGTCGGCTCCTCGTTCCAGAGTTTGAAGACGCGCTGGAGGCCGTAGTAGAGGAAGCCGACGCCGAAGCCAGCGAAGATGATCTTGCCGCCGGTCGTCGCCTCGTCGGCGACGCGCGCCGAAGTCCCGTCCGCGTGCGCCGCGTCCAGAGACTCGCGCGAGGCGCCGGCCTTCAAGACCTCGGCGCAGGCCGTCCCCTCCGGGTACTTGAGGTAGCCGTGCTGGTTGACGATGAGCGCGCGCCTGAGCGGAATCATCATCAGGATGCCGAGCAGGCCGCCGAGGACGGCGACGAGCGTCACGCGCGTCAACTCCAGATCGAAGCCGAGGATCATGATGGCCGGCATCGTCACGCCGAGGCCGAAGGCGATGCTCTCGCCGGCCGAGCCGGCCGTCTGCACGATGTTGTTCTCCAGGATGGTGGCGTCGCGCAGGCCGATCTTCGAGAGCAGGCGGAAGAGCGTGATCGAGATGACCGCCACGGGGATGGACGCGCTCACCGTCAAGCCCACCTTGAGCACGAGGTAGAGCGAAGAGGCCCCGAAGACGACGCCCAGCAGCGTGCCGACGATGAGCGGCAGCGGCGTCAACTCGCGCAGGTGCGCCCCGGCCGGGATGAATGGGCGGAAGACGTCGAGGTACGGGTTCGACGGCTTGAAGCCGACCCGATCCGGGTACTCGACGGCCTCGGCGGCGCGCTCGCGGTCAACGGCATCAGTGGACATCAGGTGTGACCTCCGACAGATTCTCGCTAGAGCTACAGGGGAAGAGTCGTTAAGGAGACTGGCGGCGCTACTCTACACTCGCCCGCCGCGCCGAAGCAAGAACAGAACCGTGAACCGTCAACCGTCAACCGTGACGAGAGAAGACCGGCTCTTTCTCGTCACGGTTGACGGTTGACGGTTCACGCCCTTCAGGGTTTGCAGACGCGGCACGGGCGGTAGCCGGCGGCGTGGGCGGAGGCCGGCGAGTCGAAGTCCGCGCGCTGGCGCGCGGGGACGCGCGCGGCCCAGTCGCAGTCGGGCAGGTGGTAGATGCCGAGGCTGCGGTTGCCGACGACGGGGCGGGCGGCCGCCGAAGACGCGCGGGTCGCGGGCGCGGGCTGAGAGGCGGGCGCGTGCGGGGCGAAGAGCGGCGGCGGCGGGGCCGCGGCCGGGAAGTTCGCCGCGGCGCGCGCGGGGCCGAGGCCCGGGGCGGGGGCGCCGCCCGCCGGGAGCGCCGTCGTCGCCGTCTCGGCGTAGTAGACCGCGCGGAAGAGGCCGTAGAAGAGGAGCAGCACGCAGAGCGTGAACAGCGTCAGCATCATCCCCGCGAAGCCTTCGGCGCCCATCGCCGCCCAGACGTAGCGCAGCATGAAGTTGTGCAGCGGTATCCACCAGATGTAGCCGTAGGAGTCGCCGAAGGCGCTCTTCGCGAAGTAGAAGGTGTTGCCCCACAGGTCGGCCGGGTCGCGCGGCACGACCCGCGCCGGCACCCCCGCGCCCGGCGTGTTGAAGAGACCCTGGACGGTCGCCGACGCGGGCGACGCGGGCGCCTCGCCGCGCCACGTCTTCGGCGGCCAGAGCCGGTCGTCGAGGTCGGTCGGCAGGGGCGCGGGCCGGCGCACCACCTCGCGCGTGCGCGTGCGCACCTCCACGTCCGCGGGCGCGTTCATCCAGCCGGGGAGCGTCGAGCGCGGCGCGACGAGTTCCGTGAGCGGCGGCGCCGACGCGGGGTCGGAGGTGCACGCGGCCCTGAGCGCCGCGGCGAGGCGGGCGTGCTCTCCGCCGATCTCTTCCACCTTCGGGAAGAGCGCGGACGCGGCGGGGTCGGCGAAGTCCGCGCGCGTGAACAGAAGGTTCTCGTCGTGGTGCTCGCGCCAGAGTGCGGGGCGCTCGGCCAGAGAGATGAGCGAGAGGTAGACGACGAGCGCGGAGAAGTTGTCGGTGTCGGCCGAGAAGTGCGCCACGTCGCGCGCGGGGTGCTGGTAGTGCTGGTGCCCGACCTCGCTCGCCCTGAACCCCGCGAGCGCGGGGACGAACATCCCGTCGAGGTCTACGAGGCGCAGGCGCCCGCCCTCGACGATGATGTTGCCGTGCTGCAAGTCGCCGTGCGCGATGCCCGCTTCGCGCAGCGCGGTGATGAGCCTGACCCACTCGTCGGCGAGGTGCAGCAGCGCGTCGCGGCGGCCGACGGCCTCGTCCAGATACACGTCGAGCGTCGAGCCCTCGACCCACTCCATGACGAGGACTGGGTAGCGGCGCCCCGCGACGAGGATGCCCTTCGGTAAATACTTGAAGCGCGGGAGCGCGGCGATGCGGTGGGCGTTGAGGTGCGCGTCGAGCGCGCGGTAACGCTCCTCGCGGTCGCCGAGGAAGCCGCGGAAGCAGCGCACGGCCAGGGCCTCGCCGCCGCCGTCGCCGGGGTTCAACTTGAAGACGTAGGCGAACTGCCCCGACGTGACGAGCGGCATCCCCAACCGATCCACGGCCGGCAGCATCCGCTTCAGCGAAGGCTCCTCGAAGCAGACCAGAGGGCACTGCACCGCCTCCGCGTAATTCCGCGCCGAGGGCCAGAAGTTTGTCGTCGCGTTCTGCATAAAACAGTAGGCAGTAGTCAGTAGTCAGTAGTCAGTAGTCAGTAGGAAAGACATTCGTCATTGCGAACCCTACGGTTGTCATCTTCAACATTAGTAAAGCAGAGCCTACTGGCTACTGACTACTGTCTACTGTCTACTGCAATTCTCACGGCCGCCACGTCGTCGTCCTTCATCCTTGCGGCGGCGCGCTCGCGCCGGACGAGTTCGGCGAGGGCCGTATTGTCCGACGCGGCGAGCAGAGAATCAAATTTTCCCACCACGGGGTCGCGCCGCGCGCTCGACTCGAAGTACCAGGCCGAGAGCGCGTCCGTCATGAGCAGGAAGGTGTCGCCCGCCTCGGCGCGGCCTTCGCGTCCGACGAGGCGCGCGAGCGCCGCCGCGCGCGCGTGTTCGCTCGAAGGGACGAGCGGCGGGGTCGAGGTGAATTCGCCGTGGCTCGAGTGCGGGAAGGCTTCGAGCACCTCCCCGCCCCGCCTCTGCACGAGGCACGAGTCGCCGAGCGCCAACGCGCGCCAGCTCAACTTCTTTCCCGACGCTTCCAAACGCAGCCCGACAAAGGCCGCGTACGACCCCCCGCGCCGCTTCTCCTCCGCGTACCAGGAGAGCTTCCGCCCCTCCCAGGACGCGTGCAGCCACTCGCCCTGCTCCTTCAGCCACGGCCCGAACTCCCCGGCCGACAGCGGCGCCCGCACCGCTCCGACCCACTCCGCGGCGAGGCGCGCCGCCCAGCGCCGCGCGTCGAAAGCCTCCGTCGCCCCGTCGGCCACGGCGAACCGCAGAGAGCCCGCGTCGAACGCCACCGCGTCCTCGCACTCCTCCGCCGTGCTCCCCTCCTTGGGGAGGACGAAGTGCCGGGTCTGTATGCGGTAGGCGTGGCTCATGTCGGAAGTCAGTAGTCAGTAGTCAGTAGAAAAGCATTCGTTATTGCGAACCCTACGGTTGTCATCGTCAACATTCTCAAGCCTAACCTACTGACTACTGTCTACTGTCTACTGCTTTCACTCCCCCATCCAGATGTGCGGCGGCATGCCCGTGAGGGAGGTGCCGATCTCGTAGAACTGGACGACCGAGGAGGGGTCGGCGTTGAAGACGAAGCCGCGCGAGCCCTCGGCCGCGGGGACGCCGAGCTGCTGCGCGGCGCCGAGGAAGTTCCCCGGCAGGATGCTGGAGATGCCGTAGAGCGTGCGCGCGAAGCCGTCCTTGAGGACGGCTTCCTCGGCGGGGTACTCGACCTTGCGCGCGCGGCTCGAAGAGACGTGGCAGTTGAAGATGAGCACGCGGCCGTCGTCGGTGCCGAGCGACATGAGGGACTGGCCCGCCTCGGTCGGGTCGCCGTCGCTCGACTCGCCGTCGGTCAGGTGGAGCACCGTCGGCGGGAAGCCGCGCGGGTGCGCGCCCAGCCAGCCCTCGACGAGCTCGCGCACGCGCCCCAGCGCGCGGCACATCGGCGTGCCGCCCTCGGCGTGCGCGTGCACCCAGACGGGGTAGCGCACCGGCGTCTCGACGTAGCCGCCCACGCCGTCGGGCACGCGGCGGTAGCCCGACTCGATGCGCGCCGGGTTGTCGGCCACGTCCGAGACGGGCACGACCGTCCGTCCCGCGAGCGCGCCGCCGAGGCCCAGCCCCACCTGCCGGCCGTAGCCGACGACGGCGACGTGGTAGTAGTCGCGCACCTCCTCGGTCTTGGTGCAGCGGATGACGAGGTCGTGCAGCGCGTGGTTGACCGCGTTGGCGACGAAGTCGGCCTTGCGCCCCGAGCCCTCGCCGCCGAACGGGTCGGCCATCGAGCCCGACTGGTCGAGCAGGAAGACGATGAGCGTCGGGTTCGCGCGCGTGATCTGTGCCGTGTATGCCATGCGGGATAGTGGTCAGTGATGAGTGATACGTGATGAGAAACTGAAAGCAGTCGGCTTCTCCCTCAGCCCGCGGCGGCCTCGGGGACGCGCGCGAAGGCGCCCCCCCGTGAGCCGCTGCCGCGCTCGCGCAGCAGGCCGAGGTAGACGTAGACGGTCAGCACCTGCAGCGAAGAGTTGAGCATCCCCGACGCGGCCGTCTGGATGAGCACCGTCGGCAGGTCGAGCGTCCCGCCGCGCCCGAAGCTCCCGATTAAAACCCAGTTGAGGACGAGGGTCAGCATCCACCACAGGAAGTAGGTGATGAAGATGAGCCCCTTGTACCCGCCCGTCAGCTCGTGGCTCCGCTGCAGCGCGGCGATGGGCCCGAGCCCTTCGAGCACCGCCACGGGGACGCGCACGGCGAACATCAGGATGCAGATGACGCCCGGCACGACGAACAGGAGGAAGCCGACGCCCGTGACGAGCGAGTAGAGCAGCGACAGGAGGATGAGTTTCGGCAGCGCCATCAGCCCGCGCCTCAGGCACGCGCCCGCCGACGAGTGCCCCGCGCGCTGCAAGTCCGCCACGGCGTAGACGAGCGAGGCCGACAGCAGCGCCGTGCCCACCGTTGACAGCAGCCAGAGCAGCAGCGCACCCTCGGGTGGGGGGCCGATGCGAGGACCGGGGTCGCCCTCCAACTCCGCGTAGCGCATGACGTAAAATTGTAGGAGCCCCTGCGGCAGCGTCGTCAACAGCACGAGGATGCCGACGAGCGTGAAGTGCTTGCGGTAGACGGCGAGCATGGGCGAGAGCACGTCGCCCACGCTCTTGAAGGGCGGCGCGGGGATGGCGTCGCCCGGCGCCCACGCGCCCGCCGGCCCGGGGTCGGCCCACGACGAAGGCCCGCCCGACTCGTAGGAGTGCGCGCGCGCGGAGCCCGCGGGGTCGGCGCCTCCGGCCGCGTACGGGCGCGCGTCGCACGCCTCGCAGGCGACGGCGCCGACGCGGTTGACGTGACCGCAGACCGCGCACACCGGGTTGTTCATGAGGGTGCTCCTTACAGTCTAAAACTCTGGCGGCAGGCTGCTCGAAGGCGCCCGGCCCGCCCCTTCCGTGCGGGGCCGCAGCGCCCAGACAATATCCAATGCGGCGGACTCGCCTGTCAAAGGGAAAAGAAGGTGCCGGGTTTTGGGTATTGGGTGTTGGGTGGGAGCAAGTTCTTACCCAACACCTGGCACCCAAAACCCAACACCTTCTTTTCCCTTTTGCCTTCGTGGCGCTGTGCTAAACTCGCCGCTCACGACCCTTTTCAAGGCTCTTCCAGACTCATACAGGACGCACGAGACGACCATGCCGAAGCACCTTCTTTCCAGCGCGCTGCTGCTGCTGCTGCTCCTGCTCGCCCCGCACGCCGGCCCCGTCCCGCACGCGCGCGGCGTGCGCGCCTCCGTGCCCGCCGCCGCGGCCGTGCCCGCGCCCGAGGACGTGCTCGGCTTCCGCCCCGGCGACGACCGCAAGCTCGCGTCCTGGGCGCAGACGGTCGAGTACTTCCGGCGCCTCTCGCAGACGAGCCCGCGCGTCCGTGTAGAGGAGTTGGGGAAGACGACGCTCGGCGCCCCGTTCGTCCTCGCGACCATCAGCGCGCCCGAGAACATCGAGCGCCTCGAAACCTACAGAGGCATCCAGCGGCTGCTCGCAGACCCGCGCCGGATCGGCGCCCGGCGCGAGGCCAGGGCCGCGGGCTACATCAGCAACGGCAAGGCCGTCGTGCTCATCACCTGCGGCGTCCACTCGACCGAGGTCGGCTCGTACCTCTCCAGCATGCTCATCGCGCACCGCCTCGCCTCCTCCGACGAGCCCGAGGTGCGGGAGATACTGGACAACACCATCGTCCTCATCGTGCCTTCGCTCAACCCCGACGGCGTGGACATCGTCAAGCGCTGGTACGACCGCACGCTCGGCACGCCCTTCGAGGGGACGAACCCGCCCGAGCTGTACCACCACTACGTCGGCCACGACGACAACCGCGACTGGTACGCCTTCACGCAGGTCGAGACGCAGTTGACCGTCGATAAGATTCACAACGCGTGGCGCCCGCAGATCGTCCACGACATACACCAGCAGGGCGCCTACGGCTCGCGCCTCTTCCTCCCGCCCTACATGAAGCCGGTCGAGCCGAACGTGCCCCGCCAGCTCGTCGAGGGCTACACGGAACTCGGGCGCGCGATGGCGGACAACATGCTGAAGGCGGGCTTCAAAGGCATCACGTGGGATTCGACCTACGACGCGTGGACGCCCGCGCGCGCCTACTCGCACTACCACGGCGGCGTGCGGATTCTTTCCGAGACGGCCTCGGCCAGCCTCGCCACGCCCGTCAACGTCCGCCCCGAACAACTGCGCGCGGGCGAGGGCTACGACTCGCGCAAGCCTTCCGCGAACTTCCCGGAGGTCTGGCCCGGCGGCGAGTGGCACCTGCGCGACATCACGAACTACATGACGACCGCGGCGTTCGAGTTGTTGAAGCACGCCGCCCGCAACCGCGAGGCCTGGCTCCGGCGCTTCTACTCAATCGGCAAAGAGGCCGTGCGCCCGCGCAGGCCCGGCGAGATGTTCGGCTTCCGGGTGAAGGTGTCGGAGAACGCCTATCAACTCCTCGAAATACTTGAGCGCGGCGGGGTCGAGGTCGCGTGGCCCGCTGGCGAGAAGCCGTTCAAGGTCGAAGGGAAGGCCGGGGTGAATCCGACCGTGACCTACCCGGCTCGGGCCTTCGTCGTCCCGCTGGCGCAGCCGTACGGCGCTTTCGCGAAGGCGCTGCTTGAGAGCCAGCGCTACCCAGACCTGCGTGACCCGCAAGACCACCCCATCCCGCCTTACGACGTGACGGCCCACACCCTGCCCCTGCTCATGGGGGTCGAGGCCGAGCCGCTCTACGCGCCCTTCAAGGCGTCGTTCGTCAAGCGCGTGCACATGACCGTGGGACGGCCGGACTGCCTGCACGACGGGAGGAGGAGGGTGGGGCTCTATAAGTCCCATGTGCCTTCGATGGACGAGGGGTGGACGCGTTGGGTCTTCGAGAAGGCTTCGTGCTACGGGCACGAGTACCAATCGCTGCGCGACGCGGAGGTTCGCGCCGGGAACCTCCGCGCGAAGTTCGACTCCATCGTCATCCCCGACCAGTCGCCGCGCGCTCTGCTCGAAGGCTACCGGAAGGGTTCGATGCCGGAGGAGTTCACCGGGGGCTTGGGCCAGGAGGGCGTGCGGGCGCTGCGCGAGTTCGTCGAGCGGGGCGGGACGCTCGTCGCGCTCAACGAGGCGTCGAACTTCGCCATCGAGCAGTTGAATCTCCCAGTCCGCGACGTGACGGCGGAGCTGAAGCGGACGGAGTTCTACTGCCCGGGCTCGATCCTGCGCACACACCTCGACACGACGCACCCGCTGGCGCGAGGGATGGCGCGCGAGTCGGTCGCGTGGGTCGAGGACTCGCCCGTCTTCGAGATCAAGAGCGACCCGCTCGCGCTCGTGCGCGTCCGTGTCGTCGCGCGCTACCCGGACTCGGGCACGCCGCTCCTCTCGGGCTGGCTCCTCGGCGAAGAGCGCATCCGCGGCAAGGCCGCGCTCGTCGAGGTGGGAATCGGCGAGGGGCGCGTCTACCTCTTCGGCTTCCGCCCGCAGTACCGCGCCCAGTCGCTCGCCACCTACCCGCTCCTCTACAACGCCATTTTGAAACAGTAGACAGTAGACAGTAGTCAGTAGGAAGACGAAGCGGCGCGTCCGACCTGTAGGTTAAGACGCGCCGCCTCTTTTTCTACCGACTACTGTCTACTGTCTACTGTCTCCTCCTCCTACGAGAGCCCGACGCTGACGATGGCGGCGACGAGCGCGGAGAGGAGGACGAGGGCGTAGCAGATGAAGTAGCCGACGACGAGCACGACCGAGGCGGGGATGGTCTTGACGGTGCCGAGGCCGTAGACCGAGCGCACGGCGAAGTACATGTAGACCATGTCGAGCAGCCACTTGCAGACGGCGATGACGATGTTCGTCCCGCTGTTCTTGATGCCGATGAAGAAGTAGACGGGCCACATCAGCAGCACCACCAGCGTCGAGAACGAGACGAAGTGCATCGAGAAGACGAGGTGCTCGACGAAGTAGCGCCGCCGGAAGAGGAAGACGGCCTGGAGCACGAGCGCGAAGCCGCCGATGAAGATCAGCGTCGAGACCGACACGTAGCGCTGCCACTTCTCGCTCAGGCGGTCGAACAACACGGGCAGTTCGAGCTTCTTCTTCGCCGCGAACCGCTCGAAGACCTGCATGGAGTCCTGCCGCTTCTCCTGCCGGATGAACTTCTCCACGTCGAACATCGAGACCGGCTTGTAGACCGAGTAGGCGAAGAAGTTGAGCGCGAGGATGCCGAGGCAGAGGTTGAGCGGCTTGAGGTAGCGCCGGCGGCGGCCGGCCTTCCACTCGTTGGTGAGGAAGCCGGGGCGCAGCAGCAGCGCCCACAGCGTGTGGAAGAGCTTCGAGTGCTCGACGCTCGTCAGCTCCTGCGCGGCCTCGGAGAAGAAGTATCTGACGGAGAGGTCGCGGCTCTCGGGCCGCTTCTCGCCGCAGCGGTGGCAGAAGTCTCCGGCGAGCGCCTCGCCGCACTCGGGGCAGTCGGGGGCCGTGGCGTCCCCGGCGCCCGCCGCCAACTCCGACTCCGCGCCCGCGGCGCGCTCGGCGCGCGCGACCTCCTGTACGACTTCGGCCAAGCGTTAGAGCCCTCCCTTCAACCCCGCAGCACGGTGAACAGCGCGGCGAACAGCGCGGCCATGCCCGTCAGCGAGTAGATGACGAAGTAGCCGACGAAGACGACGACGGCGCCCAGCACGACGAGCGCCGGGTGGCCGCGGTAGACGGCGCGCAGCGCGAAGAAGAGGTAGACGACGTCCACCAGGAACTTCAGCATGGCGACGGTCATGCTCGCGCCCGTGATGTGGATGCCGGTGAAGTAGTAGACCGGCCACATGAAGACGGTCGTCAGCGTCGAGAACGAGAGGAAGTGCATCGCGAAGACGAGGTGCTCGACGAAGTAGCGCCGCGAGAAGAAGTAGACGACCTGGAGCAGGAGGGCGAGCGCCAGTATCTGCACCGGCCCGAGCAGCGAGACGTTGCGCCGCCACTTCTCGTTGAAGGTCTCGTAGAGGCTCTCGACGGGGACGTTCTGGCGGCGCGCGGCCGCCGCGAAGAATCTTTCGTAGTTGCGGCCGTCGCCCGGCAGCCTCATCTGCGCCGACATCTGCGGCTCGGTCTCGATGATGTGCCGGATGTCGAAGATGTTGGCGTGCTTCGAGGCGCTATAGACGAAGAGGCCGAGGGCGAGGATGCCCAGACAGAGGTTGAGCGGCTTGAGGTAGGGGACGCGCCGCCCCGCGACCCACTCGTTGGTGAGGCGGCCGGGGCGGAAGAGCAGCGCCCACAGCGTGCGGAAGAACTTCGAGTCGAGGCTCGTCAGCTCCTGCGCGGCGTCGCCGACGAAGTGGCGCACCGTGAGGTCGCGCGCGCCCGGCCGCTTCTCGCCGCAGCGTTGGCAGAAGTCTCCCGCGAGCGCCGCGCCGCAGCTCGGGCACGCGGCGGCGGCCCCGGGCGGCGCGTGCGCCGAGTCCGCCGCGGGCGAAGACTCGGCCGCGCCCCCGGGCGCCCCCGCGCGCACGAACGCCTGCACGCCCTCCGCCAACGCCTCACCCCTCCCCGTCGTGCCCGGCCCTGACCGACCCCGAAATCTTCTTGCGCGTCGTCTCGCCCGTGTCGATGACGGGGAGGCCCTCGCCCACCTCTGCGTGCGGGCGCGGGATGACGTGGGTGGCGACCACCTCGCCGACCCGGCGCGCGGCCGCCGCGCCCGCGTCCACGGCCGCGCGCACCGCGCCCACCTCGCCGCGCACGATGGCCGTCACGAGCCCCGCGTCGATCTTCTCGTAGCCCACCAGCCGCACGTTGGCGGCCTTCACCATCGCGTCCGCGGCCTCGATCATCGCCACCAGCCCGCGGCATTCGACCATCCCGAGTGCTTCCATGCTCTTCTCTCGAACCCCCTTCCACACTACCGTTCGCGCGTGTCAACGTACTCCATGCCGGCCGGGTTGGCTAACACGCAAGGCGCCGGTGCGCGCCGCTCAGCGGTAGTACTCGACGGTGTAGTAGGAGACGGAGGCCGGCTCGTATTCGCCCGTCTCCGCGTTCCAACTGAAGCTGGTGAGCTTCGTCGGATTCCTGTGCGAGTCGTACTCGCGCGTCTCGCGCGTCTTGCGCGGCGCGCCGCCGCCGCCCCGCTCCTCGGTCGCGCGCAGGTCGCTCACCGCGGCGTCCACGTCCGAGACCCTGCGGCCCACGACCGAGCCGTCCGGGGCGTAGGTCTTCGACTCCGTGCGGTGCGGGCCGCCGTAGTTGAGCGCGTGCACGTCCCGCTTCTTCAGCTTGCCGTCCGCGCCGTACGTGCTCCAGACCGAGGTCTTGCTGTCGCGCTCGTTGACCGACCTCTCCACGAGCGCGCCGCCCCCGTCGTAAATCTGTATCTCGGCCAGCGTGCCGTCGGCGCGCTTGATGACGACGCGGCGCTCGCGCAATTTCCCCTCGCCGTCGTAGGTCAACTCCTCGCCCAGAGGCGGGTCGGAGACCTTCCTCAGCAGCAGCTTCCCGCCGCCGCCGAACGAAGACATCTCGACCTGCTTCCCGGCGTCGTCGTAGACGTAGACGTACCTTTGGCGGAGCGTGCCGTCGGGCGCGTAGCCCTCGTACTCCTTCCTCTTGCCGTCCGGCGTGTAGGTGCTGACGACGACGAGGCTCCGCGGGCCTTCGACGAGACGGCCGTCCACGCGGCTGAAGGTCGCGCGCTCGACGCGCGCGACCTTGACGGGGCCGCGGAGCGCGTCGCCCTGCCGGAACTCGACCGACCTCTCCTGCCCGGAGGCGAGAATCGAGAGTGAGAAAGACAGGAGCAGGGCTGACAGCAGCTTCTTCATCGGACACCTCCCGGAAGAGATACGCGGCGGCGGCGCTTCAGTTGCGCAGCGAGTGGATGGGCGCGGGGATGCGTCCGCCGCGCCGGATGAAGACGCCCGGCGAAAAGCCGTTGACGGGCATGACGGGCGCGCTCCCGAGGAGTCCGCCGAACTCGACAATGTCGCCGACGACCCGGCCCGGCGCGGGGATGATGCGGACGGCCGTCGTCTTGTTGTTCATGACGCCGATGGCCATCTCGTCGGCGATGATGGCGGCGATGGTCTCGGCCGAGGTGTCGCCGGGCACGGCCACCATGTCGAGCCCCACGGAGCACACGCTCGTCATGGCTTCGAGTTTCTCTAATGTGAGCGCGCCCAACTGCGCGGCCTCGATCATCGCCGCGTCCTCCGAGACGGGGATGAAGGCGCCGCTCATCCCGCCGACCGCGCTCGAAGCCATCGCGCCGCCCTTCTTCACCGCGTCGGTCAGAAGCGCCAGCGCCGCGGTCGTCCCCGGCGCGCCCGCGCGCTCGAACCCGAGCGCCTCAAGAATCTCGCCGACCGAATCGCCCGGCGTCGGCGTCGGCGCCAGACTCAGGTCGATGATGCCGAAGCGCAAACCGAGACGCCTTGCGGCCTCGCGCCCGACCAGCTCGCCCGCGCGGGCGAGTTTGAAGGAGAGTTTCTTAATCAACTCCGCCATCTCGTCGAGCGGCGCGTCCTTCGGCGCGTGGCGCACGGCGTGGTTGACGACGCCGGGGCCGGAGACGCCGACGTTGATGACGGCCTCGGGCTCGCCGACGCCGTGGAACGCGCCCGCCATGAACGGGTTGTCCTCGACCGCGTTGGCGAAGCAGACGAACTTGGCGCAGGCCAGTCCGCCGCGCTCGCGCGTGCGCTCGGCCATCTCCTTGATGATCTCGCCGGTGCGCCGGACGGCGTCCATGTTGATGCCGGCGCGCGTCGTCGCGAGGCTCAGCGACGAGCACAGGCGCTCGGTCGTCGCCAGCGCCTCGGGGATGGAATCGACGAAGGCGTGCGTGCCCAACGTCTCGCCCTTGTGGACGAGCGCCGAGTAGCCGCCGATGAAGTCCACGCCGACGCGCTTCGCGGCCTCGTCGATGGCGCGCGCGAGCGGCAGCAGCTCCTCGCCCCGGCGCGCGCGGTCGTAGACGAGCGAGGCGGGCGTGATCGAGATGCGCTTGTTGGCGATGCGCAGCCCCAGCTCCTCGCCGATCTCGTCAACCGTGGGGACGAGGCGGGCGGCCGTCCGCTCGATCTTCTCGCGGACGGCCTCGGCCGTCTCGGGCAGGGTCGCGCGGACGCAGTCGCGCAGGGAGAGCCCGAGCGTGACGGTGCGCACGTCCAGGTGCTCCATCTCGGTCATGCGCACGGTCTGTAGGATTTCCGCCTGTGTGTACTCCATGCCCCTCGGGTTCTAACGCAGAACGGTTGTGCTCAGGAAGAGCAGGACGAGGAAGACGACGAAGAGCAACGCGGCCACGAGGACGAAGCGCAGCCCCGAGTCGTCCGGCGTCTCTTCGAGGACGACGATGGCCTCCTCGCGCATCCGCCCGACGCGCGCGCGCGTCCCCTCGCGCACGCGCGCCACGCGCCCGCGCAGGTCGCCCGCGCTGCCGGCGTCGATGACTTCTTCGCCCGCCTCTTCGGACGCCGGCCCCGCCTCTTCGTGCGAACGCGGCGCGCTGACCCGGGCCGGCTCCGGCTCGACCGCCGCCGCGAAGGCGATGGGCGTCTGCTCGGGCGCCGGCGCCGGCGCCGCGCCGGTAGACTGCTCGAAGGCCGCGAACTCTTTGGTCGGCGGCGTCCACTCATTCGTCGGCGGCGTCCACTCCTTGGTCGGCGGGGGCTCGTTCGGCGGGAGCGACAGCTCGCCCGTCGGCGGCACGGGCGCGAACGCCCCCTCAAGCCCGCCGGACGCGCCCGGCCGCGCCTCCGCCTCCAGACCCTGGCCGCACTGCGGGCAGAAACGCGACCCCGCGCGCACCGCCGCGCCGCACGAGAGACACCTGCGAGAGATTTCGGGAAGCGACATAGATAAAGGGGTGTTGGGTGTTAGGTTTTGGGTGTTGGGTAAATACCTGTTCTTCCCCAACACCTAAAACCCAGAACCCAACACCTTCTCAAATCCTGTGCATCGCGTTGAAGAGGTCTTCGCGCTGGGCGTAGATGTGGACGCCGAGGCGTTCGCCCTCGCCGCGGAAGCGGTCTTTGAGCGCGGTGACCGACTCGCCCGCGCGCGAGATGTCGGCGACGATGACCATCGCGAACTTGCCCTGCACGACCGTCTGGTTGATGTCGATGATGCTGCACCGCGCCTCGGCCAGAATCTGCGAGACGGCCGCGAC
The DNA here is from genome assembly GCA_036794905.1 of Pyrinomonadaceae bacterium. Taxonomy (GTDB): domain Bacteria; phylum Acidobacteriota; class Blastocatellia; order Pyrinomonadales; family Pyrinomonadaceae; genus QHXN01. Next base: position 4,461 of record DAIRFV010000067.1, on the reverse strand, counting down.
GATGCCCGGGTGGTCCGTGCCGAAGACGGACACGATGAGACGGTCGGCGCGCCCCTCCGCCCCGCCGCCGCCGCCGCCCAGAGCCGGCTCGACCGCGCGGTACACGTCCATCACCAGCGCCTCGACCGTCCGCTCGTCGGCCTGCGCCCCCAGACGTCCGTAGACCGCCCGCGTGATCCGGTAGATGAGTTCTTCGTCAGCCATGAGACAGTTTTCAGTCTTTAGGTTTCAATCCTCAGTCAGCCGCGTGGTCTCGCCGAAAACCGAAAACTAAAAACTGTTCACTTCCTTCTCAGCTCGCGCGCCGACTCGACCAGCTCGTCGGAGCGCGCGAGGTCTTCCTGCACGTCCACGCGGTCGACGATGCCGACGACCGCGGCCTCAATCGCCATCTCCTGGTCGCCGACGGCGGTGCGCGCGGCCTTCCCGTACGCGCACATCACGATCTCGCCCACGCCCGCGCCCAGACGGTCGGCGACGACGACGATGTTCCGCGTCGGCTCCTTGTCGAGGTCAATCGGGTGCACGACCAAAAATCTGACGCCCTCCAAATCGGGCGTCTTCTTCGTTGACCAGACCGTGCCGACTACTTTGCCTAAGAACATAAAGGCCGTGAGCCGTGAACCGTCAACCGTCAACCGTGGCGGAAAGAGGTGTACTCTTTCTCGTCACGGTTGACGGTTGACGGTTCACGGCTTTTCATGCTTTCGCGAAGACCTCCGCGGCCTCGCCCATGTCGCGGGCGGCGGGCGTGATGATGGTGCGCGCGTTGGTGTAAATCTTCTCGCCCTTCTGGAGGGCGCGGCGCACGTCGTCCTCGCAGACGAAGTCCACGGCGCGCTTGCCGTTCGAGGCGGCGGGCGAGGGCGTCTTCCCCGCGGGCGCGGAAGCCTGACCGCCGTCGCCGGCCGGCGGCGCGGCCGGGGCCGGGGCGGGCGCGGCCTGTGCGGGACTTTGGCCGGCGCCGTTGCCGCCGCCGTTCGGGGCCTGCGCGGTCGGCGCGGCCTCGGGGTGCGGGGCGGCGCCGCCGGAGTGCGCGGCGCGCTGCGGCTCCACGTCCACTTCCTGCTGCACGTAGGCGTGCGGCTGCGCGACGGGGAGCGGCTGCGCCTGCGCCCCGGGCGGCTGACGTTGAGAGAGGAAGCGGTCTACCATCTTCGCGATGTCGTCGCGGCTGACGGCGCCTGCGGCGGCGGCGACGCCCGCGGTCGCGGGCACGGGTTGCAGCGGCGAGGCCGACGCGGCCGCCTGCGACGCGCGCGCGGGTCGCTTGCTCGGGACGGCGCGCGTCTCGAACGCCACGCGCTTGATGTCCATCAGGTGCCACGGCGAGACGTTGTCGGAGGTGACGTTGCCGCCCCACGAGCCGCAGCCCAGCGTCATCGACGGCGGCAGCGCGGTCGAAAACCCGATGGCGCCGTGCGTCGTCGGCGAGTTGACGATGATGCGCGAGGCGGGCATCTCGATGCCGAACGCCTTCGCGGCCTCGCGCGAGCGCGTGTGGATGCCCGCGGTGTGACCCATGCCGCCGTAAGACAGGATTTCGAAGCAGCGCGCCGCGCCCCGCTCCAGACCGTCCTCGACGTAGAAGGCGAGGATGGGCGACAGCTTCTCCATCGAGAGCGGGAACTCGCGCCCGACGCCGCCCACCTCGGCCAACAGGCAACGCGTGCCCGGCGGCACGGTCAGCCCCGCCATCTTCGCGATCACCTCGACCGAGCGCCCGACTATCGCCGGGTTGAGGCCGCGCTTCTCGTTCGTGACGACCCCGGCCAACTGTTCGGCCTCCGCGGCCGAGAGGAAGTGCCCGCCCTGCGCGACGAACTCTTCCCGCACCTGCTTCGCCACGGGCGCGTCGGCGACGACGGCCTGCTCCGAGGCGCAGATGGTGCCGTTGTCGAAAGTCTTCCCCGTCAGGATGTTCTGCACGGCGACGGGCACGTCCGCCGTTCTTTCGACGAAGACGGGGACGTTTCCCGGCCCGACGCCGAAGGCGGGCTTGCCCGAAGAGTAGGCCGCGCGCACGAGCCCGATGCCGCCGGTGGCGAGGATGACGGCCGTCTGGCGGTGCTTCATCAGAGCCTCCGTGCCTTCGAGCGTCGCGCTCGTCATGCAGCCGACGGCCTCGGCCGGCAGACCTTCACGCACGCCGGCCTCGCGCATGACGCGCGCCGTCTCGTTGATGCACTTCGCGGCCGAGGGGTGCGGCGAGAGCACGATGGCGTTGCGGGACTTGACGGCGATGAGGATTTTGAAGATGGCCGTGGAGGTCGGGTTGGTCGAGGGGATGATGCCGGCGACGACGCCGCGCGGGCTGGCGATCTCCAAAACGTCCTTCGACTCGTTGATGACGCCGACCGTGCGCAGCCCACGGAAGTAGTTCCACACGTCCTCGGCGGCGAAGCGGTTCTTCTCGCGCTTGTCGTCGGGGATGCCGTAGCCGGTCTCCTCGGTCGCCAGCGCGCCCAGACGCGCCGCCTCGCGCAAAGCCGCCCGCGCCATCGCCTCGCAGACGCGGTCGATCTTCGCCTGGTCGAAGCGCGCGAGCTGCCCTTGCGCCCGGTGCGCCGCCTCGACGAGGTCGCGCGCCTGCTGCACGGATACTAAATCCTTATCCGCCATGCCCCCCTCCGAATGGGTTTTGGGTGTTAGGTGTTGGGTGTTGGGTAAAAGCCCGTTCTTCCCCAACACCTAAAACCCAAAACCCAGCACCCTCACTTACTTCTTTCCTTGTTGTTCTCGCGCGCGCCGGCCGGGAGCGAGCGCCCCTGTTCGCCTTCGCCGAGGGAGCCGGCCGAGCCGCCGCCCGCGATGGCGCGCTCGTCGGGGCTGTAGCCGGTGCGGCCGTTGCGCGGCAGCACGCGCTCGACCTCGCCGTGGGGGCGCGGGATGACGTGGACGCTGATGAGTTCTCCGACCCTGCGCGCCGCGGCCGCGCCCGCGTCCGTGGCGGCCTTGACCGCGCCCACGTCGCCGCGCACGAAGATGGTGACGTAGCCGGCGCCGATATACTCCTTGCCGATGAGCTGTACGTTGGCCGCCTTGACCATCGCGTCCGCGGCCTCGACCGCGCCCACGAAGCCCTTGGTCTCGACCATTCCGAGTGCTTCCAGAGGCATTCTCTTCTGTCCTCGATTCTTCGGTTTATATAAGCTGAACTGAACTTTTCGCCCGGGTGTAACGCAACCGTAGCACCGCGCGCCGCAAAGTTCAAGACGCGCGCTAACTTCGTCTGCCCGAGAAGTTTGACACCACTCCGAGACGCACATTATATTGTGGCAGTAGGCCCGGCACACACAGCTTACTGCGGCGGACCGAGGGCTCCGCCGCCCCCGAAGGGACACCGGCCGGGACTCTCCCGTGGGCGCGCTCAACCAGTGACATCCAAGACCTCCGAACAGGCTCCCGAAGGCCGCGCGGGAGGGGGCGCCGAAGGCTCCCTCGGCGAGCAGTTGCGCCGCGCCCGCCTTGAGCGCGGCGTCAACCTGCGCGAAGTCTCCGAGCAGACGCGCATCACCATGCGCCACCTCGAAGCCATCGAGGCCGACGACTACAAATCCCTCCCCGGCGGCATCTTCAACAAGTCGTTCATCAAGTCCTACGCGCGCCACGTCGGCTTCCCCGAGGCGCGCGCCCTCGAACTCTACGAGCGCACCGCCCGCGAGCGCGGCTTCCAGAACGAGGAGCCCGCCACCTCGCCGCAGCGCTCGCGCGTCTACATGGGCGACACCTCGCGCTCGCCGCTGATGACCTACGGCCTGAGCGCCGTCATCGTCGGCCTGCTCATCCTCGCCGTCTACGGCGGGCTGCGTTACTACCGCCGCACCGACGCCGAAGGGCCGGGCGCCGCCCCGACGCCGACGCCCGCCGCCGCCGCGTCGCAGCCGGGGGCGGCCGCGACGCCGGCGCCGCCCCCGGCCGCCGCCGGCTTCAAGGTGCAGCTCAAGTCCACGCGCCCCTTCTGGCTCACCTCCTGGCAGGAGGGCGACAAGAAGAAGCGCGGGCGCTTCCTGAAGCCCGACACGCCCGAGGATTACGAGCCGACGGCGCCCCTCAACCTCCACTACGACCGGGTTTCGGCCGACGCCCTCCAGGTCACCGTCAACGGCCGGACTTTACGGACGCCGGCCGACACCACGACCTGGACGATCACCAAGGATAACTACACGCAGTTCGCGCAGTGATGTCTCTCGCATCGAAAGGCCCGCACCCCGAAGCTCCGCCCCGCGGGAGAGTTTCGGGGTGCGGGTCTCGAACTTTTATAATCAAGACCCGGAGTTTTAAAGATGATAACTAACGACCTGCAAGAGGGCCTGACCTTCGACGACGTGCTGCTCGTCCCCGCGCGCTCGGAGGTGCTGCCCGCCGAGACCGACACCACGACGCAGTTCACGCGCGGCATCCGCCTGCGCATCCCGCTCTGCTCGGCCGCGATGGACACCGTCACCGAGAGCCGCCTCG
>DAIRFV010000326.1:0-6431 GCA_036794905.1 Pyrinomonadaceae bacterium | reverse complement strand
GTCAACGACGCGCAGGGGCCGGCCGTCAACATCTCGGGCGTGGCGAACTTCGGCACGGCCACCTTCTCGCCGCTGGCGCGCGACATAGACCTTTACGAGCTGGTCAACAACGTCTCCACACAGCGCGGCGCGCACTCCCTCAAGGCCGGCGTTGACCTGCTTCTCAACCGCGTGCTGATCGATTTCCCCGGCGCGCTCCGGGGCGTCTATACCTTCACCAGCCTCGGCAACTTCCTGAGCGGCACCTACGGCAGCTTCCAGCAGGCTTTCGGCGCACCGGGGAAGTTTCAGTCGAACCCGAACGCCGGCCTCTTCGCGCAGGACGAGTGGAGGCCGCGCGCAGACCTGACCGTCAACGCGGGGCTGCGCTACGACGCGCAATTCCTGCCCGACCCTTTGGAGACGGACGCCAACAACTTCGCGCCGCGCCTCGGCCTCGCTTACGCGCCGGACTTCCTGGGTCGTGGGCGCAAGACGGTCATCCGTGCCGGCCTCGGCCTCTACTTCGACCGCATCCCGCTCCGGGCCACGTCGAACGCGCTCCAGCGCGACGGCTCGAAGTACGTCGTCGTGCAGCTCTCGCCGATGCAGGCCGGCGCGCCCGTCTTTCCCGACGTCCTGGCCGCACGCCCCGCGACGCTCCCGACCCGGCCCAACATCACGCGCATCGACCCTGACATCGTGAACAGCTACGGCGAGCAGTTCTACCTTCAGGTCGAGCGCGGGTTGCCGGGTGACGCCGCCGTCTCCGTCGGATACCTGCGCCTGCGCGCCCTGCACCTCATCCTCTCGCGCAACGCCAACGTGCCGCGCCTGCCCGCCTCGGCGGGCGTCCCGAACCTGGGCCGCCCCGACCCGAACTGGGGTAACATCTCGCGCTTCGAGAGCTCGGGGACTTCCTCCTACGACGGGTTGGTCGTCACGTTCAATAAACGGGCCGCGCGCCATTCTTCACTGCGCGTCTCCTACACACTGTCGAGGTCGATAGACGACGCCGGCAACTTCTTCTTCTCGACGCCGCAGGACAATTTCAACCTTCGGGACGAGCGAGGGCCTTCGGACAACGACCAGCGCCAGCGCCTTGTCGTCAGCGGCACGCTGGGGGCGCCGCCGGGCGAAAGTGTCGCGGGGCCGCGTCGCATGCTGCGAGGTTTTCAGTTGGGCTATATCTTTACCTACGCCTCGCGGCTGCCCTTTAACATCCTGACGGGCAACGACCGCAACGGCGACACAAACTTCAACGATCGCCCCGTCGGCGTGGGTCGCAACGCCGGGCACGGCTTCGTTTATGGGTCGCTTGACCTGCGCCTGAGCCGCAGCTTTCGCCTCAACGAACGCGCCAATCTGGAGTTGCTGGCCGAAGGCTTCAACGTGCTCAACCGGGCGAACCTCGCCCTTCCTAACAACACCTTCGGCACGGGCGCGACGCCGCTGCCGAGCTTCGGGCAGCCGACCGCCGCGCTTGACCCACGCCAGCTTCAGTTCGGACTGCGGCTTAACTTTTGAGAGGCGTTGCTGCTGGAAGCGTCCGCCGGGGATGGCTCCGATCTGTCGGTGTTGCCCCGCGAAGGGATCGCGCGCCGACCGTCGAGGCCGTCGGCGGGCAGCTACCTTAAAGGAGGCAGGGGGCGCCGGCGAACGTCGGCGCCCCCGTCACACTTCGCCGCTACGGCTACTGCACCGCCGGGAGGACGATGGCCGCAAAGCCGCTGACGGCCGCGATCACCAGCGCCAGCTCAATGAGCGTAAAGCCCGCCTGCTTGATGTTCTTCATGTCCGTATATGCTCCTTTCAAGTTTATGATTGCGTCGGCCGCGTGGACTCGCCGTCGGCCCTCACTGACAACACGCGTAAAATTTCCGCGCGCGGGACAAGTCAATCTGGTATTCGGCGATTTTTTCCCCGGCCGCGGCGCCTCCAGTTTTGTTGCACGATGCATCGCTCGTGCGCACCCGCCAGAGCGGTTCGGCTCGTTCGGCTCGTCATCGACGTGACCAAACTCGCCCCCCGAGGTATAACGCTGTAATCTAACTGCGGCACGCACCCGACGCGCGACACGACGGCTCTCGTCTTCGACAGGACCGATGCGGGCGGGCGATGCCGGGCGTCAGGCGGACTTGCCCGCGACGTGTAGCACGATCATCTCTTGATGATTCACCATTCATGGACTGTAACCGTTTGGAAGGAGTGACGGCGTGAAAAAAATGTTGGCCTTCGTCTTCGCAATGGCTTTGGCGTTCCCGCTGACGAGCTTTGCTCAAACCGATGCCGACCGGGAGGCCGTGCGGCAAGCCGCGTTGGATTATGTCGAAGGCGTGTACGGGGTTGACCCGACGCGGATCGAACGCAGCGTACATCCCGACCTCGTCAAGCGTGGTTTCTACATCAAGAAAGGTGAGACCGCCTACAGCTTCAGCCCGATGACCTTCGCCGAGCTGGTCAATCTGGCCAAGACTTACAACAAGGCCGGCAGAGTGCCGAAGGATGCGCCGAAGGAAGTGACCGTCCTGGACATCCTCGATCAGACTGCGAGCGTCAAGGTGGTGGCGGTGTGGGGCGTGGACTACATGCACCTGGCGAAGTACGAAGGCAAGTGGATGATCGTGAACATACTCTGGCAGAGTCCGCCGCAGAAGAGTAAGCAATGACTTGTGAATGCTCCCGCACGATCAGACCAATTAACAAACTGCAAACTGCCGGCACTCGCCTCGTTATTACCACCTTCAAAAGGCCGGCGCCTCGGCGCGTGCCTGTCTGCGAACTCCGGAGGGCAAAACCTGTCCGCAGCCTTCAGAAGAGACTGTACAGAGCAACCTTAACTCTCCCCCGTCACCCTCCGCGAAGCGCCGCCGCATCGGCGAGTGTGGGCCGGCGGGTGGCCTCCTGCGCCGAACAGAACCACACCTTACGTTCCGCCCGCCTCAACCCGCCGCGGATTAACGTTCACGCCGACCTTTCTAAACTCAGCGCGGCTCAACGCAGGAGTTGATTGACGGTCTCCAACAGCAAGGCCGCGTCACCGGGCTTCACCAGGTAGGACTGCGCGCCCGCCGCGAGCGCCTCCTCGCGCTCCGACTCCAGCCCCGCCCCCGAGTAGAAGACGATCCGGGCGGACGGGTCAGACCTCCGTATCTCCCGGCAGAGTTCGACGCCGCTCCCGCCGGGCAGCCAGTTGTCCAGCAGGTAGAGGTCGAAGCGGGAGCGCGCGACCAGCGCCAGCGCCTCGCCGGCCGTCGCGGCCGTCACAACCTGGCAGTCGATGAGGCCGAGCAGGCCGCACAGCATCGTGCAGGTGTCCTCGTCGTCATCGACGCAGAGGACGCGTCTTGAGTGGGGAGGCATTTCAGTCTCCGGGGTGAACGGTGAGAGAGCGGCCGGCGCGGGACAAGGCGATCCTGCGCCGGCCGACGGAAGATATTCCGGCCCGGCGCGCCGTGTCAACGGTTCGAGGGGCGGCCCTGGCTAAAACTCATTTACACGGAACTTAGAGTATCTCCCCTGACGGAAGTTAAGGGGCGCACTTTCTCGCCACACACATATTCCCGCGACACACCCGGGCGGGGTGTGTCGCGTCCCATAGTCCACTCCGTCCAAAAAGATTTTGTCACGTCCAAAAAATTAAATTGACACTAGCCGGAAATGTTGTAAGCTTCCGTTGTCATCCTCTCAATTGTAAGTTGAATTATCCGGCGCCTCTCGCCTCTTCTTCCGTTCCCCCGCGGGGTGCCGCCGCCATCGGCTCTCTTGTCGTCCCTCATCTCCCAGCTTGTCCCAGTTTGAATATTGGTCTGTGCCGCCGCGTGTGCCAGAGCACGTCCAGGTGTGCCCGGAGAGACCGTGCGCCGAGACGGAGCCGACGACGCCCGGAGTGTAAGCCTTTGAGCGTCCCGGCCGCCCAGGGCACGCACGCGCCGCAGGCATCCGTGCAATCTTAAAAGGTCTTTGTGCCGAGTCGCGGCGGGGCGGCCCCGCGTACACTGCCGCCGGGATTTTCGGTTGACTGGGGGGCTGCCCGAGGCGAAACGGCCTCCGGGCGTCCCCTCTCACACGGATCGGGCTGCTCACCGCACGGTCTCACAACCCTGGGGGACAGTCACATGAAAAGCAGAAGAATTCAGTTCGTGAAGTTGTGCGCGGTCGCGCTGACACTCGCACTGTTGTTCGGAACCATGTTCGCCGGCGCCGGGCAGCAGAGCACCGAGGCCGCCGCCCCCTACCAGACATCCGAAGAGCCGGCCGACCCGACCCTCGACGCGCCGCGTGTCGAGACGATGGAGGCGACGCCGCTTGAGGTTGAGACGGCCGAGGGCAACGCGCTCCTGCTGGTGCGTTTCGCCGCCGACAGCAAGGTCGGCACGGAGGTCAAAACCGTCATCGACGACCGCGACGTTATCCTGCGCGACGACGGGACGGGCGGCGACGAGAAGGGAGGCGACGGCATGTACTCGGCCGTGATCTTCCTCGACTTCAACCAACTGGCCGACAACCAGGATCGTGTCTCGGCGCTCAACGCCGAACCGGCACCCGCCCCGACGGCCGAGCAGGTTGAAGGCACGCAGCTCAGCGCCGCCTCGGCGTCCGAGGCGGACGGCGCGCCGGCCGCCGCCTCGACGACCTCGACCGCCGAGGAGGATAAACTCGCCTCCGAGAACTCGGTGCTCATGCCCGCGTTCGAGGATGGGCGCGACCAGCAGGGCTTGAGCGAGGCGCCGAAAGTTGATTTCCGCAACGTGAAGCCCGGGCAGATAGTGCCCATCCGTCCCATCGGCACGGCCCGCGGCGTTGACCCCGCGCGCTCGCTCGTCATCACCAACGTGAAGGTCGTCGAAGACCCGACCCGGACGTTCAACCCTTGCACGAACGTCGGCGCCCCGTTGGGGCCGTGGACGTTCGGCTATTTGATGCAGCAGATGGCGAACCAGCCGCGGACGGGCATCGTGCCTTCGACCTTCGTGCGCCAGTGGCTCGACAAGTGGATGGCCGACCAGACGACGGCCAACGGCTGGACGGCGCCCAAGCGCCAGCTCATCAAGCAGCTCGTCATCGACCCGTGGCAGGCCGCCTCGGGCGGGCCGGGCATGCCGCTCGACTTGAAGAAGGCGCCGTTCCGGCTGCTCGCCATCGTCAACCGCGTAGACCTGCGGTCGAACTCCGCCTACGGCGGCGGCAGCGCCGGCGAGGGCCGCTTCGTCTTCGGCGTGCTCGACATGAGGCAGACCGGCGGCATCGACCCGTACACGGGCCGCCCGCGGGTCGCCTGCGCGCCGACGCAGTTCACCGTCATCTTCGAGTACGGCATCGACCGCACGGGCTGCGCCATCCGCGACTGGGGCCGCCAGTGGGCCAAGCTGAGCAGCCTCCCCCTCGGCTCGGCGGCCTACAACGCGGCGCTGCAAGCCATCACCGACCAGTTCACGAAGGCCAACGCCGCGCCGCGCAAGCCCAACGGCAGCGCGCTCAACCAGCTCCGCACGAACGAGATCGCCATCGCCAACCCGGCGCCCGACAACACCTGGCAGATGCGCGAGTTCCGTTTGCCGCCGCCCTTCGACGGACTCTTGCAGGAGCTGAACGTGAAGCTCACCCCCGACGAGACGCGCAGGAATACAGACCTGACGGCGAACTACGTCAACGCCGACACGCCGAACATCCTGCTCCAGCGCCACGACGTGCCGCTCTTCTGGCTCGGCCAGAAGTTCCTCGGCAACCACTCGAACGTGCCGCTCGGCACCTTCTGGAACAACGGCCCGACCGTGGCCATCGTCAACCGGCAGGCGCGCCACCTCTTCTCGCTCAACACGTGCAGCGCCTGCCACTCGGGCGAGACCAACACGCTCTTCACGCACATCAAGCCCGCGCCCTTCGGGACGCCCGCCGGGCTGTCCGGCTTCATGACCGGCATCAACGTGACGGACCCGGCCGACGGCGCGCCGACGAGAAACTTCAACGAGTTCAAGCGCCGCGCGCTCGACCTCGACAAGCTCGTGAACTCGCCGTGCTTCTTCGACATCCGCCGCGACTTCCGCCCGCTTACTCATTAAGCGGTCAATCGCAGACCCGCGCGCGGGCGCGGGTTGTGTCACGTAACCCCAAGCCGCGGCTTCGGCCGACACGGAAGGCCGGCGGGCGACGCTCTTGGCGTCGCCCGCCGGCCTTCCGCGCGTTGTGCGTCCCGTTGTGTCGCCGATTTCAAAGTGAGGCAGACACGCCCTTTCAGAGAACGCAATCCCGTTCGGGGCTGTCCGTTCCGGAGGCAGGGCAGGACGCCGCTGTCGGGTGCGCCGTTCATCAGGGTGTTCGTTCCGCGAGCGTGTGCTCGATGCGGCGGTCGGGGATGAGCCATATGACCGCGACCAGCACGTACAGCGCGCAGGCGAGCCACCAGCGCACGAAGGAGAGCGGGATGGCCGCGTCGTACACAGCGGCGTGCA
>DAIRFV010000563.1:0-1662 GCA_036794905.1 Pyrinomonadaceae bacterium | reverse complement strand
GACCGCGACGCGCAGGGCAACATCCGCGTCGCCGAGATCGACCTCGGCCGCAAGGTCAAGAGCGAGGTGCAGGCGCGGTTGGAGCGGCGCGGCATCAAGGTCACGCTCGTGGACAAGACCATCGGGTATGAGCTGCGCTGCGCGCCGCCGATTCCCTACGACGCCGAGTACGCGCGCGACCTCGGCTACGCGGCCTTCCGGCACCTGCACGGCGGCGGCTCCGGCACGATGATTATGATTCAGGGCGGAGAGTTCCGCCCCGTCCCCTTCAACGAGCTGGTCGAGTCGGAGACCGGCCGCGGCCGCGAGCGCCCCGTGGACGTGGACACCGAGAGCTATCAGGTCGCGCGCGACTACATGGTCAGGATCAACGAGAAGGACTTCGCCGACGACGCCTGGGTCGCCAAGCTCGCGGAGGCGGGCGGCCTCCCCGCCGAAGAGTTCGTCGCGCGCTTCGGCTCACATTCAAGTGAAGGGGCGGGTGCCCGGAAGGTTTGAACTTTAGTTGTCACATGAGTGAGGACGAAGGGCGTTAACCACAGAGACACAGCGGCACAGCTAGATGACTTTAGCTGTGCCGCTGTGTCTCTGTGGTTAATCCCTCTGCGACCGCACTCAACCGCACAAGGCTATCAGTCTTAACAATCGCTCGTATTCATCGCAGGGGCGCGAAGTCTTTCGAGGAAGTCCACCCCCTTTAAGCGTCCTCCCGCCGCGCCCCGCGCCCCCGCGATGAAGTGTGCCCGCGCCGCGCCTCAAGTCGAGAAGGCGCACGCGCGGGTCTTAAGTCGTGTCAGTCGCCGCCCGCGCCTTCGAGCGCGACTTCGGAGCCGTAACCGGCGAAGTCGTCCGCCGTCTCCGGCGCGGCCGCGAACGCGTAGGCCGGCTCGGGCGAGAGGTCGTAGCCCTCCTCGCCGTGCAGGCTGCGGTCGAGCCCCGCGACCTCCTGCTCCACGCTCACGCGCAGGCCGATGAAGAGGTCGATGATCTTGAGAATGGCGAACGAGGCGACGCACGCGACGCCGACCGTCAGCCCGACGCCCATCAACTGGTTGAGCACCTGCCCGCCGTTACCCTCCAGCAGCCCGACGGGCAGCGCGCCGCCCGCCGCGTCCTTGAAGATCGGGTTGACCGCGCTCGTGGCGAAGACGCCCGTCAGCAGCGCGCCGACGGTGCCGCCCGCGCCGTGGATGCCGAACACGTCGAGCGAGTCGTCGTAGCCCAAACGCTTCTTCAGCTCCGTCACCGCCAGGAAACACCCGAGCCCCGTGATGAACCCGATGGCGAGCCCCGACATCGGCGTCACGAACCCCGAGGCCGGCGTGATGCCGACGAGGCCCGCCACCGCGCCCGAGATCGCGCCGAGCACCGTCGGCTTGCCCGTCCTCACCCACTCGGCCGCCACCCACCCGAGCGTCGCCGCCGCGGCCGCGAAGTGCGTGGCCACGAACGCGCTCGTCGCCAGCGAGCCCGCAGACAGGGCGCTCCCCGCGTTGAAGCCGAACCACCCGACCCACAACATGCACGCGCCGACGAGACTCAACACCAGGTTGTGCGGCTCCATCTTCTCGCGCCCGAGGCCGACGCGGCGGCCGATGACGAGCGCACAGACCAGGGCCGAGAAGCCCGAAGAGATGTGGACGACCGTGCCGCCCGCGAAGT
>DAIRFV010000562.1:0-1663 GCA_036794905.1 Pyrinomonadaceae bacterium | reverse complement strand
TGGCGAACATCAACTGGTAGATCATGAAGGTCTGCTGCGGGATGGTCGCCGCGTAGTCCGCGTTCGGCGCCGAGCCCACGCCGTTCAGGAACAGGTAGCTGAGGTTGCCGAAGAACGGCGTGCCTTCCGCGAAGGCCAGGCTGTAGCCGTAGACCGCCCACAGCACGGTGACGACCGCCATCAGCGCGAAGCTCTGCATCATCGTCGAGAGCACGTTCTTCTTGCGGACGAGCCCCCCGTAAAAGAGCGCGAGCCCCGGCCCCGTCATCATCAGGACCAGCGCGGCGCAGGTCAGCATCCACGCGTTATCCCCGGCGGTCTGCGCGCCGGCCGCCGCCGCCTCCAGTTTCGCCAACCTCTCGTCGGCGCCCGCGTCCGGCGATGTCTGGGCCAAAGCGTTGACGGCCGCGAGCGCGACGCACAGCGGCGCGGCGAGAGCGATAAGTCTCTTGTGCAGGGGCTTCATCGACTGAGTCTCCTCCATGGTTTTCCCTATGCGTTGAGTTGTCCGAGTCGTAAGGGACACCTCGCCGGCCGGCCTTCGTGAAGGGCCGTCGGGTCTGATGCTTATGTCGCAGCGGTTAACAATCCCCGTGCCAATCAAGACCATCCCGCGTCGCCGAGAGGGACGGCAGACTAATGCCCGGTTGGTAGTGCGTTTGAGGCTGGAAGGGGCTTCACGTGAGAGCCCACGCCGGCAACACAAATGTCGCGGCGTGGAGCGTGTGATGACAGAATTGTCGAATCAGGCGTTGATTAGCGACACCTACGCGAAGCAGTCAAGGCTGTGGAACGCGGCGGAGGTTCAGACATCTGCCTGCGCGGAGGCACGCACTTTAATGTGACCACTGTGCGGAGGTCATTGGCGGGACGCCAGGGCGGACAGAACCGCCCGCGGTAGCGGGTGGGTGCGTCTTGCTCGGGGAGACCGCAGTGCGTGAGCCCGGCCCACCCGGTACCGCGGGTGGTTCTGACTTGCCTCGCCCCGCGGCGGACGTGTTCGCGGCAGCGGTTAACAAAAACGTCCCCACATGGCGCGAGGCTGACAATTTTGTCGCGCGCCCCGGGAAGTCAAAGAGGGCCGCTCAACGGAGGCGGCCATTCACTGTACGAACCTGTCCCTGTACTCGGTCGAGTCGAGGAAGGCTTTGACCATCTCGGCGCGGCGGTAGTCGCCGCCGAACTCTTCGAGCTTCGAGAGCCAGAAGTCGTAGCCCGTGAAGTCTGCGTCGGGCGCGGAGTCCGGGTCGCGCCGCAGGTAGCCGAAGTACTGCATCAGCACGAAGGCGCGGTTCGTCTCGCGCAGCCGCAGGGCCTCGCCCTCGACGAGCGTTTGGAGGACGCCCGCTCGCGCCGCCGTCGGGCTCATCACGCGGAAGGCTTGCAGCGCGTTGTCGAGGTCTTCGTTACTCAACTCGACCCCGGCCGTGGCGTAGAGGGCGCGTGTGAAGGCGTCGCCGTCCAAGCCCTCGGGGTACTTCGAGAGGAAGCGTTCGGACGTGACGAAACGCAGGAAGTAGGCGGCCTGGTTGGCGGCCAGTTGCGCCTGCCAGCCGTCGCGGCCGACGACCACGTCCTGGCCGAGTTGACGCGTGTCGGGCAGGAACTCGCCCAGCACGAGCGGCACGGGCTTGCCCGGCAGGTAGCCGTAGGCCGCGCGGTA
>DAIRFV010000066.1:0-23774 GCA_036794905.1 Pyrinomonadaceae bacterium | reverse complement strand
CTCCTCCGTCTAAATCAGTTCGAGGTCGTAGCGTTCCTCTGTGTGGGGCGCGCCCCGGATGTCGTGCGTCTTGCGCCCGGTCGGCGTCAGCTCGCCGCGGCGTCGGCGGCCGTCCGCGGCGGGCCGCCGTGGTAGAGCGCGTAGATTTCGTCCTTGACCTCGGGCGGGAAGCAGACGCGGTGGAGGCGGTAGCCGCGCAGGCCCCGGACGGCGTCGCTGACCTCGCTGATCTCGCGCACGCGCGGGCGGGCGTAGCCGTCCTCGCAGTAGATGAGCGACTTGGGCTCGGCGCCCTCGGCCGTGTAGTAGGAGTAGTAGGGCACGTCGCCCGCGTGGTCTTCGATGAAGTAGTAGGCCGGGTCGAAGCCGCGGCGCGCGGCGACCGAGCGGGCGGCTTCGAGGAAGTCCGCGCGCTCGGCCTCGGGCATGTCGAGGTCGATGGCCTTAAACAGCCGGCGGCCGACGAAGCGGCGGCTCAGGTCGCGCAGGACGGGGTCTTCGGCGCGCTGCCACTGCTTGAGGTGGAAGGTGACCTCCGCGTCGTCCAGCTCAAGGTGGTCTGAGAGCGTGAGCGGGGCGCCCTTCAAGACCTTCTCGAAGGCCGTGTCGGGCGCGCACCAGACGCGCTCGCCCGCGCTGATGAGTTCGAGCGCGCGGCGCAGGGCCGAGCGCAGCACCGCCTCGGCCGAGCGCAGCGTGCGGTGGAAGTAGACCTGCCGGAACATGTAGTAGCGCGCCTGCAAATACTCTTCGACGGCGTAGAGGCCGCGCGCCGAGACGTAGATGCGGTCGGACTGCTCGTCAACCTCGATGGCGTTGATGATCCATTCGAGGTCGTAGTTGCCGTACTTCGCGCCCGTCATCAGCGAGTCGCGCAGGAGGTAGTCCATGCGGTCAACGTCCAACTGCGACGAGACGAGCTGCGCGAGGAAGGCGGGCTGGAACGTGCCCTCGATGATGGAGGCGACCGCGCCGGGAAGCTCCGGCGAGAAGTCGCGGAGGATTTGCCCGACCTCGGTCTCTTCGCTCAGGACGGCGCGGCGCGTCCACTCCTCGTGGTGGAAGTTTAAGACCTTCTCCATCACGTGCGAGAAGGGGCCGTGCCCCGTGTCGTGCAGCAGCGCCGCGGCGCGGGCGGCGGCGCGCGACGCCTCCGAGATGTGGTAGCGCTCGGAGAGGCGGTCGAGCACGCGCGTCATCAGGTGGAGCGCGCCCAGCGAGTGCGCGAAGCGCGAGTGCTCCGCGCCCTGGTAGGTGAAGAGCGCGAGGCCGAGCTGCTTGATGCGGCGCAGCCGCTGCACCTCGAACGAGTCGACGAGGCGCACCATCAGGCGCCCCTCCGCGCTGTCCGTGCGCAGCCGGATGATGTTGTGGACGGGGTCGCGGTAGATGCGCTCCGACAAGTCTGGCCGTTCTTCCTCGAAATATTTGTCCTGACGAGCCCGTGTGAATATACTACTTCGGCACACCCGCTGGAAACGCCGACCGTCCCGAGGAGGTCTCCATGACACGACAGCACACAGCGACTCTGCCGGCCGTCGCGGCCTGCGCCGCGCTCCTCTTCGTCTGCGCCGCCGCGCCGCCCGCCGCCCGCGCGCAGGCCGCCGGCCCGAAGCCGGAGCACGCGCCGCTCCCGGCCAAGCCCGACCCCATTCCGCGCGCGCCGGGCGTCCGCGAGCGCCAGCTCATGATGGAGGAGATGAGGAGGGAGATGGAGAAGGGCTCGGCGCCGCGCAAGTCCGAGGAGCTGCGGCTGTCCGAGATCGCGGAGGACTACCGCGACCTCCAGCAGGTCAACAACAAGATGATGTCCGCCACGATGCGCGCGCCCGCGCCCGACTACGAGCTCATCAACAAGTCGGTCGCAGACATCCGCCGGCGCGCCGAGCGCCTGCGGGAGAATTTGGCGCTGCCCACGCCCGAGGCCACGGACGAGAAGAAGCCCGACCCGAAGTCGGCCGAGGACGCCGCCGGGATGAAGGCCGCGCTGCTCGCGCTCGACCGCTCGATCATGAGCTTCGTCCGCAGCCCGCTCTTCAAGAACACGGACGTGCTCGACGCGGAGGCCGCAGCCAAGGCTGCGCGAGACCTCGCCGACGTGATCGAGCGCAGCCGCCTCGCGGCGAAGGACGCCGAGCGGCTGGGCAAGAAGGCCAGCAAGTAAGAGGGTTAAGGGCGGCGGAAAAAAAGAAGGGGCCGGAGGTTCTTCAACCTCCGGCCCCTTCTGCTGCGGCCCGGCCGCCGGGCGTTTAGAAGACGTAGCGCAGCGCGAACTGCATGACGCGGCCGGCGCGCGGCTCGTTCAGGGGCGTCTGCGTGGCGGTGTAAGTCCCGAAGTCGGACGGCGCGCTGATCGGGTCGCCGCTGTCCACGTCGGGCAGGAACGGGTCGGGCTGGATGCCGAGCCCCTGGAGGCTGTTGTTGTCGAAGCGCTGGGTGTTGGTGACGTTGAAGACCTCCCAGCGGAACTGGAGGCGGTGCCCCTCCCAGGGCATCTTGAACTGCTTCGTCAGCCCGAGGTCGAGCGAGACGTAGCCCTCGCCGCGCAGGATGTTGCGGTCGCCCACCTCGCCGGGGCGCGGCTCGCGCCAGCTGCGGAAGACCTCGTCCTGGTTGGTGAAGACGCGGGCGTTGCCCTGCCGCGTCGGCGAAGAATCAACCGGGCGGGTGCGCACCATGTTCGACTGCACGTTCCAGTTAGTCGCCCAGCGGTCGGCCTGGAACGGCGTCTGGATGGGGAGTCCCGAGTTCCAGCGGAAGATGCCCGAGACCTGCCAGTCGCCCAGCACCGCGTTGAGCGGGCCGTTGAAGTCGTGGCCGAGCCAGCGGCCGCGCCCCACGGGGAGCGAGACGAGCCAGTTGGCGTTGACGATGTGGCGCACGTCGAAGTCGGAGCTGGCGTAGTTCTGGTCGGGGTCGAGCGCGTTGACGATGAAGCCCGCCGACGAGTAGGCGGTCGCCGCCTGGAGACCCGACGCGCTGTCGAGCGAGTGCGACATCGTGTAGTTGAAGTCGAACGCGAGGTCGTTGCGGAAGCGGTGGCGCAGGGAGAACTGCCCCGAGTGGAAGTTCGAGCGCGCGATGGTCGAGTAGGTCGAGAGCGCGGCGAACTGCGGGTGGAAGAACGTGTTGTTCAGGCGCGAGACGGGCTGGTCGTCCAGGAAGGACTGGAGGAAGGTGTAGTCGGTGATGTCGGCCCCGCCGACCTCGGGTCGGGCGAGCAAGAGGTACATCGCCTCGGTGTTGCTGATGGACGGGTCGCCCCAGACGAACTCGGCGATGCCGGGGAAGAGGTTCTCGAAGAAGGGCAGCGTCGGGACCTGGTTGGACGGCGTGAAGCGGTAGCGGTGGTCGATGAGGTTGTTCATCGCCTGATACCACGTCATGCCCGACTGCGGGTCGCGGATGTTGTTGAGGTGCATGATGTCGCGCGAGGCGAGCAGGTCACGACCCAGACGGCCGACGTAGGAGGACTCGAACGAGAAGCCCTTGCCCAGCTCGCGCCCGTAGGAGATGTTGAAGTTGTAGTTGCTCGGGGTCGTCAGCGAGTCGTCGAGCGACTGCTCGATGCGCTGCGCCTCGTCGGACGGGAGCGTCAGCGGGAACTGGAGCGTCGGCGTGATCGTCCCCGGCGAGACGGGGAAGGCGCGGACGTTCGAGCTGAAGCCGGTGAAGAGCGGGGCGAGGCGGTCGCTGACGTTGAAGGTGTTGGCCCCGACGGTCAGGCTCGACGTGTAGCCGAGCGCCGAGTTGAGGTCGAAGTTGGCGGCGAGCTGGCTGCCGATGCGGTCGTAGGTCAGGCGGAAGCCGCCGCGGATGACGGAGCGGCCCTGGCGGCCGATGAGCTTGCCGAAGAAGTTGTCGCCGAAGTCGGGCGACCAGGCGACGGCGACCGACGGCCCGAAGTTGTTCCAGTCCTGCTTGTAGTAGCCGGGCCGGTCGTTGGCCTTGCCGGCGGGGTTGAGCGTGATCGGCTCGTTGAGCGGCGTGCCGGCGGCGGCGCCCGCCTGCCGGCGCGCGAAGTAGTCGGCGAGGCTCACCGTCGGCGTGACCTGGACGCCGTTCGTCTCGTAGACGGGCGTCCCCGTCGTCCAGCGGACGCCGTAGGTGAACGTCAGGTTCGGCCGCGCGCGCCAGGAGTCCTGCCAGTAGAGTTCGTACTCCTCGGTGGCGAAGGTGCGCTCGGTGGGCGCCCCCGCGGTCTGGAGCTGCCCCCCGGCGTCGTAGGTCAGGTTGGCCGAGTACTGCGAGAAGCGGCCGATGACGGCGGCCAGCGCGTCGCGCAAGTCCGAGCGCACGGCGATCGAGGGGAAGAGATTGGCGTTCGAGCCGTAGGAGTCGCGCGTCAGCACCGCGCCCGAGAAGTCGTACCACGAGGGGTTGACGATGGCCTCGTCGAAGGCGTTGGCGAAGGACGTGCGGTTGTTGCGGATGAAGCGGACGTTGCCGCCGAACTGGAGGTTGTGGTTGCCCTTGATCCACGACACGTCCTCGACGAAGTTGTGGACGGGCGTGGTGCGGAAGAGCGTCGAGCGGAAGCCGGTCGGGCGGTAGACGAAGCGGAAGGTGGTGAAGTTGCCGTTGCCGCCGGGCAGCGTCCGGTCGCCGAAATCGCTGAACGCGGTGCGCGTCAGCCCGTAGGTGAAACGGTTGACGAGGTTGTTCCGCACCGTCCACGTGTGGCCGGCGGCGATGCCGATGGGGTGGTTCCAAATCTGGAGCGGCTCGGTGTCGGGGAAGCACTGCGCCGTGTCCGAGCAGTCGGTGGCGAAGAAGCTGCCCTTCGTCACGTTGTCCTGCTGGTAGTTGCCGCGCAGGAAGAGCGTCTGGCGGTCGGTGAGGTTGAAGTCCAGCCGCATGATGTAAGTGTTCAGCTCGGCCGGCGTCTTGGCGTTGAAGCGGAAGCCGGAGGTGTTGAGGCCGTCGCCGACGCTGGCGTCGTTGGCCGGGTAGCGCGCCGCGGCCGAGGCGAGCGCCGAGAGCGCGGCCGGGTTGAGCCCGGGCGACGCGCCGTAGATGCCGCTGTAGGCGGCGTTAATCTCGGCCGGGGTCAGGCAGTTGACGCCCGAGGGCGTGCCCGCCGGGCAGCCCGCGTCGCTCGACCCGTTGGCCGTGAAGTAGCGGACGATGCCCTGCCCGAGCGTCGGGAGCGGCACCTCGCGCACGACCGGAGTCTCCGAGGCCTCGCGGAAGCCCTCGTAGGTGAAGAAGAAGTACGCCTTGTCCTTTTTGATGGGGCCGCCGATGGAGCCGCCGAAGACGTTGCGCAGCAGTTGCGGGCGCGGCGCGCGGGGGTCGCCGGCGCGGGCCGCCCCGGTCTGGACGGCGAAGTCGTCGGGGGTGAAGCGGCCGGCCGCGTTGTTGAAGAAGTCGTTGGCGGTCGTGACGGTGTTGCGGTGGAAGTGGTAGAGCGAGCCGTGCAGCTCGTTCGTCCCCGACTTGGTGATGAGCGAGACCTGCGCGCCGGACGAGCGACCCTGCTCGGCGTTGGCGTTGGTCGTGATGACGCGGAACTCCTGGAGCGAGTCGGGCGTCGAGCGCAGGACGGAGGCGAACGCCTCGTCGGTCACCACGTCGAGGCCGCGCTGCTGCTCGTTGTTGTCCACGCCGTCGAGCGTGACGTTGGCCTGGTCGGCGCGGCCGCCGTTGACGTAGCCGCCGCGGGTGACGCCGGGCTGGAGCGAGAGCAGGCCGACGACGTTGCGGGCGTTGAGGGGCAACTCCTCGATGCGGCGCGACTCGAAGGCCGTGCCGAGGGTCGCGTCGGTGGTGTTGAGCGGCGCCTCGTTGCTGGCCGTGACCGTGACGGACTCGGTCTCAAGCCCGGCCTCCACCGCCACGTTCACGTCCACGGGCGTGTCGACGAGCGCCTGCACCTCGGCGACCGTCACCTTCTTGAAGCCGCGCGCCTCGACCTCGACGCGGTAGACGCCGGGCGGGACGGCGGCGAAGGTGTAGCCGCCCTCCTCGTTGGTCGTCAGCGTGCGGGTGAAGTTCTTACTGGCGTCCGCGAGGGTCACGCTCGCGCCCGTGACGACGTTGCCCTGCTGGTCTCTGACCGTGCCGCGCACGGTGGAGCGGCCGGTCTGCGCGGACGCGGCGGTTGCGAACAGAGACACGAGCAGCGCGCAGGCGAGGGCAAGGGCGCGGCCGCGGGGAATTGCGGGTCTTCTCATCGTTTCCTCCTAAGGCTGGCTGATGAACGGTGCGGCCCACTTGCGTTTCAAGTGAGCGGCCGCTTCAAAAGCAGGTTATAGACCTTGTGCCGGATCAGAACGAAGAACGGATGAAAGAAGTAGGACAGTTCGTCTCGACCAACGAAATCAGCAAATGACGTTCCGCGCCCGCGCCACTTCGGGTGTGCTCCTCACGTCGAGATTTCTTGAGATTTTTTCGGGGCTGGCGTTCCGAACCCGCGACATCATATCCAAAAAAATGAATCCGGGTCTAGATTTTCGGGGGCGGACGGGAGCCCGGAATAATTTGGCACCCGGTAAAAAAATCTCCGGCCGGTAAGATCGCGCCTCCCCGCCGCCGGGGCGTAATCTTAATTTGAGCGCGTCGGGAGTTGAATTAAATAGGTCGGCGCGGACGATCCATTTGAGCGAAGCCACCCGCGCGGGTGGCGACGGCCGCACGCGGCCGACGGGCTCGACGGCCCTACGTCAGCGGCCTTCGGCGTCGGCAAAGACAGTAAGAGTTTCTACCTCACCAACGCCGCCTTCCCCTTCTTCCCCGGCCCCGTGCGCCGCCCGAGCCTCATGCGTCTTGAGGTCGGCATCCCCGGCCAGCCGCGCCCGTCGAAGTTGAAACGGTCGTGTAGAAAGTAGGGGGTTCGACACAGAGACGCGGCTTGAAGAATTATCTCTTCAAGCCGCGTCCCTGTGTCGAATAGGTTTTACTTCTACTCGATGTGGTCGAGCAGGTGTCCCATCTTGGTCTTCTTGGTGCGGAGGTAGTGCATGGCGGCGTCGGCGGGCTCGACTTCGAGCGCGACGCGCTCGACGACGCGCAGTCCCGCCTCCTCCATCGCGCGCAGCTTGAGGGGGTTGTTCGACATCAGGCGCACCCGGCACAGCCCCAGGTCGAAGAGCACCTCCGCGCACTGCCTGTACTCGCGCAGGTCGACGGCGAGCCCGAGCTGCTCGTTGGCCTCCACCGTGTCGGCGCCCTCGTCCTGCAAGGCGTAGGCGCGAATCTTGTTGATGATGCCGATGCCGCGCCCCTCCTGTAGCTGGTAGACGATGGCGCCGCGCCCCTCGCGCTCGATGAGCTGCATGGCGCTGTGGAGCTGCCGGCCGCAGTCGCACTTCGTCGAGCCGAACACGTCGCCCGTCAAACACTGCGAGTGGATGCGCGCGAGGGTCGGCTCGTCGGGGTTCATCTCGCCCTTGTAGAGCGCGACGAACTCCTCCTCGCTCGTCTTCGAGCGATAGCCCGCGATGCGGAACTCGCCGACCTCCGTCGGCAGCCGCGCCACCGACACGCGCTCGACCGTCAGCGCCTGATTCGACCAGGGGCAGTCCAGTGTCGCTTCTTCTTTCAACTCCGGGTAACTCCTTCTGCCCGGATTATAGGAGCCGCGCGCGCGCGCGACAAGGAAGGCGCGGCGGCCGGCGGCGGCCCACACCCCGCGCCGCCGCGCGAAAATTTTTCCCCGCCGGGCACGCGCCCGCGCTAAGATGCGGCCCGGCGACACGAGGCGCGCACCGCCTCCCGCCCTGGAGATGGGAAGCGAACCCTTCGACACGACCGTACAGATGCCGCGGCTCTCCGCGCCGCGCGAGCGCCACCCCGCGCTCGTCTTCCTGCGCGGCGAGCTGCTGGCCGCGCCCATCCCGCTCGAACGCGACGAGGTGACGCTGGGGCGCGCGCTCGAAGCCGACGTGCGCGTCAACGACGCGCGCGCCTCGCGCATGCACGCGCGCATCACGGTCGAGCGCGACGCCGCCACGGGCGACGTGCGCTACCGCATCACCGACCTCGACTCGACCAACGGCACTCTCCTCAACGGCCAGCCCGTCCACGACGCCTACCTACAGGACGGCGACAAGCTCACCGTCGGCGAGCAGCTCCTGCGCTTCGACCTCCTCGACGACATCGACCGCGAGTACCAGCGCCAGATTCACCGCCTGCTCGCGCACGACGAGCTGACGGGACTCTTGACCAGCAAGTCCTTCTTCTCCGAGCTGCGGCGCGAGGCCGCGCGCGCCGAGACCGAGGTGCGGCCCTTCTGCGTCCTGATGATGGACCTCGACCACTTCAAGACGGTCAACGACAACCACGGCCACCTCGTCGGGAGCCAGACGCTCGAAGAGGTCGGCTCGCTCATCACGGGCGCGCTGCGCGCGGGCGACGTGGCGGCGCGCTTCGGCGGCGAGGAGTTCGCGGCCTTCCTCCTCAACGCCGACTGCGCGCAGGGGCTCGTCGCCGCCGAGCGCGTCCGCACCGCCATCGAGTGCCACCACTTCCCGGCCACGCGCCGCGGCGCGCCCAACGAGACGAACGAGACGCTGCGCATCACCATCAGCCTCGGCGTCGCCGCCTACCCCGAAGACGCGCGCGACCCCATCGAGCTGGTCGAGCTGGCCGACACGGCCCTCTACCGCGCCAAGAACCTCGGCCGCAACCGCGTCGTCGCCTACTGCGTCTCCCCGCCCGACCTGCGCCCCGCCGGCCCCGGCCCCGGCGAGCCCCGCTGAAGTCATGAACGACCGACGCGTCGGGGCAGACCGCCCGCCGCGTCCCCGACACCGCCGCCGCCGTCATCGAACTCACGCTCGACGCCGCGGGTCGCGTCGTCAACTCGCGCGTGGTCAGCCAGTCCCCCGGACGGCCGTGAGGGAAGTGGGCAGTTAAAAGAAAGAGGAAGCCGTCGAAGCAGTCGGGGAGGCGAGATTCGCAACTCGCCTCCCCCGATTCTTTCAGGCACCTTCTCGTCTTCAACTGCCTACTGCCAACTGCCTCCTGCCTCCTTCTTTTTCTGCAACCGCGGCGCGATGTGGGCGTGTAATGGCGGACGTGGGGCGGTTGCGTGCGGTCACGGCGCGGGGTATCCTTTCAACTTCCGGTGAAGTCCCCCGGCTGCCGCGCACGCACCTCTTCGGAAAGCGAAAGAGCAAGTGATTTCCAGACTCAACTTAGCCAACGACCCGTTTCGAAACCGCGCCCTGCCGTGGACGGTGGCCGCCGCGGTCTCGGCCGCCTCGCTCGTCGCGCTCGTCTTCATCCTCGCCCACTACAACGAGGTGCGCGCGCAGGCCGACCTCTCCGAGAAGCAGGTGGCGGCCATGCGCGCGCAGCAGAAGGATTACGAACGGCAGGCCGACGCCGTCAGGCAGAGCATCCCGCGCGAGCAGTACCAGACGCTGGAGGCCGCGCGCGCGCTCATCAGCCGCAAGGGCTTCTCCTGGTCGCAGCTCTTCTCAGACCTCGAAGGCTTCCTGCCGGCTAACGTAAAGGTCTCGCGCATCAACGTCCGCGAGGTCGCGCAGGTCGGCGACCAGACGCGCGCCGACCTCGACCTCACGGTCGTCGGGCGCACGCCGACCGACGTGACCGGCATGCTCGACGCGATGAACCGCTCCGGCACCTTCAACGCCGTCCCCGTCACCGAGAACCATAAGACCGGGCGCGGCGAGTCGGGCTATGAGTGGGGGCTGCGCGTCTCCTACGTGCAGCGGGCGCGGCGCGGGGGCCGAAACGCGCCCGCGGGCGACGAGGCCGCGGCGGCGCGCACCAACAACACATCCAGCGACGCGGGGGGGCGCGAGTAGCTTTGAAGAACGACACCGCAGTCACGGGGCCGGGCGGGGCCGGCGCGCGAGGCGCGGCCCTGCGCGCGCGCCTCGACACGTTCCGCGCCTCGCGCCGGCGCGGCCCCTTCGGCCTGCCCGAGCTGGGCGCGCTCGCCTTCGCGGCGCTGCTCCTGCTCGCGGCCGTGCTCGCCTACCTCTTCCTCCTCGTCCCGCAGAGGTCGCGCACGCAGTCGCTCGAAGCGGAGGACGCGAGCCTGCGGCAGGTGCTCGCGAGCCAGCAGACCAACCTCGGCACGAGCAAGGACACCGAGCAGCGCGTCTCGGAAATCCTGACGAGCCTCGAACGCTTCGAGACCGGCAACCTCGGCAGCACGTCGAGCGGCATGAAGCTCGTCATCGAAGAACTGAACCGGCTCATCACGAAGAACGGGCTGCGCATCAGCGGCGGCATCAACTTCACGCAGCTCCAGGAGGCCGTGCCCGGCGCGGAGAACGCGCCGCGGGCGCGCCGCCAGGGGTCGGGCGAGGAGGGCGGGCAGCGCATCGTGCAGAGCATCTTCCCCGGCATCGGCGTTACGCTCACGGTCGAGGGCGCCTACCCGAACCTCCGCCGCTTCATCCGCGACATCGAGGGCGACCGCCGCCAGTTCGTCGTCATCAACACGGTCGAGCTCGAAGGCGTCACCGACACGAACGCGGCGGATCAGATGGCGCCCCCCGTCGTCACCAACGGCGAGGCGCCCGGCGCGCCCCAGCCGCAGACGCAGGCGCCCACGCGCGGCGCGCTCGTCAGCCTGCGCCTCGACATGGCCACATACTTCCGGCGGGCCGCCGCCGCCGAGGCGGCGCAGTAGCCGGGGGCCGCGGCCCTCACGCGCGGCGAGCGAATTAAAAGTCATGGCACTCTTCGAAGGAAAGACACCGGCCGAGCGCAACAAGCTGATCGCGGCCATCGCGCTGCCGCTCCTCGCACTCGTCTTCGTCTACAACATGCTCTCCGGGCCTTCGGGCCCGGCCCCGGCGACGACCAACTCGAACAACAAGCGCGCCGGCGCGCGCCTCTCGACGGCGACGCAGCAGGCGCCCGGCTCGGCCCCCGCGGCCGACGCGGAAGTCGCCGCCGCCGACCTCGCCGAAGTCGTCTGCTGCCCCGAGCCCGCCAGCGTCGGCGACGCGGGCCGCAACATCTTCGCCTTCTACGTCAAGCCGCCGCCGCCGCCGACCCCCGTGCCCCCCGAGGCCACGCCGATTCCCACGCCGCCGCCGGACAAGATGCTCGCCGGGCTCATGCCGCAGAGCGTCTTCGCGCGCACGGCCGGCTTCACGCTCCAGCTCAGCGGCGACAAGTTCGGCCCCAGCGACCGCGTCTACGTCGGCGGCCAGGAGCTGCCGACGCAGTACAAGAGCGCCCAGCAGCTCACGGCCACCGTCCCGGCCTCGCTCATCTCCACCCCCGGCGCGCGCCCCGTCAAGGTGCAGACGCCCGACGGCCAGCTCTTCTCGAACGAGGCGTCGCTCAACGTCATGCCGCCGCCCGCGCCGACCTACACCTTCGTCGGCTTCCTCAAGCGCCCGCGCCCGAGCGCCAGCACCGCCGTCCTCAAGGACGCGAAGGGCGAGCTCTACAGCGTCCGCCAGGGCGACCTCGTCGAGGGCCGCTTCCGCGTCACGGACATCTCGGAGAAAGGCGTCGAGGTCGTCGATAAGGACTTGAACATCAAGCACACGATGCCCTTCGTGGACGCGCGCGGCGGACCCGGCGTGCCCGGCCGCGCGCCCGGCTCGATCCAGCCCCCGCCCCCCGCCGAAGAGGGCGAAGAGCCCTGAGCCCCGCGACACCCGGACAGACTCGATGAAGGCACGACACGCAAAAGGCGGACGCGGCTCGGGCGGACGGGCCCCCGGCGAGCGCGGCTACGCGCTCATCGCGCTGCTCGCGCTGATGACGCTGCTCATGATCGCGATGATGGCCGCCGCGCCGAGCATGCGCCAGCAGGCGCGCCGCGAGACGGAGCTCGAAGCCATCGCCCGCGGCGAGGAGGTCGCCGACGCCATCCGCCTCTACATCAGCCTGCACCCCGCGAAGCAGCCGCCGACCTCGATGGACGAGCTGCTCGAAGGCGTGGCGCCCGCCGGCCGCACGAAGAAGGTCAAGGTGCTGCGCGCCAGCGCCGCGCGCGACCCGCTCTCGGAGAGCGGCGAGTGGCGCACCGTCAAGCTGCGGGACGAGGCGCTGGTGCGCTTCATCCGCGACCTCAGCGAGTACGCCGAAGGGCGGACGCCGACCGCGACGAACGACCCGTCGCTGCTGCCGCTCGCGGGTCAGCTCCCACAGCTCGCCGGCCTCGTCACCGGCCTCGGCTCCAGCATCGGCGATGACGACGGCGGCGAGGACAACTCAATCTCAAGCAGCGGCCCCTTCATCGGCGTAACCAGCCGCAGCCGCCGCGACTCCATCATCACCTACTACGGCATCGAGCGGCACGACCGCTGGGTCTTCACTCCCTTCTATCGTTGAGGCCGCGCCGACGCGCGCGCCGCGATTAAGAGAGAGTCACGCGCCACACGCAACACGTTCGCGCGCGCCGAAGAGCAAACAACTCTTCGGCGCGCGCGAATTTTTTTTAGCGCGAATGAATTAAGTTATTGACTTCTTTTTTTAATCTGTTTATAAATCCCAACATGTTGTGCGCTTTTCACTCTAGGCCACAAGATAAAAATTGACACAGCATCTTGTGGTGAGGAAGACCAAACCAGAAAAGGAGCAGGTACAGCTTATGGCAACTTCAAAGAAGGCAGCGAAAAAGGGCGGCGCTAAGGGCGGCGCGAAGAAGTCCGCGGGCGGCGCTAAGAAGGGCGCAGCGAAAAAGGGCGGCGCCAAGGGCAAGAAGAGGTAGTTTAACCCAAGGGGAGTACGCGCAACCTTCAACGGCGCACACAACTCTCTTCGCCCGCGAGGGCGTTAATTAGGACGGCGGCTGCATCCGATGCACGCCGTCCAAATTATTTTTTGGGCTGTTAGCTGTTGGCTGTTGGCTTTAAGCTTCGCCGTCGTCGCGTCGTCCACCTTCACGCACGCTTGCCTCCTCAGCAAGCACGTCGGACAATCAACCATGCTGCATTAACGAAGTAGCCAACAGCTAACAGCTAACGGCCCACAGCCGCTTATGTTCCACGTCGCGCTTGTCGAGCCGGAGATACCGCCCAACACGGGGAACGTCGCGCGTTTGTGCGCGGCGACGCGCACGCCGCTGCACGTCGTGGGCGTGACGGGCTTCCGACTCGACGACCGCGCCGTGCGGCGCGCGGGGCTCGACTACTGGCCCGAGGTCGAGCTGCACCGGCACCGCGACCTCGACGCCCTTAAACAGGCGCTGCCCGCGGCGCGCCTCCTCTACTTCACGACGAAGGCCCGAACGTCTTACGCCGAGTGGTCGTTCGCGGAGGGCGACTGCCTCGTCTTCGGGCCGGAGACGCGCGGCCTGCCCGAAGAACTCCTGCGCGCGAACTGGGAGAGCTGCCTGACGATCCCGATGCCGAACCCGCGCGTGCGCAGCCTCAACCTCGCCACGTCGGTCGGCATCGCACTGTACGAGGCGCTGAGGCAGGCGGGCGCCGTCAGGCGCGGGTGACACGGGGACGCCGGCCAAGGTACAATTTCCCTTTAAATTCAGCCCGAAATTTCAGGCAATTTTAGACAAGGGGGGCGGCCGCACGTTCCGGGAATGTCGCGGCGCGCCCGCCGGGGAAGCACCGATGCACAAAGAGAGAGAAGACGTCAGAAACATCGCCATCATCGCGCACGTCGACCACGGGAAGACGACGCTGGTGGACGCCATGCTCAACCAGTCGGGCACGTGGCGCGAGAACGAGCAGCACGTCGAGCGCGTGATGGACTCGATGGACTTGGAGCGCGAGCGCGGCATCACCATCATGGCGAAGAACACTTCGGTGCGCTTCGGCGGCGTGAAGATCAACATCCTCGACACGCCGGGGCACGCAGACTTCGGCGGCGAGGTCGAGCGCGTGCTGAAGATGGTGGACGGCGTGATGCTGCTGGTGGACGCGGCCGAAGGCCCGCTGCCGCAGACGCGGTTCGTGCTGAGGAAGGCTCTGGAGGCGAGGCTGCCGGCCATCGTCGTCGTCAACAAGATCGACCGCCAGGACGCGCGCCCCGAGGAGGTCGTCAACGACATCTACGACCTCTTCATCGACCTCGACGCGACCGACGAGCAGATCGACTTTCCCGTCCTCTACGCCGTGTCCCGCGACGGCGTGGCGAAGAAGGAGCTGACCGACGACTCGCGTAGCTTGCGCCCGCTCTTCGAGGAGATCGTGCGCACCATCCCGCCGCCGCGCGAGATACGCGCCGACGCGCTCCAACTCCTGGTCGCCAACCTCGACTACAGCGAGTACGTCGGCCGCCTCGCCATCGGCCGCATCTTCTCGGGCGAGATCGCGCAGGGCGAGACGGTCGCCGTGGTGAAGCGCGACAAGTCGGTCGAGAAGATTCGCGTCAAGGAGCTGTACGCCTTCGAGGGGTTGAAGCGCGACTCCATCGAGCGCGCAAGTTTTGGCGAGATCGTCGCGCTCGCCGGCATCGAGGGCATCGAGATCGGCGAGACGGTGACGAGCGCCGACAACCCGCGCGCCTTGCCCGTCATCGCCGTGGACGAGCCGACCATCTCGATGATCTTCGGCGTCAACAACTCGCCCTTCGCGGGCACCGAGGGCAAGTACGTCACGTCGCGCCAGATCAAGGAGCGGCTCGACCGCGAGCTGCTCAGCAACGTCGCCATCCGCGTCAACGAGACGGAGTCGCCCGACCAGTTCAAGGTCTCGGGGCGCGGCGAGCTGCAACTCTCCATCCTCATCGAGATGATGCGGCGCGAGGGCTACGAGCTACAGGTCTCGAAGCCGGAGGTCATCACGCGCGTCGAAGAAGGGAGGACGCTGGAGCCGATTGAGCTGGTCGTCATCGACTGCCCCGAGGAGTTCATCGGCGTCGTGACGGAGGCGATGGGGCGGCGCAAGGGTCAGATGACGAAGATGGTCAACCACGGCACGGGGCGCGTGCGCCTTGAGTTCGAGACGCCTTCGCGCGGCCTCATCGGGTTCCGCGGCGAGTTCCTGACGGAGACGAAGGGGACGGGGCTCCTGAACACGATCTTCCTGCGCTGGGGCGAGTGGCAGGGGGCGATGCGCGGGCGCTCGACGGGCAGCCTCGTCGCCGACCGCGCGGGCGACGCGACGACCTACGCGCTCTTCAACCTGCAAGAGCGCGGGACGATGTTCATCCGCCCGACGACGCGCGTCTACGAGGGGATGATCGTCGGCGAGAACGCGCGCGCAGTTGACCTCGACGTGAACATCGTGCGCGAGAAGAAGCTGACGAACATGCGCGCCTCGACCGCCGACGAGGCGATGCGGCTCGTCCCCGTCAAAGACCTCTCGCTCGAACAGTCTTTAGAGTTCATCGCCGACGACGAGCTGGTCGAGGTCACGCCCAAGTCCATCCGCCTGCGCAAGCGCGTGCTCGCCTCGAACCGACGGCCGAAGAAGGAGAAAGAGTAGGGAAGGTCGGGAACCGTGAACCGTCAACCGTGACAGGTGAAAGACGGCCTTTATCTCGTCACGGCTGACGGTTGACGGCTCGCGGCCTTTTACCTTGACAGCGCGGGGCGCGCGCCGTACTTTTTGCGCGTCCCTTTCAATATTCGTTTAAAGGTGGGCGACGTGAACGACAGGTCTTGCTGGAACTGCGGGCATCTGCATGAGCACCACACGATTGCGGGCGGGTGCTCGTTCGCGGCCGACGGCGCGGAGCGCTGCGACTGCCCGCGCTACGAGGACAGCGAGTATTACGGCGAGCAGCGCAAGCGCGACACCTACACGCTCTCCGACCGGCGCCGGATCGGCCAGGGGCGCCCGCGGCGTTAGCCGCCGGCCGCCGGCCGGGACTCCTCGCGCGCGGGCTCGTCGTCCTCCGGCTCGTCTTCTTCGTCACCGGGCCGGTAGGTCTCGTAGCCGGTGGCGTCGTCGTAGTAGTAGCGGCCGGCCCCCGGCGCGGGGCGCGACTCGGCCTCCGGTTTTGTTGTATCATCCCGCCGCTCGTTCACTCTTCAAAGTCTCCCTTAACCTTTCGTTGACTTCACGTCCTGCACGGCTGGGGGAAGTATACCGCCCGCGGTAACGCCCCTCACGCCCGCGGGCTGAGTAAGAGGACTGAATGCGAGGACAAACTTTCCGCCGCGCGGCCGTCTGCGCGTTCGTCGCGGCGCTGCTCTTCCAGCAGACCTTCGCGCGGCAGCAGCCGCAGGCGCAGGCGCCCCCGGCGAAGGCGTTCGCGCTGACCGTGGACAGCATCATGCGCGGGCCAGACCTCGTCGGCCATACGCCGACGGGCGTCTACTGGTCGCAGGACAGCCGGCGCGTCTTCTTCCGCTGGAAGCGTGCGGGCGAGCCGCGCCTGAAGGAGACAGACCTCTACACGGTGAACGCCGACGGCACGAATCTGCGCAAGCTCTCGGAAGAGGAGGCGCGCAAAGTGCCGCCCGCCGCGGGCGAGCTGTCGAAGGACAGGAAATGGACGGTCTTCACGGAGGAGGGCGACGTCTTCCTCTACGACCACGAGAGGAGTGAGCGGCGGCAGTTGACGCGCACGGTCGAGGCGGAGTCGAACGCGCGCTTCACGCGCGACCAGCGCGCGGTCTACTTCACGCGCGCGAGCAACCTCTACGTGATGTCGCTCGACGGCGGCTCGCTCGAACAGCTCACGGACATACGCGTGCCCGCCCCGCCCGCGGCGGGCGGGGCGGCGGCGGGCGCGGGCGCCGGTTTGCAGGCGACGGTCGGCGCGGGCGGTCGCGCGAGCGAGAGCCAGGAGTTTTTGCGCCGGGAGGAGCGGCGGCTCCTCGACGTGGTGCGCGAGCGCGCCGAGCAGCGCGAGGAGCAGGAGCGCCGCCGGCGCGAGCGCGACAAGGGCCGGCGCAAGCCGTTCCCGCTCACCGCGGGTCAGACGGTGACGAACCTCCAGCTCTCGCCCGACGGCGCGTACGTCGTCCTGACGGTGGCCGACCCCGCGGCGGGCAAGAACACCATCGTCCCCAACTACATCGGCGACGCCGGCTACACCGAGGACATCCAGTCGCGCACGAAGGTCGGCGACACGCAGGGGCGCACGCGGCTCGGGCTCGCGTCCGTGGCGACGGGCGAGGTCAAGTGGGTCGAGACGGGGCTGCGCGCGCAGGTCGCGCCGCGCGTGCAGCAGCGCACCGAGCAGAACGCGACCGAGTCCGCGCAGCGCGAGTCCGGCGCGCCGCAGCAGCAGACCGGCGCGCAGTCGCAACAACAGACGGGCGCACAATCGCAACAGCAGACCGGCGCACAGTCAGGACAGCAGACCGGCCAGCCGCCGCGCCCGCCGACGCAGCAGACCGAGGGTCAGCAGGCGCGCGACCGCGAGGCGCAGCTCTTCCAGTTGCAGTGGAACGAGGACGGCTCGCGCGCGGTGCTGATGGCGCGCGCCTCGGACAACAAGGATCGCTGGGTGATGTCGCTCGACCCGGCGACGGGGCGGACGCGCGTGCTCGCCACCGTGCACGACGACGCGTGGGTCGGCGGCCCCGGCGCGTTCACCCTGGGCTGGCTCCCGGACAACCGGCGCGTCTACTTCGTCTCGGAGCGCGACGGCTGGGCGCACCTCTACACCGTGAACGTTGACGGCGGCGAGCCCGCGCAGTTGACCAGGGGCCGCTTCGAAGTCTCGGACGTGCGCCTCTCGACCGACAAGACGAGGTTATATTTCACTTCGAGCGAGGGCAGCCTCTTCGAGCGACACCTCTACACGATGGCGTTCGACGGCGGCGCGCGCACGCGCCTGACGACGATGACGGGCAACAACCAGGTTGACGTCTCGCCCGACGACCGCACGCTCGCCGTCGTGCGCTCCTACACGAACCGCCCGCCCGAGCTGTACCTACAGCCGAACCGTCCCGCGCCCGACCAGACCTCGCAGGCGCCGGGGGCGCCGAACTCGAACATTCAAGCCGCGGGCACGAACGGCACCAACGGACAGACGCCGGACATCAAACAGGTGACGACCTCGCCCCTGCCCGAGTTCTTCACGCACAACTGGATCGACCCGCCCATCGTCAGCTTCCGCGCGCGCGACGGCGCCACCGTCCACGGCCGTCTCTACAAACCGGCGAACGCGAGGCCGGGCGGGCCGGCCGTCCTCTTCGTCCACGGCGCGGGCTATCTTCAAGACGTGCACAAGTGGTGGTCAACCTACTACCGCGAGCACATGTTCCATCACCTGCTGATGGAGCGCGGCTACACCGTCTTGAGCATCGACTACCGCGGCTCGGCCGGCTACGGCCGCGACTGGCGCACGGGGATTTACAGGCACATGGGCGGCAAGGACCTGGACGACCACGTGGACGCCGTCCGCTACCTCGTCGCCGAGCACGGCGTCGATCCGCGGCGCGTCGGGCTCTACGGCGGCTCTTACGGCGGCTTCATCGCGCTGATGGCGATGTTCACCACGCCCGACATCTTCGCCGCGGGCGCGGCGCTGCGCCCCGTCACCGACTGGGCGCACTACAACCACCCCTACACCGCCAACATCCTCAACGAGCCGCACGACGACCCCGAGGCTTACCGCCGCAGCTCGCCCATCTACTTCGCCGCCGGCCTCAAGGGCCCGCTCCTCATCTGCCACGGCATGGTGGACACCAACGTCCACTTCCAGGATACAGTCCGCCTCGCCGAGCGCCTCATCGAGCTGCGCAAAGAGAACTGGGAGCTGGCCCCCTACCCCGTCGAAGACCACGCCTTCGACCGCGCCGACAGTTGGGCCGACGAGTACAAGCGCATCCTCCGACTCTTCGAGACCAACCTGCGCGCCGCCGACGCCGCGCCGTCGGCCGGCCCGCGCGTCGGCAGGAGAAGCACACGCTGAGGTGAAACTCGTGCACGTTAAGATCGACGACCTGAGCGGCCCCGAGATACACGAGCTGCTGCGGGAGCACCTGCAAAACATGCACCTGCACTCGCCGGCCGAGAGCGTCCACGCCCTCGACCTCGAAGGCTTGCGCCGGCCGGAGATAACTTTCTGGACGGTGTGGGACGGGGGCGACCTGCTCGGCTGCGGGGCGCTCAAGGAGTTGGACGCGCGCCACGCCGAGATCAAGTCCATGCGCACGGCCGCGGCGCACCTCCGGCGCGGCGTCGCCTCACACCTGCTGCGCCACATCCTCGAAGAGGCGGCCGGCCGCGGCTACGCGCGGCTGAGTCTGGAGACGGGGTCGGCGGAAGCCTTCGAGCCCGCCCGGCAGTTGTACGCGCGCTTCGGCTTCACCTACTGCGGGCCGTTCGCGGACTACGTCGAAGACCCTTACAGCGTCTTCATGACGCGGGAGCTTTGAGCCGCGCCCCGCGCGGCCGCGGCACAGGCGGCGCAATGAGACGGGGAGGGAATCATTTGAGGCAAAGACTCGGGGCGATCGGCGTGCTGCTCACTTTGTGTCTGGCCTGCGCGGCGCAGACGGGCGCGCGCGCGACGCCGCAGGGGCGCGTCAGCGTGCGCGCGAAGGGGCGGCTCGGGGTCGTCGTCACGGAGCGCGGCCGAGCACACAGGCTCGACCTGACGAAGCACGTTGACGCGATGCGCATCGAGGATGTCTCCGTCCTCTTGCTGTCGCGCGCGGGCGGCTTCACGTACCTCCTGCTCGACGTGTGCGGGCTGTCGAAGGTGCCGCCCGACGACCGGCAGTGCGGCGCAGGCATCGAGTGCAACGTCGTCTGGCTCAAGCTCGACGGCGCGTGGCGCGTGCTCGACGCGAAGAACGAGCGCTACGAGTCTTGCTGGGCGCCCGTCACCTCCGAGGAGGGGCCGAAGGTGCAGGGTCGGCGCATGACGCTCGTGCTCGACGACTTCAGAGAAGAGACGCACCGCGAAGTCACCTACGACGCCGACGCCCCGGAGGCCGGCCTCAACGTCAGGCAGACGCCGCTCCCGAAGACGAACCCTTAAAGTGGATGAATGTCAGAACCGCCCGCGGGAGCGGGTGGGTACGTCTCTCTCAGAGAGACCTCGACGCGTGAGCCTGACCCGCCCGCTCCCGCGGGCGGTTCTGACCTGTCTATTCGTGAAAGTAGGTTGATGCATGAGAACGTCGTTGAAGCGGGCGCTCGCCGTCTCACTCTTGCTGTCGCTCGCGGCGGCGGCGCCCGTCGCGCAGACGCGGCGCGGCGTCACGGCCGAGGACTACTACTCGTTCGAGTTCCTCTCCGACCCGCGGCTCTCGCCCGACGGGCGCTGGGCGGCCTACGTCGTGACGACGGTGGATCAGAGGCAGAACCGCCGGCTCTCTCAAATCTGGTTGGCGGCGACCGACGGCGGCCGCCCGCCGCGCCAGTTCACGACGAGCCCGCAGTCCTCGACCTCGCCGCGCTGGTCGCCCGACGGCCGCACGATAGCGTTCCTCTCCACAAGACCCGCGCCCGATGTCGCTTCGTCTTCGCAAACGGGAAGTGCGACGCCCACGCCGACACCCTCTCCGTCAACGTCGCCGACGCCGGTCAGCGCGGCGATGCCGCAGGGGTTGCCCTCGGCGCTTCAGACCGCCCCGGCCGAAGCGACGCCGCGCGCGCAGGTCTGGCTGCTCTCGCTCGAAGGCGGCGAGGCGCGGCGCCTGACTAATCTTAAGAACGGCGTCGGCACCTTCGACTGGTCGCCGGACGGGACACGGTTGGTGCTGACGAGCCGCACGGGGCCGAGCGACATCAAACCGCCTTCGAGCGACGTGCGCCACTACAAGCACACCTCGTACAAGTTCAACGACACGGGCTGGTTCGACGACAAGCGCAGCCACGTCTGGGTCGTTGACGTGGCGAGCGGCGCGGCCTCGCAGATAACCTTCGGCGAGGAGTGGAACGACTCAGACCCGCAGTGGTCGCCCGACGGCAACTTCATCGCCTTCGTCTCCGACCGCACGGGCAAGGCTTTCGACGAGAGCCGCAACACGGACGTCTTCGTCATCGACTCGGCCGGCGGCCCCGTCCGGAAAATCTCCGACCACGAAGAGGCCGACAACAGCCCGCGCTGGTCGCCCGACGGAAAATCAATCGCCTTCCTCGGCCGCATACGCGAACGCGACCACCCGAAAATCTTCGTGGCCCCGGCCGCGGGCGGCGCGCCCTCGCGCAACGTCGCGCCCGAACTCGACCTCATCCCCTCGAACCTGACCTGGGCCGAGGCGGGGCGCGCGCTCTACTTCGAGACCGGCGTGCGCGGCGAGGCGCATCTGTTCCGCGCGGACGCGCGCGACGGAAAAGTCAGGCAGGTGACGAAGGGCGCGCGCGCCGTCCGCTTCGTGGACATCTCCAACGACTCGCGGCGTCTGGTCTACGCCGCGAACGATTTCCGGCGCCTCGACGACCTCTATACGGCAGACCTCGACGGCTCGGACGAGGAGAGGTTGACGAGCCTCAACGCGCGGCTCTGGCCTCAACTCCAACTCTCGGCCGTCGAGCGCATGACCTACAAGGGCGCCGACGGCTGGGACATCGACGGCTTCCTCGTCAAACCCGTCGGCTGGCGCGAGGGGCAGAAGTACCCTCTGGTCTTGAGCATCCACGGCGGCCCCGCCGCGATGTACGGCGTGGACTGGTTCCACGAGTTTCAGGTCTACGCCGCGCGCGGGTGGGCCGTCTTCTACACGAACCCGCGCGGCTCGACGGGCTACGGCCAGCGGTTCGAGCGCGGCATCGAGGGCGAGTGGGGCGGCAAGGACTACGTGGACGTGATGAACGGCGTCGAAGAAGTCCTGCGCCGCAACCCGTGGATCGACCGCGAGCGCCTGGGCGTGACGGGCGGTTCTTATGGCGGCTACCTCACCAACTGGATCGTCGGCCACACGAACATGTTCAAGGCGGCGGTGACGCTGCGCAGCGTCGTCAACTTCATCAGCGACGAGGGCACGCGCGACGGCGCATACGGCCACAAGCAGGACTTCGGCGGCGACCTCTTCGAGAAGTTCGACCTCTACTGGGAGCGCTCGCCGCTCAGGTACGCGAAGAACGTCAGGACGCCGATCCTCATCCTCCACTCGGAGAACGACCACCGCGTCCCGCTCGAACAGGCCGAGCAGTGGTTCCGCGCGCTCCGCCACTTCGGCGCCAACGCCGAGTTCGTCATCTTCCCCCGCGAGAACCACAACCTCACGCGCACGGGCGAGCCCAAACACTTAGTCGAGAGCCTCAACTGGCAACTCTACTGGTTCGACCGCTACCTCGACGGTAAGACCTCCGCCGTCCCGCCCGACGCGAGGTAAGATAAGGACTGAAGACTGAGGACTGAGTGAAGAGCAGCATTTAACTCAGTCCTCAGACCGCAGTCTTCAGCCCTTATGATTTAGTCCTTATGATTTTAGAACTGCCGAAACTCTATCCAATTACCGACCGGCGTTTGCCGGGGCTCACGCACGCGGAGCAGGTGGCGCGTCTGTGTGAGGGCGGGGCGCGTCTGGTGCAGTTGAGGGAGAAGCGGCTGGCGGCGCGTGAGTTTTACGGGGAGGCGGCGGAGGCTTTGAAGGTGGCGCGCCTCTTCGGGGCGAGGTTGATCGTCAACGACAGGGTTGACGTGGCTCTGGCGGTCGGGGCGGACGGCGTGCACCTGGGGCAGGACGACATGCCGCCGGAGGCCGCGCGCGCGTTGCTGGGAGAGGGGAAGATCGTCGGGTTCTCGACGCACAACGTCGAGCAGGCAATCGAGGCCGCGCGCCTGCCCGTCGATTACATAGCCCTCGGGCCGGTCTTCGACACTTCGTCGAAGGAGAACCCCGACCCGGTCGTCGGGCTCGAAGGCGTGCGGCGCGTACGCGGGGCGGTCGGCGGCGGTGTGCGGCTGGTCGCCATCGGCGGCATCACGGCCGAGGGCGCGCCCTCCGTCCTCGCAGCCGGCGCCGACTCGGTCGCCGTCATCGGAGCGCTCGTCAACACCACGGACCCCGCCGAAATCACCCGCCGCACACACGATTTTCTCGCCCGCCTGTCAAGTGGAACTGAAGCCTAAGTGTTAACAGACTAGGCGTTAAAAGTTTTAACTTGCTTTTCCATCGTTATTCAGACATTATGAAAAAGGTCGCCGGGGGCAGTGCCCCGTTCCCGGCGTCCTGACTTAAAAATCCTGCCCCGCGTTCTTTACCGCTCGCCATACACAGTCGCCAATCCCCGCATGAAATATTTCGACTTGCCGCCCGTCATCGAGCAGATGCTCAAGGCCGCCGAAGGCATCAGCGACCTCAACTTCTCCGTCGGCCAGGCGCCGCAGGTGGAGGTCAACGGCCAGTTGCGCCCCGTCCAGACCCTGGGCTTGCAGAAGCTGACGCCCTACCAGACCGAGGTCATCGCGATGACGCTGATGCACGGCAACCCGGACGCGGCGCAGCGCCTCGCGCACACGGGCTCGGCCGACCTCAGCTACTCTCTGCCCTCGCGCACGCGCTTCCGCGTCAACATCTTCCAGCAGCGCGGCACCTACTCCATCGTCATGCGCGTCATCCCGACCGAGATACCGACGCTCGACTCCCTGACCCTGCCGAAGCAGCTCGCCGACATCAGTGAGCTGCGCAACGGCATCGTGCTGGTGACGGGGCCGACGGGCTCGGGCAAGTCCACGACGCTGGCCGCCGTCATCGACCTCGTCAACCAGCAGCAGCACTACCACATCGTCACCATCGAAGACCCGATTGAGTTCCTGCACGCGCACAAGAACTCGACCATCAACCAGCGCGAGGTCGGCTCCGACGCGCGCGACTTCCCCTCGGCGCTGCGCGCGGCGCTCAGGCAGGCGCCGAAGGTCATCCTCATCGGCGAGATGCGCGACTACGAGACGACCGAGATCGCGCTCGAAGCGGCCGAGACGGGCCACCTCGTGCTCTCGACCCTGCACACCATCGACGCGTCGAAGACCGTCGACCGCATCATCGGCCTCTACCCGAAGAACGAGGA
>DAIRFV010000325.1:4121-6475 GCA_036794905.1 Pyrinomonadaceae bacterium | reverse complement strand
GACGAGCAGGCGCAGCGTCTCGACGAGGAAGTAGGGGTTGCCGCCCGTGACGCGGAAGACCGTGGAGGTGTCGGTCTGCGGGATGAGCGGCGCGCGGAAGGCGCCGCCGAAAGCCTCCTCGACCGCCTCGCGGATGGCCGGCTCGCCGAGCGGCTGGAGCCGGACCGAGGTGAAGCTGCGGTAGTCGGCGTGGCGCTTCAGCCACCCGGCCAGCTTGTGCTTCGGGTCGGAAGCCTCCTCGGCGCGCGCGAGCATGACGATCATCAGGGCTTCGGCGGCGCGCACGCGCATGAGGTAGCCGAGGAGGTCGAGACTGACCTCGTCGGCCCACTGCAAGTCGTCGAGCACCATCACCATCGGGCGCTCGCGGCTGAGGCGCAGGAAGGCGCGGCCCAGCGGCGCGACGATGCGGAAGTGGTCGCCCGAGCCGACGCGCGCGAGCTGCGCGTTCCCCTCCTCGACGCCGAACAGCTCGTCGGGCAGCTCCACCCCGCAGCGCGCCTTGACCGCCTCGCGCAGCTCGCCGGGCGCGAGCGCGCGGCCGCCGAACGAGAGCGCGGCGCTCAGAAGGTCGATGAAGGTCTCGTAAGGGGCGAGGCGGCTCGCCTCGTAGTCGAAGAAGCGCGCGTAGACGTAGGCCGCGCCCTGCTCGCGCGCCCAGCGGCCGAAGTGTCGCGCGAGCTGCGTCTTGCCGATGCCGGGCTCGCCTTTGACGACGACGGGCTGCCCCGCGCCCGCGAGCACGCGGCCGTACTCCCCGCGCAAGAGTAGAAGCTCCTTCTCGCGCCCGACGAGCAGGTCGTAGTTCGGCCCCGCCTCCTCGCGCCGCGCACCGGCGCGCGCCGGAGTCGCTTCGGCAACCGCTCCATTCACATGCCGGGGTGGGGGGGCGCCCTCCGAACCCCCGGCCAACTCTTCCGTCTCCACCGTGACGGGCGCGATGAACTGGTAGCCGCGCGCGTGGAAGGTCTGGATGTAGCGCGGGCGCTCGGCCGCGTCGCCGAGCGCCCGCCTGATCTGCGAAACGGCCTGCTTGAGCACCGCGTCGGTCGTGAAGACGTCCGACCAGACCTTGTCGAGCAGCTCCTCCTTCGGCACGACGCGCCCGCGGCTGCGGACGAGGTAGGAGAGGACTTTGACCGCGCGCGGCTCAAGCGAGACGGCCGCGCCGTCGCGGAACAGGAGTCCGACCCCCGGGTTCAGGGTGAAGGGGGGGAAGTGGAAAGTCTCGTTGGGCATCTTACGTCGGACGACGCGGGGGCTCGAACGGCTATTCGGAATCCGCGCACAAGTTTATAACAGAGTGCGTGAACCGTGAACCAAAAACCGTACTCGGGGGCGTAAACCGCGAGCCGTGAACCGTAAACCGTAAACCGTGACGGGATTAGAACTGCTTTAATCTTGTCGCGGTTTACGGTTTACGGTTCACGCTTCGGAAGAGTTAAACTGACCGCGAGACCGCAACCACCCGCCCGCGCGAAAGAGGAAGGGAAATTATGAGCACACAGATGCAGCCGTCGTCGGACAATTACATCTACCGCGGCACGAACCGCCAGAAGGGGCGCCACCACGCCGTCACGCCCGAGAACAGCTCGATGAAGCACCTCGTCTACGGGCGCATCATCCTGGACGAGGAGACGCCGCGCGTCTCCTTCTCGACCGGCACCTACGAGACGGGGCTCATCTGCATGGGGGGCGGCTGCACCGTCAAGGCCGATGGCGAGGCGCACCGCATCGAGCACCGCGACTCCATCTACGTCCCGCGCGACACCGAGGTCGAGATCGAGACGGACGGGCACGTCGATCTCGTCGAGTGCTCGGCCGAGGTCGAAGGCCAGTACCCTTTGCAGGTCGTGCGCTACGCCGACATCGAGCGCGACCCCGCGCTCAGGTTCCAGACGGGCGGCCCCTCGACGACGCGCACCATCAACATCGCTCTGGGTAAGAACGTCCAGGCCGGCCGCATCGTCGCCGGCTTCACCTCGTCGGAGCCCGGCCACTGGACTTCGTGGCCGCCGCACGAGCACGCCGCGATGCTCGAAGAGCTGTACGTCTACTACGACATGCCCGCGCCGGCCTTCGGCGTGCAGTTCGTCTACACGAACCCCGACGAGCCGGAATTCGTCGGCGTCGTGCGCGACGGCGACGCGGTCGTCATGCCGCGCGGCTTCCACCCGAACGTCTCGGTGCCCGGCCACCGCATCAACTTCGTCTGGCTGATGGCCGCGCACCGCGAACGGGAAGACCGCCAGTTCGGCGTCGTCACCGTCCAGCCCGGCTTCGACCAGGCGGGCACGGGCCTCGAAGCCAGCCGGAAGTGAAGGGGAGTAGGCAGTAGGCAGTAGGCGGTAGGC
>DAIRFV010000325.1:0-4021 GCA_036794905.1 Pyrinomonadaceae bacterium | reverse complement strand
TTCCGGCGAACCTGCCCGGCGCGGGGGACATCCGAACGTCTGACCTTCTCCCCGCAGGCCAAACGGGTTGAAACCCCTCTGCACCTTATGAGAGATTTCCCTGCCATGAAGAGACTGACCGTAAGCCTTGCCGCCGCCTCGGCCGCGCTCCTGCTCTGCTCGGCCGCCGCCTCGGCGCAGTCGGGCGCGACCCGGCCGCGCCGCGTCACGCCCGTGCAGCCGACGACCGACGCGGCCGCCAGCATCAACGCGCCCGGCGCGGCCGCCGCCCCGCGCACGGGCGTGGGCTCG
Organism: Pyrinomonadaceae bacterium; assembly: GCA_036794905.1. GTDB lineage: Bacteria > Acidobacteriota > Blastocatellia > Pyrinomonadales > Pyrinomonadaceae > QHXN01. Next base: position 3,730 of record DAIRFV010000325.1, on the reverse strand, counting down.
ACCGCGCGCGCCCTCGCGCTGCTCGAACAGAAGCAGTACGACGCGGCGCTCGCCGAGGCGAGGCAGTTGACGGCGGCCGACTCGAACAACTCCGAGGCGTGGAAGATCGCCGGCTACGCGCAGTTCTACCTGAAGCGCTACGACCAGGCCGCCATCGACCTTGAGCGCGCGTTGGAGCTGCGCGGGGCCTCGGGGCAGAAGGACACGAAGACCGAGGACGCGCTCGCGCAGGCGTACTTCTTCGCCGAGAAGTACGAGCAGGCGCTCCCGCTCCTCGTCGCCGCGACGACGCGCGCGGGCGCGAAGCCCGACGCCAACACGCTCTACTACCGCGCCATCTCCGAGATGAACCTGAAGCGCTCGGCCGACGCCGAGCGCTCGTTCGGCGAGGTCTTGAAGGTCGAGCCGAAGAACAAGTTCGCGCTGCTCTACCTCGGCCAGCTCGCCTTCGGCCGGCAGGACTACGCGACGGCCGTCAACATGCTCAACCGCGCCACGCTCGCCGACCCGGCCTTCGCGCAGGGGTGGGAGCTGCTCGCGCAGTCCTACATGTACCGCGGCCGCGCCGCGACGGGCGCGGCCGCCGACGCCGACTTCCTCTCGGCCGTGCGCGCGTCCGACTCGCTGGCGCGCGTGCGCCCGGACGCGCGCTCGGCCCTGCTGCAAGGTCAGGCGCTCGTCTTCGCCAAGCAGTTCCCGCGCGCCGTCGTCGCCCTTGAGCGCGCCGCCGCCTCGCCGCAGGCGCCCGACGAGACCTTCTACATGCTCGGCTACGCGCAGGTGCAGGCGAAGAATTTCCCCAAGGCCATCGCCGCGCTCGAACAGGCCGCGGCCAAGACGCCGCAGAACGCCGAGGTCTTCCGCCTGCTCGGCTTCTCCTACGAGTCCGCGCAGCAGTACGCCAAGGCGCTCGCCGCCTACGAGAAGGGTCTTCAGCTCGCGCCCGCGGACGCCTACTTCAAAGAGTCCGCCGAGCGCGTCCGCCCCTTCGCGAAATAGTTAAAAGCCGTAAACGGTAAACCGTGAACCGTGACAAGAAGAAGAACACGTCTTCTCTTGTCACGGTTCACGGTTTACCGTTTACGGTCTTATCACGGTTTACGGTTCACGCCTTTTGCGTTAGCATCCTCCGCATGAGAAACACAATCTTTCGCCGCGCAGGGGCGCGTGCAGTCGCGTTGAGTCTGGCCGCCGCGCTGGCCGTCCTGCTCTCGGCGGGAACCGGTCGGGCGGCGACGTGGAAGGGTCTGGAGCCGCTCGTCTCGAAGCGCGCGGACGTGGAGCAGGCGCTCGGGGCGCCCGCCGCCGACCGGTTCGCCTCGGACGGGACGCTGGAGTTCAACGTCTCCGGCGGCAAGGTCACGGTCTTCTTCGTCACGCCGAAGTTCATCGCCGCGAAGAGGCTCTCGCCGACGCTGGAGGGCACCGTGCTCCAAATCGTCCTCCAGCACGAGACCGCGCAGGACACGCCCGAGTCGATGAACCTCGTCAGCAACAAAGCCTTCAAGCGCGAGGCGCAGGGCAGCGTCGAGAAGTACACCGACGAGAAGGACGGGCTCATCTACACCTTCGTCGAGAGCCGCCTCAAGACCACGCGCTACGCCTACTCGATGGATCGCCTCATGCGCGTCCAACGCGGAAAGTGATGGGTGATAGGTGTTGGGTGTTAGGTGTTGGGGAAGAATCGGTTCTTAACTAACACCCAATACCCAACCCCCAACACCTCCTTATGTTGTACCGCACGCACGTCATCGGCGCGCTCGAAAGCCGGCGCGAGGACTTCGCGAGGTTCGAGCGCTCGCTGCGGGGCGAGGTGGGCGAGCTGGCCGCGCGCCTCGGCGCGCTCTCCGGGCGGACGGGCGCGGAGGTGCGGCAGGCGTCGGAAGCGGACGCGGCGCGCGTGGCCTTCCCTTCGGACGAGTTGGAGCGCGCGGGCGCGGCCGTCCTTCCCTTTCGCGAGTCGTGGCGCTCGCACGAGGAGGCGCGGCGCTGGGCCATCGAGACCCTGCGCGACCGCGTGACCTTCGCCGCCGACGGCAGCCAAATTTTCCCCGGTCGCGAGGCCAGCCTCCCCGTCGCCGCCGTGCAGATCGCCTCCTTCGAGAACCCGCACACCCCCGAGGGGCGCTACACGAAAGACGTGCACTTCGAAGTCCTCACGCCCGAACAACTGCTCGGGCGCCCGGGCGACTACGAGAGCCCCGAGCAGGTCGTGGGGCTGCGCCGCTTCGAGCTGGAGGCGCGCGCCGTCTGCAACTTCCTCGAACGACAGCGCGGCTGGCGCCAACGCGGCGAGCGCCCGCCGCTCGCCTTCTTCGACAACACGCTGCTCGTCGCCTCGCTCCGCAAGGGGACCGACCGTCACCTCTCGCAGCGCATGGCCGACGCGCTCGCCGAACTCATCATCACCTCGCGCGAGACGTTGGTGCCCGTCGTCGGCTACGTCGATCACTCCTACGCGCACGACATCGGGGGACTGCTCGCCGCGCTCCACCGAGACCTGCCCGAGTCGAACGCCTACGACGCGCAGATACTCCGCGCCGCTGCGCGCGGCACGGGCCGGCCGGCGCTCGGGGCCTGGGGCGACCGGACGATCTTCTGGCACTGCCAACGGCCGAACCTCGCCGAGGTGTTTTTTGACGAGAACAAAGCTCCGCTCGTCGGCTTCGTCTACCTCCAGACCACCGCGGACGGCCACCCCGCGCGGCTCGACGTGCCCGTCTGGGTGCACGAGGCGGGGCTCGTCGATGAGGTGTCCGACGCCGTGCGCGCCGAGTGCGTCGTCGGCAACGGCTACCCCTACGCCATCGAGGCCGCCGACCAGGCCGCGCTGATGTCCGGGCGCGACCGCGAGCAGTTCCTCCGCGCCGTGCAGGACTTCGCCGCCGAGCACCAACTCGACTTCCACGTCTCGCACAAGGCGCTCAGCAAGGGCCGCCGCCGTTGAGCGGCGCGCCGAAATCTGTCATCATCCGTCCGCGACCGGCAAGAAGTCTTCGAAGGCCCCCCGACGAAAAATTTATGAAGGGACTTTCGGGCGAAAGCCACAGCGACGTTTATGGCCGCGAAGCACCCCGCGCGGGGGCCGAGTCCCCCGGCGCGGAGACTCGCGTGTGCGACGCTTGCGGCGCGCGCGCGCGGCGGGCGTCGGCGCGGTTCTGCGCGACGTGCGGTCACGCGCTCGGGGGCGGTTACTTCCCGGCGGACTCCCTGCGCGCCTCTTACCGCTTCGAGCGCGCGCCCGCCTCGCACTGTCTCGAAGCGTCGCGCGGGGCCGGCCGGGCGCGCGTGCGGCCGGGCCCGTACACGCGGAGGCCGGCGGCGCGCGCCGGGAGGGGGTTGATGCCAGGCAGAACCGAGAGCGGCGCGGCGGCGACGGCGATGGCCTTCGTGGTCTACGCGCTGGTGCCGTACCTCGGAATCCTCTTCTGCCCGGGCGCGCTGGTGTTCGGCGGAGTCGGGCTGGTGCGCGCGTGGCGCTCGCCCCAGGCCGGGCACGCGCGCGCCGCGGCCTGGAGCCTCGCCCTCGGCCTCCTCGTGCTCTGCGCGCAACTCCTGCTCTGGTGGCTTCTCTACAAGGTGCCCGAGTGGTCGAGGCACGCGAATTTTTGATTCGCAGAGTGGTTGGCTGTGGGCTGTGAGGTTTTAGCCGAAGCCGCTGCCGCAGAAGACTAGAGCTAACAGCCAACAGCTAACGGCCAACCGCTTCCAATGACCAGGATAGCCAAGA
>DAIRFV010000065.1:5607-23884 GCA_036794905.1 Pyrinomonadaceae bacterium | reverse complement strand
CTTACGGCCTTTATGCGTCGGCGTAGCGGCTCTGCTTCCACCATTCGAGGGTGTGGCGCAGGCCCTCTTCTAATCCTATCTGCGGCTCGTAGCCGAGCCACTCGCGCGCGCGCGTGATGTCGGCGAGGCTGTGTCGCACGTCGCCCACTCTGGGCTCGCGGTACTCCGCCTCCACCTCGGTCCGGCCGGTCAGCTTCTTCAGCGCGTCGAGCAGCTCGTTCAAAGTCGTCCGCCGCCCCGTCGCGAGGTTGACGATGCGGCCGACCGCCTGCGGGCTCTCGGCGGCGCGCAGGTTCCCGTCCACGACGTTCGAGACGTAGGTGAAGTCGCGCGACTGCTCGCCGTCGCCGTAGATGACGGGCCGGTCGCCCGACGCGAGCGCCCAGATGAAGCGCGAGATGACGCCCGAGTATTGAGAACTCGGGTCCTGGCGCGGGCCGAAGACGTTGAAGTAGCGCAGGCAGACCGTCTCGAAGCCGTAGACGCGCGACCAGACCTGACAGTAATACTCGCCGACGAGCTTCGCCGCCGCGTACGGGCTCAGAGGCTCGGGGCGCATCTCCTCGGCCTTCGGGAGCGTCGGCTGGTCGCCGTACGCGGAACTCGACGCGGCGTAGACCACGCGCCGCACGCCCGCGCGCCGCGCCGCGACGAGCAGCGCGAAAGTCCCCTCGACGCACGCGCGGTGCGTCGCCTCGGGGTCTTCGACCGAGCGCGGCACCGAAGGGATTGCGGCCTCGTGGAAGACGACCTCGACGCCGCGCAGCGCGCGCTCCAGAGCGTCCGCCTCGGTCAAGCCCCCGCGGACGAACTCGATGTCGCCCACGATCTCCTCAAGGTTCTCCGCGTGCCCCGTGGACAGGTCGTCCAGCACGCGCACGCGCGCCCCCGCCCCCGCCAGCGCCGCCGCGATGTGCGACCCGACGAACCCGGCACCGCCCGTCACCAAATACGTTCCCGAGAGAGACATAGGAAAGCTGTTAGCTATTAGTTGTTGGCTGTTAGCCCCAAGCCGTTTGTCAGGAAGCGAGGTTTTGTTTTGAGCTAAAAGCCAACAGCTAATAGCCAACAGCCCTCTTACCTTCCAACGCCGACGTAGTCGAAGCCGAGTTGCCGCATGCGCTCCGGCTCGTAGATGTTCCGGAGGTCTGCGACCTTGGGCGCGCGCATCAGTTCCTTGACGCGCTGCATGTCGAGCGCGCGGAACTGGTTCCACTCGGTCATGAAGACGAGCGCGTCCGCGCCCTCGACCGCGCCGAACTCGTCCTCGGCGTACACGATCTCGGGCAGGAACTTGCGCGCCTGCTCGGCCGCGACCGGGTCGTACGCCTTCACGCGCGCCCCCTTCGCCAGCAGCGCCTTGATGATGTCGACCGACGGCGCCTCGCGCATGTCGTCCGTCTCGGGCTTGAAGGAGAGCCCGAGCACCGCGACCGTCTTACCCCGAACGTCGCCGACGAGCCGCTCGATCTTCTCGACCATCCGCTCGCGCTGGAGCCGGTTGACCTCGACGACCGACTCGACGATGCGCGCCTCCCCGCCGTACTCCTGCGCCACGGAGATGAGCGCCGTCGTGTCCTTCGGGAAGCAAGACCCGCCGTAGCCCGGCCCCGGGTGCAGGAAGTAGCGGCCGATGCGGTTGTCCATCCCGATGCCGCGCGCCACGTCGTGCACGTCGCAGCCGATGCGGTCGCAGAGGTTGGCGATCTCGTTGATGAAGGAAATCTTGGTGGCGAGGAAGGCGTTGGCCGCGTACTTCGTCAGCTCGGCCGCCTCCAGAGAGGTGATGACGACCGGCGTTTCGATCAGGTAGAGCGGGCGGTAGAGGTCGCGCATGATGGCGATGGCCGCCTCGTCGCGCGAGCCGAGCACCACCCGGTTCGGCCGCATGAAGTCGTCGATGGCCGCGCCCTCGCGCAGGAACTCGGGGTTCGAGACGACGCCGAAGTCGAACTTCGTCTGGTGCTCGCGGATGAGCCGCCGCAGGCGCTCGCCCGTGCCGACCGGCACCGTCGATTTCGTCACCACGACCTTATAGCCGTTCATGTGGCGCGCCACGTCGCGCGCGGCGCCCTCGATGAAGGAGAGGTCGGCCGAGCCGTCCTCGCGCGGCGGCGTCCCGACGGCGAGAAAGATGACGAGCGACTGCTCGACGGCCGCCTTGATGTCCGTGGTGAAGTGGAGGCGTCCGGCCTGCGTGTTCTTGGCGACGAGCTGATCCAGCCCCGGCTCGTAGATGGGCATCTCGCCCCGCTTGAGCCTTTCGATCTTGTCGGCATCCACGTCCACGCAGGTGACGGACGTGCCGAACTCCGCGAAACAGGTTCCCGTCACAAGCCCGACGTAACCCGTCCCGATTACAGCTATGTGCATCTTGCTTAAAACGACCTTTCCGGTGGTGGGCTAACTAACCAGCGGGTGATTATCTCAGACAAAAGGTTGCGGGTCACGCGGCGCTGCATGCGCGTGACCCGCAAAGGTGTGGGGTCGAACCGGGTTCGAGCGTTAATTCGGCACAACCGGAGCCCTGAGCCGCGAAACCTCGGGGAAAGTTTAGCGCGAGGGGCTGATGACGATGGGGTTGCCCCCGAAGTTGAAGTCGTTGTCCTGGGTGGCCGCGATGATGGCCGCCGCGATAGCGCCGCCCGCCGCGAGCAAGAGCGCCGCGAGGGCGCCGCCCGACAGGCCGCGCATCTCGGGCTGCTGGAAGCGGGTGCAGCGGGTGCCCGGGGTGGCCGTGCCGGCCGTGTCCTGGCCGCCGGCGGCGATCTGCTTCACGGTGCTGCCCGCGCGGAGTTCGACGCGCCCCGACTGCGTGGAGACGACCGTGTTGCCGCACTCGACGTCAACCATGAAGACGTTCGCCTGGCCGTTGTCGGCGACCGCCGCGCCGTCCTTGGTGGTGACCGTGGCGCCGACGCCCGACGAGGACGAGACGCGCACGCGGCCCGAGTCGAGCATGGCGTTGACGCCCGTGTCGTTGAAGCTCAGTTTCAGGCTCGAATTCGGCAGCACCTCGACGCGGCCGAGTTTGCCGAGGCTGACCACGGCGCTCGAATTCTGCCCGGTCGTGACCGTGCTGTCTGAGAAAACGGTAGCGCCCGAGATGGCGTTGGTGCCGTTTACGGAAACTTCACCGACGACCGAAAGGTCGCCCGTCGGGCCAGTCTGCCCCTGCTGCGCTGCGAGGCCGACCATCGAGTATGTGCACACGATGGCGAGCGCCAGGGCGAGCGAAAGGGGCGTACGGCTCCAGGTTCTGCTAGTCATTACTTCTCCTCCCGTAGGTGAAACTGTCAATTTTTTTAGAGAGCGCGCTGCGAGTCTTCAACTCTGTCGGCTGGAAAGACTCGCCTGAGACGATTTGTTTTAGTGTTTTTCTCGCCAATCCGTCTCGGGAATAGCCCGCGCGGTGTCTCATAAAAGCAGGTTGAGAGCCACTGTGGGCTTCAAAAGACCCGCTTTTTTTACACGAAATGGGCGCGCGTGTCAATAAACATTTGCGTGAATTCAACGATTTTTCAACAATTTGCGGCATTAAGAGGACTTTTGTCAACCCTTATTTTCGGCCCCCGGCGGCGCCCTTCCGGAGCCCTCCAGCCCTCGCGCCGAGGGCTAGTCTCGGTAGATTAACACACGCGGTCGCCCGTCCGGCCCGACCACGCCGCGATACATGCCCGAAGTGTTGAAAGGCATCGTGAAATTTCCATGCCGGTCGAGTGCGATCAGGCCGCCGGTGCCGCCCATTTTCCCGACACTCTCAAGCGCCCCGGCCGCCGCGCGCTCGACGGACTCGCGTGCGTGACGCATCCGGGAAGAGACCTCGTGCGCGACCGAGGCGCGGATAAAATATTCGCCGTCGCCGGTACAGGAGACGCCGCAAGTCTCGTTGTCGGCATAAGTTCCGGCGCCGATGATGGGCGAGTCGCCGACCCTGCCGAACCTCTTGTTGGTCATCCCGCCGGTCGAAGTCCCCGCCCCGAGATTCCCCGCGCGGTCGAGCGCGACGGCCCCGACCGTACCGAATTTGTGCTCTTCGAAGGGGCGCGACCCCTTCTCGAATTTCGACTGCTTCGGCGGCGGGCTCTTCTCGGCCTCTTTCACACGCTGAAGCTGCTGCCAGCGCTCGTCGGTGTGGAAATACTTGGGATCGACCAGCTCCAGCCCCTTCTGCGCGGCGAAAGTTTCGGCGCCCTCGCCGGTCATCATCACGTGCGGCGACTGCTCCATCACGAGGCGCGCGAGCCGGATCGGGTTCTTCACACGTTTCAGACCCGCCGCGGCGCCGGCCTTGAGCGTCCGGCCGTCCATGATGGAGGTGTCGAGTTCGTTCGTCCCGGCGTTCGTGAAGACCGCGCCCTTGCCCGCGTTGAAGAGCGGCGAGTCCTCCATGAGCACTATCGCCGTGACGACGGCGTCGAGCGACCCGCCGCCCTTCTTCAAAACCTCGTATCCCGCCAACAGCGCCTCGGTCAGCTTCTCGCGGTACGCGCGCTCGCGCTCGGGCGTCATGCGGCTGCGCTCGATGGTGCCTGCGCCGCCGTGGATGACAAAGCCGAAGGGGTGCAATTCGCCCGGCTTCTGCGCGCCGAGCCCCTTCGCAGGCGCGGAGGCGGCCAGCGCCGCGGCGCCCACGCTCCCCAGAAATTTACGGCGGCTCAAATCGCCGACTCTTTTGCGACTCACACTCCGCCCCGCCGTGTGCCTGTGGCTGGATGTTTGTGAACGGGAAATCGAGTGTGCATGTTAACAGAGGGGCCGGCCCGCGTAAACATCTTTAGTCCCCACGGCGGAGGCTTTAGTCTGTCTTTTTCGTTTCGAGGAAGAAGCCGCGTGCCTTTTCGGCCAGAGGCTCGGGGACGACGACGCGGAAGGGGTGCTTGGCGACGAAGGATGGGACGCGCCTGACGTTCGCGCCGAGCGCGTCGAGGGTCGCGGCGGCGGCCTCGTCTTCCAACTCGGGCGCGCCGAAGGCGGCGGCGGCGCGGCGGAAGGCGCCGCGGAGGCGGTCGAAGGGGAGGTCACGGCCGGCGAGGACTTTCCCGCGCGCCTGAAACTCGCCGAGGGCGTAGAGGACGAGGCGCGCGGCGTCGTGCTCGCCCGACTCTGCTTCCACGTCGAAGAATGAGTTCTGGCGCATCGTTAGCGGGTCGGCGTCGAAAGGGTTAGGGCTGGTTGGCGCGGCGCGGGCGGACGGCCGCGTCCGCGCCCGCCGTCGGCGGCTGGGCGACACCGCCCGCGGGCTGCGGCTTCGCCTCGCCCTGCTTCCTCAACTCTGCCTGCTCGTACGGGTCGAGCCGTGCGAAGACGTAGAACTTCTCCGCCTTCGTCGTGACCGTCCCGAGGTAGCGGAACTTGAATTCGAGCACGGCGCCCTCCACCATTTCCGCGGGCTTGGGCAGCGGCTCCTCGAAGAACTGCGAGAACTCGTCCTGCGAGACGGCTTCGAGCTCAGGCAGGTAGTCGTTGCCGCTCTCGCGCGCGATGCGGAGCGCCATCTGGCGCAGCGCCTGGATGCGGTTCGAGTTGTGGACGTAGTAGCGCCGGTCTATCTCGCGGCGGCTCGCGCGGTCGTCCACGACCTCCTGCTCGTTGCGCAGGTAGCCGAGGTAGGCGCGCACGTTCGGCCCGAACTCTTCGACGGCGGCGCGCGCGCCCCGCCGCGTCTGCGCTGACGCGCCGGCGGAAAGGGTCAACAGGCATAGGGCGAGCAGCCCGAGCGTGCGCGTCTGTCTTCTCATCGCTCTCTCACCCGAGACCCCGGGCGGAGTCCGCGGTCTGGTACGGGTTCGGGGGGTTTGGGACGTGCGGAATCTTATCACAAACGGCCGGGGCGCGGGCATCCCGGCCGCCGGCCCCGGGGTGTGCGTTGCGCGCGCCGAGCGGGCGGTGCTAAATTCGCGCCACCGGTAAAGTTTCTATATGCCTTCCGACGCTTCAAACGATTCAGGGATGACGGGCGGGACGGGGTTCGCGGGCAGGCGCGTCGCGCTGGGCGTGTCCGGCGGCATCGCCGCGTACAAGGCCGTCGAGGTTCTGCGCGGCCTTCAGCGCGCGGGCTGCGAGGTGCGCGTCGGGATGACGAAGCGCGCCTGCGAGTTCGTCACGCCGCTCACCTTCCGCGCGCTCTCCGGCGCGCACGTCGTCGTGGACGACTACGCGCCCGACAACCCAGACCCCATCGCGCACATCACCTTCTCGCAGTCGGTCGAACTCTTCGTCGTCGCGCCCGCCACGGCCAACATCATCGCCAAGTTCGCGAACGGCGTCGCCGACGATTTTTTGACCTCGACCTACCTCGCCTCGAACGCGCCGGTGCTGGTCGCGCCCGCGATGAACACGACGATGCTTCTGCACCCGGCGACGCGGCGCAACCTCGCGCGGCTGCGCGCCGACGGCGTGCGCATCGTCGAGCCCGACGCGGGCGAGATGGCCTGCGGCACGGTCGGCCCCGGGAGACTTTCAGAGCCCGAACGGATCGTGGAAGCAGCGCTCGGGGTGTTGAGAGAGTCGGCGAGGCGCGCAAACGACCTCGCGGGCGAGCGCGTGCTCATCACCGCCGGCGCGACGCGCGAGGAGATCGACCCCGTGCGCTTCATCTCCAACCACTCTTCAGGGAAGATGGGGTTCGCCGTGGCCGAGGCGGCGCTGGCGCGCGGGGCGGAGGTGACGGTCGTGGCCGGGGCGACGACGGCGCGCCCGCCCGCGGGCGCGCGCACGCTGAGCGCCATCTCGGCCGAGCAGATGCGCGAGGCCGTCGTGCGCGAGGTCGCGGGCGCCACGGTCTTCATCGCCGCGGCTGCGGTCGCCGACTACCGCCCGGCCGCGCGCGCGCGTGAGAAGATGAAAAAGTCCGAGTCGGCGCTTACGCTCGCGCTCGAACCGACGCCCGACATCCTGGCCGAGGTCGCACGCAACCGCCGCGAAGGCCTGCTCGTCGTCGGCTTCGCGGCCGAGACCGAGCGCGTGTTAGATAACGCGCGCGACAAGCTCAGACGCAAGAACCTCGACGCCGTCGTCGCCAACGACCTCACGCAGGACGGCGCCGGCTTCGACACCGAGACGAACGTCATCACGCTCCTCACGCGCGACCGCGAACAGCCCGCCGCGCTCCCCCTCATGTCCAAGCTCGACGCCGCACACCGCATCCTCGACGAAGTCGTCAGACTCAGAAGAGAAAAGCAGTAGGCAGTAGGCAGATGGCGGTAGGCAGTTGAAGCAGTTGCGAGAGTTAGGCGTTATCCTGCGTCAAAACCCGAAGCCGAGACAGGAGCGTTTTCGCGCTTACGGCTCCCGACTGCCGACTGCCATCCGCCTACTACCTACTGCCTTCAGTACGAGCGTATCGCGTGCATGACGCGGCCCCAGACTTCGAAGTCCATCGTCTCGATGACTTCGATGGGCTGGAAGCGCTCGTTCTCGGGCATGAGCCAGATGCGGCCGTGGCGGATGCGCAGGCGCTTGACGCACAGCTCGTTGTTGATGCGCGCGATGACGATGTCGCCGTCCTCGGCATCGACCTGGCGGTCAACGACGAGGATCGAGCCGGGGTGGATCCCCGCGCCCGTCATCGAGTCGCCCGAGACGCGCACGTAGAAGGTCGCCACCGGGTGCTTGATGAGGTAGCGGTTCAGGTCGAGCCGCCCCTCGATGTAACCCTCGGCCGGGCTCGGGAAGCCCGCCGAAACGGTCGTCATGAACAGCGGACGCGCGCAGCGCGTCGTGCGGTCGGGCCACATGACGGACTCGACGTTTACGTAAGAGAGCATTTTGTTTCACCCGCGAAAGGATGTCCAACCGCCGGGATGATACACCCGTGCCCCGCGCGTGACAAGATTTTTTTGGAAGGGCTCGGGAAGTAAGGGGCGGGCGGGGCCGATTCGGGCGGACAGGACTCGGCACGCCCGCGCGGGGCCGCGGCCGCACGCTCAAGCCCGCCGACGACCCGGGCGAACGCCCGCGATCCCGCCCTGCCCTCAGATGACCTTGAGCAGCAGGAGAATAATCACGATGAGCAGCAGGAGGCCGAGCCCTCCGCTCGGGCCGTAACCCCACCCGCGGCTGTAGGGCCACGCCGGGGCGGCGCCGACGAGCAGAAGGATTAGGATGATGATTAGGATCAGACCGACACTCATACTCTTAACTCCTTCTTCAGACTTGTGCTCGGAGAGTCGGAATGATTGTTAGTCCCATCCGACGCCGCTGTCAATAAAGATTCGCGCGTCGGGCGCACCGCCGCCCGCAAAACAAAAGAGGGCGCGCGGCCCCCTCTCTCTTCTTGAGCTGAACTGGATGCTCCCGGCAAGACTTGAACTTGCGACCCCTCGCTTAGGAGGCGAGTGCTCTATCCACTGAGCTACGGGAGCTTACCTGCCGAAGACGTTAACAGATGCGCTCCGGCACCGTCCAGTTTGACCGTCAGGACTGGTACTTGAGGAGCGAGCGCACGTCGTAGCCCTGGAGCTTTTCGCGGCCGGGAAGGAACTCCAGCTCGACGACGAAGGCGAGGCCGACCACGGTGCCGCCGAGTTGTTCGACGAGGCGGACGACGGCCGCGGCCGTGCCGCCGGTGGCGAGCAGGTCGTCGGCGATGACGACGCGGTGGCCCGAGCCGACGGCGTCGCGGTGCATCTGGAGCGCGTCCTGGCCGTACTCAAGATCGTACGAGACGGTCGCGCACTCCGACGGCAGTTTGCCGGGCTTGCGCGCCGGGACGAAGCCCGCGCCGAGTTGGTAGGCCATCGCCGGGGCGAAGATGAAGCCGCGCGCCTCGATGCCGATGACGGTGTCCACCTGCTGCCCCTTGAACTCCGACGAGAGCGCGTCGATGACCTGGCGGAAGCCCTCCGGGTGCTTGAGCAGCGTCGTGATGTCGTAGAAGTTGATGCCCGGCTTCGGGAAGTCCGGCACCTCGCGGATGAGAGATTTGAGTTGGTCCATTTGTTCGAGTAGACAGTAGTCAGTAGACAGTAGTCAGTAGAAAAACCTTATCAGCGGCAACGTTGCCGGTCGTCGCCAACGCGCGCCGAGCAGAGCCTACTGGCTACTGTCTACTGTCTACTGTCTACTGCTTCATCCCCTTTCGATTCGGAAAGTCGGGTAGTGCCCGGTCGGCTCGACGGAGACCTCTTCGACCTGCTCGACGCGCGCGTGTCGGGGGCCGGCGGCGATGTCGTGTTTGAAGCCCTCGACGCCCTCGGGCGTGCCCTCGGCGAGGACTTCGACGCGGCCGTCCTCAAGGTTGCGCACGTAGCCGACGACCTGGTGGCGCGCGGCGACGCGCTGCGCGAAGAAGCGGAACCCCACGCCCTGCACCTCGCCGCTGACGAGGTAGTGTCTCGCGACCTTCATGCGCCTCCCCCTTGTGCCGCCGATGTCTCCGCCGTTGGACGTGACATCCTAAAAGATGTTTTCGCCGGAATGCAATCTACGGCAGCAGCTCGACGACGCGCACGCCGCCGGGCGGGACGGAGAGGCTGAAGGCGCCGCCGGCGGCCTTCAGCTCCGCGCCGACCGTCCACTCCGCGGCGCTTTTGAACGAAGCGCCGTTGCCTTCGAGCGTGACCGCGGCCGACTCCGCGCGGTTGACCTGCGCCATCCCCTGCTGCGGCTTGTAGACGCCGCGGTTGTTGATGAGCGTGACGACCCAGCCGCGCGCGTTGCGGTTGACGAGGTACTCGACCTCGCCGCGCACCCGGACGGGAGTCGCGTCCGACGCGAGGTGCGCGAGCAGGTGCGCGGCCGCGGGCACCAGACGCTCGTCGAGGCCGAGCAGGTCGGGCACGGCGCAGTAGACGACTCGGCCGCGGCCGACGCGGTTGACCGTGACCAGCGGGTCGCCCGAAGGCGTCTTCATGAGCACCTCGGCCCCGCGCGGCTCGACGCGCTCGTAGCGGTAGACCTGCCCGCCGAGGTTGGCCAACGGCTCGCCGGGAGCGAGGCACTGTGCGTCGTCGGCCTCGGCCGTCGTACCCACCAAGCGGACGCCGAGCAGTTCGGCCGGGAGCCCCCTGGCCTGCGCCGCGTTGAGGACGACCGTGCCCCCCTTCTCGGCGTATGTCTTCAGGCGCGCGGCCCACGCGGGCGTCCATTCGACGCGCCCGCCGACGACGAGCGCGCGGTAGGCTTCGACGGCGGCCGCCTTCCTCTCATCCGCCACCAACACGTCGAAGATGTCGCCGAAGGCGGCGCTGGTGAAAGCCTGCCGGTCGGCCGTCGCCGGTTCTCCTTCGTCCAAAGCCGCGGGGTGGTAGGCGGCGAGGAACAGCTCGCGCAGCGCGCGGTCTGAACGGTTCGGCGGCGAGACGCCGAGCGGGTACTGCGGGTAGTCGGTCATGTCCCAGCCGTGCGCGGGGTCGAGCAGGAAGGCGACGGGCGTGTAGGGCGTCCCGCGGTCTGTGTGCTGCTGCGCGAAGCGCACGAACTCTTCGGTGATGCGCCCGAGCGGGTTGAGCTGTAACGGGTGCTCGCCGGGGCCGGGCTTGAAGAACTGGTCGAAGCCCTGTTCGAGATAGATCGCCGACGCGCCCGACATGTAGTAGAGGTAATAGTTCTTCCTGTACCAGGAGAGCGAAGGCCCCATCGTCGCGCCGTAGCGCGAGTGGAAGAAGTGGTCGGGGCCTCCGAAGTTCTGCTGCCTGGTAAACGTCGTGGCCGTGTCGCCGAAGTTGGGCGCGTGGTAGTAGAGGAAGTTGCCGCCGTACTGCCGGGCGGCGCCGCGGACGAAGGCGATGCGCATGGCCGTGATGGGCTGCACCGCCGCGGTCTCCAGCCCCAGCGTGCGCACGCCCCAGCCGAAGAGCGCGTGCGAGAAGGCCGTGGTCGAGGTCGCCTGCGCGGGCGTGAGCTTGTCCCACATCGGCCCGGCCGGCGTCTGGAACGTCCCCGCCCACTTCTCTTCGAGGGCGCGCGTGTAGGCCGCGCGGTAGGCTTCGAGCATCTTCGAGCGCGGCAGGTCGGGCGTGAGCGTGAGGCGCGTGGCGACGGCGTGGTAGACGTGCCCGATGCTCTCGCCCGAAATCCATCCGACGAACTGGTCGCGCAGCTCGCCCCGGAGGAGCTTGAGCGCCGCCTCCCCGTGCGGCGCGGGCAGGGTGGCCTCGCCGTAGTTGATGTTGACGGCGAAGGGCGCGCGCGTCTCACGGACATATTTGAGGAAGGCGCTGCCCTCCTGGAGGTGCCCCGGCATGCTGTTGATGTGGAAGACGGGCACGACGAGCGGCGAGCTGAAGATGGGCACGTCGCGCGCGCCCTTGTACTTCTCGACGAAGGCGGCATCCACTTCGGATTCGATGTTGTAGGGGTAGAGCGGGCGCTCGGCGGGCGGCTTCTCGTAGATGCGCCAGAACTCCCCCGCGATGTTCCACGGCATGAGGAAGTCGCGCCCGGCGAGCGCGGGTCTGCGCCAGAGCGCCGGGGGCGGGTCGGGCGTCGCGGGCTGGTCGAGCAGGGGCGTGAGCGGAGTCCGCTTCGCGGCCCAGTCGCTCAAGACCCTCTGCGCGTGGAAGGGCGGCTTGCGGCGTCCCTCGGGTCGATAGTTGAGGTCGTCGGTGAGGAGCGCGCAATCGACCTGCCGGTGCGCGGCCGACGCCTTCTCGATCTCGATTGTGAGGCGGGCCGCTCCTTTCTTCAGAGGCGCCGCGGGCGAGCCGTCCCAGGTGAAGGCCCAGCCCCAGTACATGCTCACCTCGTCGTGCGGGTCTATACGGTCGCGCGCGCCGAACTCGTGGCGGAAGACCTCGCGCCCCTGCTGCGTGAGCCGGACGGTGAAGCTCTCGTCCTTGCGCGCCCAGTCGGCGTAGCGCGCCCAGACGCGGTACTCGCCGTCGCGCGGCACTTCGATCTCCTGCAAGAGTGTGGCGCGCGTCTCGTCGGGCGCGGCCGCCACGGAGTTCCACTCGCTCTCGCCGCCCTGCGTCCACTCGGCCGAGACGCCCGGCCCGTTGATGCCCCACCCCGGCGACTTCGCGCGCGAAAAGTTCTGCCACACGGCCTGGACGCGCGGCTCGTTGCGCGCGTCGAGCGTCAGCCCGCCCATGTTCTCGGTCTCGTACCAGAGGTATTCGAACCGCCTCGTCTGGCTCGGCTGCGGGTTGCTCTGCGCGAGGGTGTGGCGGGGCAGGACTGAAGGGAAAATGATGAAGACGGTCGTCAAGAAAGCGATGAGACGCTTCGCAAATTCATTGTGCGGCATGCGTGGATAATCGCAGGATGGAAAGGAGAATTTCAAATTTGGAATCTCAAAGTTCAAATAAAAAAGGGGAGCACGGCGGCTCCCCTTCACCACGCTTCTCGAACGAAAACCTCAGCCCAGCTCGTCCAGACATTCGGCGAGCTGGAGCTGGCGGCAGGTGTACATGGGCGTGTCGCGCAGCGTGTAGCGGCTCGCCTTCGACTCGCGCAGCTCCTGCACGAGGTCGAGGAAGTCCGAGGGCTGGTCGGTCTCGAAGGCGACGACGAACTCCTGGTCGTCGAGGCCGAAGGAGTAGGTCGTGTGCAACTTCACCGAGCGGTACTTGGAGCCGACGCGGATGTGCTCGTCCATCATCTCCTGCCGCTGCTCGACGGGGAGCCCGTACCACTCGCGCGTCTTCACGAACGGGTAGACGAAGAGGTACTTCGACTGGCCGGGCACGATGTGCAGCCGGTCTTCGACGTGCTCGGGGTTGTCCTTGTCGATGTACATCGAGCGCTTGGTCATCGAGAGGAACGACTGACTTACGTCGAGGTAGCGGCCGAGCGTCGTCCCGTTCAGCCGCGCCGACATCTCCTGGAACGGGTCGAGCGAGTAGCCGATGCGCCACATCATGAAGTCCACGTTCGAGCGCAGGCCGACGATGGAGTAGCAGTGCATCAGCAACTGCCGGCGGAACGACTCGAAGACCTCGACGTATTGGCGCTTCGCTTCGAGCTTCGCCTGCGCATCGAGCATGCGCCACTCGGGGCGCGTCTTGTAGAAAGTGAAGGTGACGAACTGGCGGGCGATCTTGGCCTTCTCAGGCTGCTCGGGCTGCTCCGCGCCGCGCGCGGCCTTGTCGGCCAGCCGCAGCGTCGGGCGGCCCGCGCCGGCCTCCTCATGTTCCGTGCTCATGGTCTTACTTCCTCAAGATGTCCGTTAGGGGTTTGAAGGGCTGTCTCACTCGAAGCGCGTGCTCCGCAATGGGAGAGTATGAGTACCTGCCGGGCGAGAAGTATTGTGCTTTGCGCCGCGCAGGATTGCAAACCGCCGCGCGCGCGCGCGCCGGTTACTTTCAAACGCGCCCGCCGACTCCTTCAAACTCCCTCGGCCTTACGCTATACTCGCCGCGCTCTTTCATCCCGACCATCGACCCGACCGGTCTTCAAACCGCAGTCCACCGACGCATGAAACTTCATCAGCTCGCCCTGGCGGCCTTCGCCGCCCTGCCCTTCGCCGCCGCGTGCAACAGCACGCCGACGGCGCAGAACTCGAACGCGGGCGCGCCCCCCGCCGCCACCGCCCCGGCGGCCACGCCGACGCCCGCGCCAGCCGCCACGCCCGACGAGTTGGCCTCGGCCGCCGCCGACTTCTCGCAGTTCTGCATCAAGTGCCACAAGGCCGACGGCACGGGCGGCAAGGTCGAATTGGACGAGGGCGAAACGATCAACGTCGAGAGCCTGCGCGAGCACGGCCTGAAGGACTCGGACGCGCACCTCGCCAAGCAGATACGCGAGGGCGGCGACGAGATGCCCGCCTTCGGCAAGCGCCTCGACGAGCAGCGCATCAACAACCTCGTCCGCTACGTCCGCCGCGAGTTCCACGGGCGCACGACTGCGGCCGCGCCGGCCGCCTCGCCCGCCAAGCCCGCACACTAAACACCCCGGCGCGCCTGTGCTATCCTCGTCCCGGCGCGCCGCACGCACCCGTAGCTCAGTTGGATAGAGCGTCTGACTTCGAATCAGAAGGTCGCAAGTTCGAGCCTTGCCGGGTGTATCAATCAACTCAATAAGTTAAGGGCAACCGGTTGGCTACCCTTTCTCCTTTTGTGTGCCTATGGTGGGACGTTTCATGAGGGCGTCCCTTTTTTTGCACGCGAATCGTCTCGGCCTCGCAATCAAACTGCAACCAAAGGGGTGTGGGCGGAGGTTACTATCCTACTCACCTAACGGGCGTTCCTTCTGAGAACGAGTGAAACTTTGGGGCAGGCCACGCGAGTGGCCGTAGGCGTCGGGGGTGGGGGCCCCCGGCGCCTTTTCTTTTTGAGCCCGGAAGTAATCCGCCCGCCCTGCCGTTCAAAACTCCCTTAACAGAATGACCTTCTGGCCGACGGCGACGGAGCCGGGGCGCAGCACGCGCGCGTAGAGGCGTGAGTGGCCGGGGTGGACTTTCTGTGAGATGCGTTTGAAGGCGCCGCCCTCGAAGGAGGCGGCGACGTTCTTGCAGGGCGCGGTGTAACTGGAGATTTCGACCTGCGCCTCTGCGCCGAGCGCGAGCCGCGCGCCCGGCGTCAGCCGCCCCCAGTCGAGGCCGACGACGGTCAGGTTCTCTCCGACCGAGCCGGGGAAGATCGGGTGCCCCTCGGTCTGTAACTCAAGGACGCGTTCGAGCGCGAACAGGCATAGCGCACGCTCCGGGCCGCCGTGGTAGCGGCGGTTTCTCTGCCGGTCGCCTTCGAGCCCTTCCGGCGTGAGCACGGCCTCGGGGACGGCGAGCTTCGGCACGCCGCCGTTCGAGACGTTGAGCTGAAATATCCTTCCTTCCACTTCCCCGAATCTCAGGCTCCGTTCGAAAGTTTTATCCCTTGTGCGCGCACGCGACGCGCCCCTTCAAGTCCGCCAGGCTCTCGCGCGTGTAGACGGGAAGCCGCGGCGCGACCGCTTCCAGTCCCGCCTCGCGCCACCAGCGCTCGAAGCTCGCGCGCCGGTCGGGGTCTATCCCCTGCCCCGCGTCCGAAAGGTAGAGCGCGGACGCTACGGGCAGCACGCGCCGCGCGGTAGGCTTGATCTTCAGCACGTCCGGGCGCGCGACCAGCACCGTGAAGTCTGCCTCGAAGGAGCGCAGGAAGCTGTTCCCCTCCACGAACACGCCCGGCGCCTTCACGCGCGAGAGGGCGGCGCGGAAGCCCGCCTCGACCTGAGCGTCGGTCACGACCGCCCAATGCACTTCCGACGCGCCCGCGTCCCAGTAGAGCCCCGTGTCTTTGCCCGGCGCGTAGGTCTCTGCGCGGCCGGAGCGGACGAACGGCTCCGCGCCCAGCAGGTGCGAGACGCAGCAGGCGTGCGGGTCTCTGCCGCAGGAGCGGAAGTGCCCGCGCGTCATCTTCAGGGCCTCCCAGCCGCGGAGCGCGCGCAGCAGTTCGCAGACGAGCGTGGTCTTGCCCGAGTTGGAGTTGAAGCCGCCGACGGCGACGACCGTGGGTCGCATGTCCGCGAGTATAACCCCCGAAAAATCGCGCCGGAAAAATTCCCTAAAAAAAGTGCTTGACAGTACAAAGTAGTCTGCGTATATTCACACCGTGGCCCGCGCCGCGGGCCGACCAGTTGAGGAGAAGTGAGACTTCAGATGACGACGAACTCGAACATAGTCAGACGCGCGAAGGCGACCGCACAGACGGCCGCCGGCCTCACGTCCGCCCCCTACGTGGGCGCGGGCGAGAGCGCGGGCGTCTGCCCGAGCCAGTCGCCCTTTAATCAAGGCGGCGGATTGATTAGGCGCCGGGCGCTTCGACCCGAAGGCTGGGCGCGCAAAGATCGTCGGCAATTACACAATTGATTCAGCGGGGGGCGGCCTCCCGCTCCCCAAATCTCGGAATAGTTCGTAGAGACTTGCGTGGAGCGGGCCTGCTTCCTCTAGGGAAGCCCAAGGGCCCGCTCCTTTTATTTTGCTGTTTGACAACCGAATTACCTTGAGGGGATGAAGGCGGGGGGGTTCCCGCCTCCCGCCTTCATCAGTCTTTTTTCAACGACGAAATTTATTAAACGCAACGCGCATCAGACGCCGAATCGGTCCGGCAGCAGCCTGTAAAGCTGTCGCTCTTCGTGAGCATGTGGGTTCGAGCCCCTCCTGATGCATCGTTGGAAGGTTGGGCACGGGCATGCCAAGCAGTCCCGAAAACTGTCGGAGCGCAGATGCTCCTGCGGGTTCGACTCCCGCACCTTCCGCCACACCTCGGAGGCGCCGCACAAAAGGTAGTGCAGCGGCGTGCTAAGCCGCCGGGCGTCTACGCCCCTGTGCGTTCGAGTCGCACCGCCTCCGCTTTGCAGTTTGAACCCGTAGCTCAGAGGGATTAGAGCGCAGGTCTGCGACGCCTGAGGCCGCACGTTCGAGTCGTGCCGGGTTCGCTTCTCGATCCGGGGTCGTCTAAAGGGAGGACGCCTGTCTTTGGAACAGGTCATGGGGGTTCGACTCCTTCCCCCGGAGTAGGCCGGAAGATTTTCGCTGGGGTGGCGTAAATGGCAAACGCGCGGCGTCGAGAGCGCCGTGGGCAGGACAAGCCCGTTGAGGGTTCAAATCCCTCCTCCAGCATCGCACGCGGGAGTGGCGCAAATGGCTGACGCACCGTCCTCAGACGGCGGTTCTTGAGGGTTCGAATCCCTCCTCCCGTATCAGTTCGCAGACGAGCGCGCGTGACCCAAACGGCAGAGGTGGCTCTCTCAAAAAGAGTCTCGGTGCGGGTTCGACTCCCGCCGCGCGCATCCACCGCGCGCGTAGCCCAAGCAGGCAGAGGCGGCATACTTAAAACATGCTCCGGTGAGAGTTCGAGTCTCTCCGCGCGCACTTGAACGAAGGGGCGTAGCATAAAGGCAATGCGGCGGGCTCCAACCCCGTGATCCTGTCAAAGGGACTAATGCCTGTTCGAATCGGGCCGCCCCTGCCAGCTTCTAAGGGTGTCGGGTTCTAGGTTCCGGGTTTTGGCTTTAACCAGCACCCGGTACCTAACACCCATAACCCCTCTTTATAACCTTGGGGGTGTATGCAAACGGTCAAAGCGGGCTGTCCTTCAAACAGTCGCCCACAGAGGCTTTGCGGGTTCGAGCCCCGCCACCCCTATCAGTAACTTTCACGTTGGCCGTAGCTCAACGGGCAGAGCGCTGCACTGTGAATGCAGTACGTTGCGGGTTCGAGTCCCGCCGGCCGACCTTGTTTAAGCAACACGGGGCGTTAGCCAAGCACGGAACAAAGGCACGCGACTCTCTATCGCGCACACGCGGGTTCGAATCCCGCACGCCCTGCCAACTTCCCGGGGAGCGGTGGCCGAGAGGCTAGGCACTGGATTGTCGATCCAGACCACGCGAGTTCGAGTCTCGTCCGCTCCGCCTTCCGCACATGCGCTGCAAGCTCAACTGGCACGAGCACCCGCCTCTTAAGCGGGGGGCTGCGGGTTCGAGTCCCGCGCGGCGCATCCGCTTCGATAACGGGGTGTGGTGTAACGTTTCGCATCCAAGCCTTGGGAGCTTGTGGTCAGGGTTCAACTCCCTGCACCCCGACCAACACACACGTGGACGTAGCTTAGCCCGGCCTAAAGCACCGGCCCGCCACGCCGGGGACGTGGGTTCGAATCCCGCCGTTCACTTCCTGATACACGTGAACCGTAAACCGTAAACCGTGACAAGAGAAGAGCTGGTTTTATCTCGTCACGGTTTACGGTTCACCGTTCACGCTCTTCCGGGCGGTTAGCTTAACGGAATAAAAAAGCGGGCCGCTTCGAATAAAAGCCTAAATCTAAGCATTTCCATCTATAATTTCACTATGAGGTACAAATGTTCCGTATGTGAAAAGCTAAGACAACATGACGAGTTCAACTGGCGGGACAAAGCTAGAGGGGTTCGTTTTAAGTATTGCCGCTACTGTCAAAGAGAATTTAGCCGGAAACATTACTCCGCTAATAAATCTCGCTACCTAGAACGTAACGAGAGGCGAAGGTTAAAGCACATCGAACTTATCCGCACTGCAAAGTCATTGCCATGCGCTGACTGTCACGTTAAATACCCGTTTTATGTGATGGAGTTTGATCACGTCAGAGGGGAGAAGCGAGAACATTTAGCTCGAATGGCGACCTTAGGGATTAGTGCAATCCTGAAAGAGATAGATAAGTGTGATGTCGTTTGCTCAAATTGTCATAAAGCACGCACGTGGCGTCGAAATCATGCTCCCGTAGCTTAAAGTATAAAGCGGCACGCTTCGAACGTGCAGGTTGTGGGTTAGAGTCCTACCGGGAGTACCATCCTTTATCCGCCTTCGATTCCTGCACCGCCCTTCTCTTCTTCGCGGGAGTGATGTAACGGCCAACATTCGAGTCTTCCAAACTCGCTTTGCGGG
>DAIRFV010000065.1:0-5507 GCA_036794905.1 Pyrinomonadaceae bacterium | reverse complement strand
CGCCCCGCGTCGCGAAGCGTGACGATGACGACCGGACTGTTCGAGCGATGAGTTCTTCCTACTGACTACTGTCTACTGTCTCCTGTCTACTCGAAACTTACGAAAGGAGGTCTGCCGGGATGGGGAATCTGAACGGCCGTGTTCTGCTCTTGAACTTCTCGTACGAGCCGCTCGGCACGGTCGGGGTGGCGCGTGCGATGTGCCTGGTCATCCGCGGCGTCGTCTCGGTCGAGGAGTTCGACGGCGAGCGCGTGCTGCGTTCGCCGCGCGCGGAGTTCCGCGTGCCGAGCGTCGTGCGCCTGCGCCGCTACGTCAACGTCAGACGCCGCCGCCAGACGGCCGGCATGAAGCGTTTCCGCATCTTCGTCCGCGACCGCTTCCGCTGCCAGTACTGCGGGCAGAAGCGGGGCGCCTCGGAGCTGACGCTCGACCACATCACGCCCCGCTCGCGCGAGGGGCGCTCGACGCCCGAGAACCTGGCCACGGCCTGCGTCTCGTGCAACACGCGCAAGGGCAGCCGCACCCCCGAGGAGGCGCGCATGCCCCTGCTCACGACCCAGAAGCCGCTCGGCATCGGCCTCGAACACTTGCTGCTCTGCCACTACGCGGAGTCGCGCCCCGCGTGGCGCAAGTACCTGTACGTCGAGGGCGTGCCGCTCAAGCAGCGGCGCGAGCCGGCCTGAACGGTGAGGTAGGTCGGGCGGCCGGCCTACCTCCTTCACACTCGAATGAAGTGAACACACGGAGGCATAGCTGACGTGGGCAAGCGTCGGTTTGAAGCGCCGAAGAGGTTGGTTCGACTCCAACTGCCTCCATCTGAAAGGGTGCTGGGTGTCGGTCGTGAGACAGGCAGTCTGTGCTTAAACCAGCACCCAACACCTGACACCCAACACCTCCTTCCGACACGGCCGGTTAGCTCAGCCAGGCTAGAGCGCCAGTCTTACAAACTGGATGTCGAAGGTTCGATTCCTTCACCGGCCATTTCATCGGGGCGCGGCTCATCGCGCGCGCGGGCGTGGGCGCGCGTGACCGTGGAGCGAGAGGCCGACTACCGGCGGCCCGCCCCGTCCAAACTCGACACGGCGATGTAGCTCCAACCGGCAGAGCGTCCGTCTCGTAAACGGAAGTGTGTGGGTTCGACTCCCACCATCGCCTTCGCGCGCCCGGGCCTGTAGCTCAGACGGATTCAGAGCGCCCGTCTTCTAAACGGGATGTCGCAGGTTCGAGTCCTGCCAGGCTCATCCACACACACGACGCGGAGTAGCTCAGTGGCAGAGCGGCGGTCTCATAAACCGCTGGCCGCGGGTTCGATTCCCGCCTCCGCAATTGTTTTTGATTTTGGGTTGGTAGCTTAACTTGGCAGAGCGACAGTCTTGCAAACTGTTAGGTGTGAGTTCGAGTCTCACCCAATCCATTCAAACTCTTCCCCATTCTTTCTTGCGGCGTAGCTCAAATGGAAACCAGAGCGCTCGTCTTGTAAACGAGTGTGTGCGGGTTCGAGTCCCGCCGCCGCAGTAGTCACCTTGCGGGGATGTGCCCTGGCGGGCACGGCGGTCTCATAAGCCGTCCACCGAAGGCGGGTTCGATTCCCGCCCCCGCGACCATTTTTCGATCCGGTGTGGCCGAAAGGTAAGGCGTCGCATTGTTAATGCGGACGATGGGGGTTCGAGTCCTCCCGCCGGAGTTTCACACGATGACCCGGAGCACGAGCGGCTGTGCGGCGGCCTTTTAAGCCGTGAGGTGCGGGTTCGAGTCCCGCCGGGTCAATCAACGTTTGCGGCGCGAAGCTCAGATGGCCGAGCACTCGGCTGATAACCGAGAGGCCGGAGGTTCAAGTCCTCCCGCGCCGACTTCTCTTGCGGAGTCAGCCAATGGCAGGCTGCCTGTCCCTGAAACAGGTCACGGAGGTTCGAGTCCTTCCTCCGCAGTCAACCCTCAAGGTAGTTCGGTTCCCGTCAACAAGACCTTTGAACCTTTGTCAAAGGGGGGAAAATTGAGATGGCGAACAAGACACTCTTCAAGTCGCTCGTGGGTAAGCTCATCCCGGCGGCGGACGCGCGCAACGAGCACAACGCGCCGGCCTATCAGCTTACGCCGAAGGAGGCGCTGGCGCAGTACGCGGCGACGGGCTGCCTCGGCGCGACCTTCTACGCGGGCGCCGAGGAGCAGCTCGCCAAGGTGCTCGAACTGTGCGAGCAGGTCGAGCCCGAGTTCGTCGCGAAGACCGCGGTCTACGCGCGCGAGCGCGGCTTCATGAAGGACATGCCGGCGCTGCTGCTCGCGGTGCTCGCGGCGAAGGACGTGCGCCTGCTGGCCGCGGTCTTCCCGCGCGTCGTGGACAACGGCCGGATGCTGCGCAGCTTCGTGCAGATCGTCCGCTCGGGCGCCGCGGGTCGCAAGTCGCTCGGCACGGCCCCGAAGCGCCTCGTGCGCGAATGGCTGGAGGCGCGCTCGACCTCGGCCGTCTTCCGCGCGAGCGTCGGCCAGTCGCCCTCGTTCGCGGACATCGTCAAGATGGTGCACCCGAAGCCGCGCGACGCGGAGCGCGAGGCGCTCTACGGCTATCTCGTCGGGCGCGAGTTCGACGCGGAGGCTCTGCCGGCGCTCGTCCGCGCGTTCGAGGCGTTCAAGGCCGGCCGGCGCGAAGTCGTGCCCGACGTGCCGTTCCAGATGCTGACGGCACTCGACCTCGGCACGCCGGAGTGGACGGCCATCGCGCGCCGCGCCCCGTGGCAGATGACGCGCATGAACCTCAACACGTTCGCGCGCCACGGCGTCTTCGACCAGCCCGGCCTGGCCGAGTTGGTCGCCGCGCGCCTGGCCGACCCCGAGCAGGTCAAGAAGGCGCGGGTCTTCCCGTACCAGCTCATGGTCGCCTACGCGTCGGCGGACGAGCGCGTCCCGGCGGCGGTGCGCGACGCGCTACAGGACGCGATGGAGGTCGCGCTGGAGAACGTGCCGGGCGTGCGCGGCAAGGTCTACGTCTGCCCGGACGTGTCGGGCTCGATGCAGTCGCCCGTGACGGGCCACCGCAAGGGTTCGACGACGGCCGTGCGCTGCGTGGACGTGGCGGCGCTCGTGGCCGCGGCGGTCGTGCGCCGCAACCCGCGCACGGAGGTGCTGCCGTTCGAGCACGAGGTGGTCAAGGGGCTCCGCCTGAACCCGCGCGACAGCGTTTTGACGAACGCGCAGAAGCTGGCCGCGGTCGGCGGCGGCGGCACGAACTGCTCGGCGCCGCTCCGGCTCCTGAACGAGCGCAAGGCCGAGGGCGACCTCGTCCTCTACGTCTCGGACAACGAGTCGTGGGTGGACGCGGGCGCGCACCGCGGCACCGCGACGATGCAGGAGTGGACGCGCTTTAAGCGGCGCAACCCGCGCGCGCGCATGGCCTGCATTGACGTGCAGCCGTACCAGACCGTGCAGGCGGCCGGTTCGGCGGACGTGCTCAACGTCGGCGGCTTCAGCGACCAGGTCTTCGAGGTGATCGCCGACTTCGCCGCCGGCCGCCTGAGCGCAGGCCACTGGGTCGGCGTCATCGAGCAGGTCGCTCTGTGAGGGGTGTCGGGTGTTGGGTGTTAGGTGTTGGGTGTTGGGTGTTGGGCTTAAGAGAAGGTTCTTCCCCAAAACCTAACACCCAAAACCCAAAACCCTTTCCCCAGGGGCCGAATGCCGCCGTGACTACATCCACTCGTTAAGTGAACGTCACGGTAAAACCTTGTCGGCCCTCTCGTTCTTTGTCGGTGGCGAATGCCGGTGTGAGTACATGGAAACGGTGGGTTCGACTCCTGCCCCCCTCCGTTCAACTGCGGAGGGGAACTCTCACCAATCTTGTCGCCACAACACTTTCGTGCGCGCGGCGAATGCTGGCGGAACTACATGCCTCATAAGCCGCAGGTACCGGGTTCGACTCCCGGTGGCAGCGACCAATGACGCTGCCATAGCTCAACGGTAGAGCAGCGAAAAGTCGTTTCGTCGAAACCTTGTCGCCGCACGCACGAACATTTTATCCACGGGGCTTCCTGAGGAGGTTGAAAAGGAAATGAAGCTGGCAGAGGGACTCATCTTACGCGCGGACTGCAAGAAGCGTCTTGAGCAGTTGAAGGCGCGCGTCGTCCGCAACGCGAGGATTCAGGAGGGCGACCGGCCCGCCGAGGAGCCGCAGAGTCTCCTCGCCGAGTTCGAGCGCGTCGCGCGCGAGCTGGCCGACCTCGTCAAGCGCATCAACCGCACCAACTCGGCCACCGTTTTCGGCGACGGCCTCAGCCTCTCGGACGCGCTGGCCGAGCGCGACGCGCTGGGCGCGCGCCACCGCCTCTACGGCGAACTGGCTCAGGCCGCCTCGATCTCGCAGGATCGTTACAGCCGCAGCGAGGTCAGGTACGTGAGCGCCGTGAGCGTGGCCGACGCGCAGCAGCGCGCCGACGAACTCGCGCGCGAATACCGCTCGCTCGACGCGCGCATCCAGGAGCTTAACTGGAAGGCCGAGCTGAGCGAGTAGGACGAATGTAGTCGGTAGCCCACGGGGAAGGAAGCGAGCGTGAAACCCTCCAGCCGGGTAGGCTGGTGCGGTCGAAGAGGCCGCTCTTGGTGGCGTGCAGGGGCGCAGGCCGGCGGGTTCGATCCCCGCATGACAAGTGACGCCCGATACGGTCACAAGGGTAAGGGGTACGACTCAATGTAACTACCTCACGCTGGTCTTTCCTTGCGGGTGAGGGTGGGTACGGGGCCTACATTCGGTTTGACAGCGAACGTTTGAACTCGGGGCCCGAGCCCGGGTCAGGTTTTAAGGTCATGGCAATCGAGACGCGAGACATCGTTACGTTCAGCACCACCGGGGAGATGCTGGAGCTGGTGCGCCGGTTCGAGGACTGCACGCTGCCGCGCGAGGAGTGGACGCACGCCGCCCACCTGACAGTCGCGCTCTGGCACCTCTTGCAGTTCGACTGGCCGGAGGCGGTCGCGCGCGTCCGCGCACGCATCCAGCGCTACAACGCCGCGCACAACATCCCGACGACGCCGACCGGCGGCTACCACGAGACGCTCACCATCTTCTGGCTGCGCGCCGTCCGCGCCTTCCTCGAAGCCGAGCGCAACGAGGCGCGCGCCCTCGTCCACCTCGCCAACGAGCTGGCCGAGACGCACGACAAGGGGCTCCCCCTCCGGCACTACACCCGCGAACGCCTCTTCTCCCCGGAGGCTCGCGCGAACTGGGTCGAGCCCGATTTGAAGCCGCTGGAATGAAGTGTCTGACACTTCTAGTAAAGATGAAGAAGATTAACCACAGAGACACAGAGACACAGCTTTAAGTTTTTAGCTGTGCCTCTGTGTCTCTGTGGTTAAATCCCATCGGAGGCTTACTCAAGTGAAAGCCGCGATAGAAAAAAGGCTCTCTGCCCGTCAAAGATGAGGTGTCGGGTTGGAGAGTTTATCGGGCGGGCGTTTTCGCTTCACGGGCGGCCGCGACAGTTGAGTGCGCGTGTGTAAAAGTTGATTGGGCGGGCGTCACA
>DAIRFV010000324.1:0-6523 GCA_036794905.1 Pyrinomonadaceae bacterium | reverse complement strand
GCGGTCGAACTCCCTCACGCGAAGCGAAATAAATACGGGTAGTGAGACAGGTGGCAGTCCGCATACGGGTGCCGCTCGTTCTGCTTAAATTCGGCTCTCTACCTGCCTAAACGAGATTCGGCCCAGGAAACTGTCATCGCCCGGAAAGATTTTTATTCGGGAATATTTCTTATTCAGGGGTTTTGTCCTATACTCGGCCAACACCTTCGCCCGGGCTTGACACAGCAAGTCCCGGTCAGCCGCAAGATGACGAGCAGTGCTCGTCACGCCTGCTAAACATCCCGGCATGTTTTCGGCTCGTTGTGCGAAGCCCTTCGCCCATAAATTGAATGCCAGAGATTGCTTCGCGTCAGATCTCGCATCTGCTCATCGATTGGAGCAAGGGGGATCAGTTCGCGCTCGAACAGTTAATGCCGCTGGTCTATGAGGAGCTGCGCCGGATGGCGCGCCGGTATATGCGCGCGCAGTCTCCGGGGCACACCTTGCAGACGACCGAGTTGATTCACGAGGCTTTTCTGAAAATCTCCAAAGGCGGAGAACGGAACTGGGAGAACCGCGCCCATTTTTTCGGCGTCGCCGCACGGGCGATGCGGCAGATTCTGGTCGATTACGCGCGTTCCAAGAGCAGACAGAAACGCGGCGGCTGGCAGGAGAGGGTCACGCTGGCCGAAGGCGTCCTGACGACAAACAATAATTCGAAGGAGTTACTCGCGCTCGACGACGCGTTGCAAAAGTTGGAGCAGATAGACGCGCGCCGGAGCCGGGTGGTCGAATTGAAATTCTTCGGCGGTTTGACAGTCGAGGAGATCACTGAAGTCTTGAAGATATCTCCCGAGACCGTCAACCGCGATTGGCAATTCGCCCGCACCTGGCTGCTGCGCGAACTGGCCGGCGCCGGTCGCAAAGAGAATTAACCACCACCCCCCGACGCTCGGAGGTTGGTCGCTTTCAGAGGCGAGTCGAAGTGTTCGGATTGACTCCTGAAAAGGCCGCGCGTAACCGACTTCCCACCTCTTCGAATCCTTCGTTCGCCAGCACCGATGAACCTTGAACGACTGAATCAAATCGAAGAGGTCTATCACGCGCTGCGGGAGACTCCGGCCGGCGGGCGTGAGGCGGTCTTAGATCAACTGTGCGGCGCCGACGCCGAGCTGCGCCGCGAGGTCGAATCTCTGCTGGCGTTCGAGAGAATGCCGGACAACATTCTGGACGCGCCGCCCGAAGCACTCGCCGCCGAGATGTTCTCTCAAGAAGAGACCCGGGCGAACCTCACGGGCACAGCGATCAGTCACTACAAGATCATCAACCTCCTGGGCGCGGGCGGGATGGGTGAAGTTTATCTCGCCGAAGACACGCGGCTGCGACGCCGGGTCGCCTTAAAAATCCTCCCCCAAACCCTCGCCGACGCCGCCGACCGTCTGCGCCGCTTCGAGCAGGAGGCTTTTGCCGCGTCCGCGCTGAACCATCCGAACATTTTGACGATCTTCGAGTTCGGCGAAGAAGGCGAGACCCACTTCCTCGCCGCCGAGTACGTGCAGGGCGAGACCCTGCGCGCCCGGCTCCAGCGCGAACGCCTCACCTTACCCGAAACGCTCGACCTCGCCGTGCAGATCGCATCCGCCCTCCACGACGCGCACCAGGCCGGCATCGTCCACCACGACATCAAGCCCGAGAACCTGATGGTGCGGCCCGACGGGATCGTCAAAGTCCTCGACTTCGGCCTCGCCAAGCTGGCGGAAGCCTCGGCGGCCCCCGCCGCCATGCGAGCGTTAGCGACGGCGGGTGTCAGCACGAGGGCCGGGGTCATCATGGGCACGACCGGCTACATGTCGCCGGAGCAGGCGCGCGGGCTGGAGACGGACGCACGCACGGACATCTGGTCTCTGGGCGTCGTCCTCTACGAGTTGGTGTGCGGGCACGCGCCCTTCGAAGGGCCGAGCGCCAGCGACGTCATGGCCGCCATTCTAACGCAGGCGCCGCCGCCGCTCTCTCACTCTGCGCCCGACGCGCCGGCCGAACTGGAGCGCATCATCAAAAAGGCTCTGGAGAAGGACCGGGGAAAGCGGTATCAGGCCGCGAAAGACCTGATGCTCGACTTGAAGCGGCTCGGGCAGAGGCTGGAGTTCGAAGTCGCGCTGGTCCGCACTGGGCTTTCGGGCGAACAGGTCGCGACGGCCGCCGCCTCGCCGGTCGTGACCGCCCGCCCGCTGTCGGCTCACACGGCGGGGCAGGTTCCCGCGTACGCGACCGGCGGTGCGGAGCAGACGGCCGGGGTGGCGAGGCTTCACCGGCGGAGGACGTTGCCGGCGCTGGCCGCCTTGCTGTTGACTTCGGCCGGCGCCGCCTGCTGGCTCTACACGTCGGCGGGCCGGCGGCCGGCCGCTCCGCCGCCGCCGGCCGCGAAGATCATCCCCTTCACCACCTTCCCGGGCGCGACCGACCACCCCGCCTTCTCGCCCGACGGCAAACAGATCGCCTTCACCTGGGGCGGTGGCGGCGACGGCAAAAATCTCGACCTCTACGTCAAGCTGATCGGCGCCGGCGGGCCGCTGAGGTTGACGACCGACCCGGCTGAGGAGGTCAGCCCGGCATGGTCGCCTGACGGGCGCTACCTGGCCTTTATTCGACGCACCGAGGGCGAGAACGGGATATTTATCGTGCCGGCTCTGGGCGGCGCCGAGCGCAAGCTGGGCCGGGCCGAGCCGACCTATTCCGGACTGAGATGGTCCCCGGACGGAAGGTTCCTGGCCGTGCCGGACCGGGCCTCGCCCCAGGAGCGTTACGGCATCTTTCTACTCTCGGTTGAGGACGGCGAAAAGCGACGGCTGACCTCACCCCCGGAATCCTCCGCCGACATCGCCCCCGCCTTTTCACCCGACGGGCAGACACTGGCCTTCATTCGGAACACCGACTTCAGCTCCGATGATATCTATCTCACGCCCGCGCGCGGCGGGGAGCCTCGGCGGTTGACGACGGATGGGCAGCGCATCAACAGTCTGGCGTGGACGGCGGACGGCCGCGAGCTCGTCTTCTCGTCGAACCGCGGGGGCGGGTTCAGCCTGTGGCGCGTCGCGGTCACCGGCGGCGCGCCCGAGCGGGTGGCCAGCACCGGGCAGAATTCCTACTCGCCCGCGATCTCACGCCAGGGCGACCGACTGGCATACAACGTCTCTTTCATCGACTCCGACATCTGGCGCGTCGCCGGGCCCGGCGACGCCGGCCGCCGGAGCGCCCCGACCAAACTGATCTCCTCCACCCGGCAGGACCACAGTCCGCAGTACTCGCCGGACGGCACACACATCGTCTTCGCCTCGGACCGCTCCGGCAGCGACGAGCTCTGGGTGTGTGAGAGCGACGGCTCGAACCCCGCGCAGGTGACCTTCTTCAACGACACCGTCGTCGGCAGTCCCCGCTGGTCGCCGGACTCACGGCAGCTCGTCTTCGACGCGAGGCCGAACGGGAACGCAGACATTTACGTGATGAGCGCCGAAGGCGGCAGGCCGCGCCCCCTCACCGCGGAGCCTTCCCACGACGTGATGGCGAGCTGGTCGCGGGACGGGCGCTGGGTCTACTTCTGCTCCAGCCGCAGCGGCACCCGCCAGATTTGGAAGGTGCCGGCCGATGGCGGGCAGGCCGTGCAGGTGACGCAGCAGGGTGGGTTCGAAGCCTTCGAATCACCGGACGGCACGCAGCTTTATTACACGAAGGGCCGCGGCCCCGGCGGCATCTGGCAGGCGCCGGTCGCGGGCGGTGAGGAGAGACAAGTGCCGGAGCTGCTCGGCGCGGGCTACTGGCGTTACTGGGCCGTGCTGGCTGACGGCATCTATTTCGTCTCGCCCGCCGCGGCGGCCCGCCCCGCGCTCAAGTTCTATAGCTTTGCCACGCGCCGTGTGACGCAGCTCGGGGCGCTCGAACGGGACCCGCTCCAGGGGCCGCCCGGCCTGACCGTCTCTCCCGACGGCCGCTCAATTCTGTACGCGCAGACGGATCAAAGCATCAGCGATATCATGCTCGTCGAAAACTTCCGTTGATGCCGTGACAGCGGGGGCGCGCATCCGGGCGACAGCGTGCATGACTCACCCGTCGTGAGACGTACCGCCGAGGGTCACGCGGATGAAGCAGGTCAGCGAGCCGGATGAGGCGCCTTGCGAATCTTGCACGCTACGGCCGACTGACCGGGCGGGCACACGGGTCTCCTCCTTCGTCCTTTAAATCTTTCTGACGAAGCACCTGCCCGGCAGTTGCCTGACCAGTTCGCGCAGCTCCAGCCCGAGCAGCACGCCCGCCAGCTCGTGCACGGGCAGTCCGCTCTTCTCCGCCAGCACGTCAATGTGTGCGGACTCGTCCGCCGCGAGCAGCGCCCAGACGCGCCGCTCCGCCTCCGTCAAGTCGGCCGGAGCGGCTTGAGCCGCGGGCAGCCGCTTCCCCTCCTTCTTCAGCTCCGGCGGTAGGATTTGCGCGGCGACGTCGGGCGGGAACTCCGCCACCACGTCCTGCCAGGTCTGGATGAGCTTGGCCCCGGAGCCCTTAATCAGGTAGTTCGTCCCGAACGAATTGCCCGAGGTTATGTTCCCGGGCACGGCGTAGACTTCGCGCCCCTGTTCGAGCGCGAGCCGCGCGGTGATGAGCGAGCCGGAATTTTCGGCAGCCTCGACGACAATGACCCCGTAACTCAACCCGCTGATGATGCGGTTGCGGTAAGGGAAATTCTCCGCGACGGGCGGCGTGCCCAGCGGGAACTGCGTGACGAGCGTCCCGCCCTTCTCAAGAATCTCTTCGGCGAGCCGGCGGTGGTCGCGCGGGTAGACTTCGTCGATTCCCGTCCCCAGCACGGCCGCCGTGCGCCCGCCGGCTTCGAGCGCGCCGCGGTGCGCCGCCGCGTCCACGCCGCGCGCGAGCCCCGAGACGACCGTCACGCCGCGCGCGGCCAGCTCGCGCGCGAGCGACGCCGCGACGTTCTGCCCGTAGGTCGAGCAGCGGCGCGACCCGACCACGCCGACGCACGGCGCTTCGAGGCACGCGCGCCACGCGCCGCGCACGTAGAGCGTGACGGGCGGGTCGGGTATCTCGCGCAAAAGCGCCGGGTACGCGCCGTCGTCCAGGGCCAGAACGTCCGCGCCCGCCAGCGCGCGCACGCGCTCCAGCTCGACGGCCGCCGCCCCCATGCGGTCGCGCAGCGCGATGGACTCGACCGCCTCCGGCCTCAGGCGCAAACGCTCCAGCTCCGACCTCAGCGCCCCGAAGACGCCCTCGGCCGACCCGAACCGCTCCAACAGGCGCGCGGCCGCACGCGGCCCCACCCCCGGCGTCATGTTCAGCGCGATCCACTCTTTCATATGAAGCTGTTAGCTGTTAGCCGTTAACCGTTAGCTTTTGTCTATCGACAAAGGCACGGCCCAGAGCAAACGACTAGATTGAGTTTGGCGGGAAGCTGAAAGCCGAGAGCCGAGAGCTGAGAGCTAACAGCTAACAGCTATGTTGGCGGAGGCGTGTGGGAATCGAACCCACCCGCGCCTGCTCTCACAGGCGCGCTGACGGTTTTGAAGACCGCGCCGCTCACCAGAACGGATGCGCCTCCCCGGTGTCTGGCGGGACGCTGCCAACCTAAGCGGCGCGCGCCGCGGCTGTCAAGCGCTTAGGCGGCCGCGCGGGCGCGCTTGACTCGCCCGCGGCCATCCGTCCATGATTGGTCGCGTCTAATTCGACCGCACTTAACATTCCTACCACACGGAGTCAGAAGACTTATGGCAGAAGCGGAAGCTCAGGCCGCGGCGGGAGCGCCAGGCGCCCACGCGCGCGCGCTCGTCGGCTACGAGGCGGCCGAAGGGCTGGCCGTCCTCACGCTCGACGACCCGCCCGCGAACACCTACACGTACGAGATGATGCAACAGCTCGACGCGGCCGTCCTGCGCGCGCGGATGGACGAGGCCGTCCACGTCATCGTCATCACCGGCTCGGGCGAGAAGTTCTTCTGCGCGGGCGCCAACATCTCGATGCTGACGGAGATGACGCCGACCTTCAAATACTACTTCTGCCTCCACGCCAACGAGACGCTGTCGCGCCTGGAGCAGACGCCGAAGCTCGTCGTCGCGGCCATCAACGGCCACTGCGTCGGCGGCGGGTTGGAGGTCGCGCTCGCCGCCGACCTCCGCGTCGCGCGCAGGGGCGCGGGCAAGATGGGGCTGCCCGAGGTGAGTTTGGGCGTGCTGCCCGGCACGGGCGGGACGCAGCGCCTCGCGCGCGCCGTCGGCAAGTCGCGCGCGATTGAGCTGATGGCCGCGGGCGAGCTCTTCGACTTCGAGCGCGGCGCGGAACTCGGCCTCGTCAACCACGTCTTCGAGGCCGACTCGGCCGCCGCGTTCCGGGAGCAAGCCGTGGCCTACGCCCGGCGCTTCACCGCGCCCGACCGGGCCGCGCTCGCCGTCGGCCGCATCAAGCGCAGCGTCCAGTCCGGCGCCGAAATCCCCTTCGAGTACGGCCTCGCGCTCGAACGCGAACTCCAACAGCAACTCTTCCAGTCCGA
>DAIRFV010000064.1:0-23894 GCA_036794905.1 Pyrinomonadaceae bacterium | reverse complement strand
GCATCACTGGCTGGTGATGCCCTGCGCGCCCTCGCGGCGGCCTCCCGCGCCTCCCGGAGCGCCTTCAGGAAACCCGCCATCCCTTTTCGTTGACGTATCCACCCCGAAGGTCGAGAGCCGCCCCGGCCACTGAGACGGCCGGGGCGGCTCTTTCTTTTATCGCCGGAGACTGGGCGGCAGCACTAACGAGCCATCTCCCTTTATGCCGCGGGTCTGAGCGCCGACGCTTCGATGATGCGGGCGACGTTCTCCGGCGAGAAGAACTCCGGTATCGAGACTGTGCCCGTCACCGTGCCGAGGAAGCGCCCCACCTCCGTCGGGTTGCCGCGCAGGGCTTCGAGGAGGCTGATCATTTCGGGCGGCGGCGGAGCGAGCCTGGCGAGCTGTGTGGTGTGCTCGAACATCGCCGTCACCTCCTCGTTGCGCCTGCGCTCGTAGTCGGCCAGTGCCTCGCTCATCTCCCTGCGCCCCGAAATCCCGTCATCTATGGCCTCGGCGAGCAACTCGGCGTGGCTGAAGCTGTTGGTGATGCCCTGCGCGGTGGCCGGGTCCTTGACGTAGCCCGCGTCGCCGACCAGCGCCCAGCCCGCCCCGTATGGCTTGCGGAAGAGGTTGGGCAGGAAGCCCGTCCCCGCGAAGCGCTCCTCGCGGCGGCCGGCGCGGACGCGCTCGGCGAGCGAAGGCGCGACCTCGTGGAGCGCGCGCATGAACTCGCCCTCGACGTCCGAACGCGCGAGGTCGAACTCCTCCCGCGGCCGCACGACGGTGACCATGACCAGCCCATCGTTGGTCTTGTCGGCCACCACCAGGCGGCCCGGGCGCGGGTGGAGCTCGACCGTGTCGAGCGCGACGCCGCTCCAGTACGAGTAGTAGTTGGCGGTGAGCATACCCTTGTCGAAGTAGACCGGGGCGCCTACGCTCTGCGCGACGAAGGAGCGGGCGCCGTCGGCGCCGACGACGATGCGTGCCCGCTCCGTCACGGCCGAGCCCTTCCGTTCACGACCGCGGACGCCCGTCACGGCCTCGCCGTCTGTCGTGACCTCCTCGACCGAGAAGCCCTCGCGCAGCTCGGCCCCGGCCTCGACGGCCGCGTCAACCAGAATCTTGTCGAGCACCCTGCGGCGCGGCGCGTAGGCTTCCGCGGTGCCGTCGGCGGCGGGCGGCGGCGTCCCCCGCAGCGCGAACGCGCCGAGGTCGAAGATCATGTCGGTCGTCGGGGGGACGTTCGAGGCCCGAACCTTCTCCAGTAGGCCCCAACGCTTGAGCCGCGCCACGCCCGGCTGGTGTATGTGATGCGTCGAGATGGTGTCGCTCGGGAAG
The DNA here is from genome assembly GCA_036794905.1 of Pyrinomonadaceae bacterium. Taxonomy (GTDB): domain Bacteria; phylum Acidobacteriota; class Blastocatellia; order Pyrinomonadales; family Pyrinomonadaceae; genus QHXN01. The sequence continues at coordinate 22,574 of DAIRFV010000064.1, read as the reverse complement.
GTGGACTTGTCGAGCAGCAGCACCCGGTGGCCTCTGCGCGCCAGCAGCATCGCGAGCGGCGAGCCCGCGACGCGCGCGCCGACGATGATCGCGTCGTACATACTGAACCTCCGACACGTAAAAAAGCTTCGGCGGGGAATCCGCCCGCCCTGTAACGCGTAACACGCGGTAGGGCCGGATCATCGCGCGGGAGGGTTTGGTGCGGGGCCGTAGACCGTAATGTGGTGAGGACGGAGATGCGACCTCATGAGATTATGAGACGAGAGGCGGCCGGACCCCAAAGTCCGACCGCCTCTTTCGTTCTCGGCTCCCGCTTCCCTCAACACAGAAGGGCCGCCGCGGAAGTGCCCCTCGCCCTCAAAGCGGGCGGCGGGCGGCGCTAACCTGCTCGGGGTCGCCGCCTCGCGCTCAGTGTCCCCTCGCCTCCTTTGCGGAGGCGCCGGTTGCGGCTTGTGCCCCGACTGGTCCGGCCGAGCGCAACGTGACGGCGACGTACCTGCGCGAGGGGCCGCTGCGTTTGACCTCGTAATCGCTAACAAGCTTGAGCAGCATGGTCTGACCCGGTTTGAGCAGGTAGCTGGCGTCGTAGTCTACGGCCTTCCACCCGCCCTTCTCCGGCGTCGCGTCCACGAACCAGGAGAGCAGGTTCACCCGGTAGTAGCCGCCGTCCCGCTTCGGATTCAGGGTCACGCTGATCTCCGTCTCGCGGTCGAGAAGGTGGCTGCTTACCGTGCCCAACGCGGCGTCAACCACGCGGCCGTCGAGCCGGGCGCCGTCTCGCGCCAGGTTGGCCGCGACGACCCCGCCCAGCGACGAGGCAGCCGATTGCCGGCTCTGCACGCGCGCCACCCCGCCCTGCTCCAGGCTCTGAAGTTTGGCGACAAACTCGCCGGCCTTCAGAATCGTCCCGCTCGCACTGCGGCGGATGCCCCCTCGCTCGGAGATGAAAGCGTTCGGGTCGTCCGTGACGAAGTAAGTGACATCGACCAACGCCTCGGAGGCGCGGTCGACCGGGCCGGCGGGACGCGCGCCGAATGAGACCTGGTTGGGGCAACTCTGCGGGCCGGTTTGGGCGTAGCCGGCGGAGGCGAAGGCCGCCAGCATGACGAGCGATGCGAAAAACTTTTGACGGTTCATTGCTCTATTTCCTTAAAAGAGGTGGCTATCATCCGCGGGTTCCGTCCCTCGCTGAGGGAACGGCGAGTAGGTAGGCGAGTTTTGGCGGGTGGAATCTTCAAACCCGTGCCACTCGGAGATGAGACAGAAGACTGTGTTTTGAGGGGCGACTGAGGTGTTGAGATGGTGTCGTGAGGCCATCCGAACTCACCGACAAGTTACATTATACACACAACCGCAAGGCTTGCAACAACGTTTTGATTTGTTGACCCGCTCCCGCTTACTGGGTGAGGACAGTGAATGCGACCTCATGAGAGATCATGTGACGTGAGGCGGCTCAGGCCCCAAAGCCCGGCCACCTCTTTCGTGTCCCCCCTGTAATCATTCGCGCGGAAACTCGAATGATTTGGAAAGGAGTGGAGCCGTCGGCCACTCGAGCTGACTATCACTTCTGGCCGCAACTCAATGAGGTTGGCGAGCGGCGCGACGACGGGCACAAACGTTTTTGGATGCGCGCCGTTGTCATTATCGACGGTGGAGAAAGTTGAGCAATTCAGAAAGACCTTTGAAAAAGCCAGCAATAAAAGTCCAACTAAAATCAGGTATGAACACCTTAGAGTGACTTAACTTTATTCACATCGACTACGACCTTTGGGATCATTTAGCAGCAGCACCTCCGGCAGCTTCGTCGTGTAGCGCGGGCTGCGCTTCGCAGCCTTCGTCCGCCAGCGCCCTGTGGGATTCGACTCGACCAGCCCGACGGTGTGACGCCTGTACCTCTTGTTCAACATGTCCACGACCGGCATCACGCGCCGGAACCTCTCCGGCGTCTCGTCGTTGAGGTGCCTTACCGTGATCTGTTAGCCCCAACGTCATTCCGGATATGGAATCGAAACCAGCGACGCAGCTTTTCGCTTCGCGTGGTCGCCGCGGCGGTCGTACCTCTCGGTCGTCGCCGGCGAGGCGTGTCCCGCTGCCGCTGGACGGTGACGAGGTCTGCGCCGGCGTCGAGCAAGTCGCTGATGAAGGTGCGGCGCAGGTCGTGCGGCGAGAAGGCGCGCACGCCGGCGCGGGCGGCGCGCTTCCGCAGCGCGAGGTAGATGGCGCTCGTCGAGAGCCTCACGAGGACGATGCGCGGCCGGTGCGGTTGACGCGGCAGAAGAGCGGGCCGGGGTCGTTCCCGCGCAACCTGAGCCATGCTTCGACGGCGGCGCCGGCCCCGCCGGTCAGGTAGACCACACGCTCCTTGTTACCCTTCCCGTGCAGCACCTGTAGCGAGGCCGACTCGCCGTCATAACCGCCGACGAGGAGTTCCCCGCCCTCACCGCGGCGCAGCCCTCCGCCGACGAGTACGGCGAGGATGGCGGCGTCGCGCGCGCCGTGCGGTAGCTGGTCGGCGAGGCAGACGGCGAAGAGCGCCGCCACCCTCCTCGCGTGTGAGCGCCCGCCCGCGCAGCAGCCGCAGCGTTTGGACGTTCTTCACCTCCTGAATGCGCTTCAGGTCCTCCGCCGACATCACCTTGAGGTTCCAGGTCTCGAGCGCCACGCCGCGCAGCGCGCTGATGTAACCGTTCACCGTCGAGGCTGAGCGCCCCTCCTCGAGCAGGTGGGTCTTGAGGGCCACTACGTGCTCGTAGCGCATCTGCGACTAGCCGACGCGGCGGACGTCCTCGAAGCCCATCAGCTCCGCGAACCTGGCGAGCTTGGTGGCGACGTTCTGCCGGGTCTGCGCGCCGAGCCCGCGAGGCCGGCGCGCGCGTTCCCTTACAGACGTGTGAGGATGTCAGTCGTACCTCAGGGCGGTCAGCGGGTCGACGCGCGTCGCCCTCCGCGCCGGTATGTAGCAGGCCAGTAACGACACGACGGTGAGTAGCAGCGCCACGGCCGCGAACGTCAGCGGGTCGGACGCCGACACCCCGTAGAGTAGGCTCGACATCAGGCGCGTCAGGCCGAGCGCCGCGAGCAGCCCGAACCCGACGCCCGCGAGCACGGGCGAGAGCCCCTGCCCGATCGTCAGCCTCAGCACGTCGCGGGCCTGCGCACCCAGGGCCATGCGCAGGCCGATCTCGTGGGTGCGCTGGGCCGTCGCGTAGCTCACCACGCCGTAGATGCCGACGGCGGCGAGGGCGAGGGCCAGCGCCGCGAAGAGGCCCATCAGGAGCATGACGAACCGCTCCCGCGCGAGCGACTCGTAGACCACGTCCCGCATCGTCTTTACGTCGTAGACCGGCACGCCCGCGTCCAGCGCGCGGAGCTGCGCGCGGACCGCGCCGGCGAGCGCCCGCGGGTCGCCCTCCGCGCGCACCACCAGCGTCATCTCGTCCTGCGCCGACTGTAGGTGTGACTGGTAGGCTTCCGGCTTCACCTCGGCGCTCAGGCTGTCCTGCTTCTCGTCGCCGACCACGCCGACGATCGTCTCCCACGGGTCGTCGTCGTTCGGCTTGCCGAACTTGACGCGCCTGCCGACGGGGTCCTCGCCGGGGAAGTAGCGGCGCGCGAAGGCGTCGTTGACGATGACGGTCGGCGGCCCCTTCTCCGTGTCCGAGCCGTCGAAGAACCTTCCCTTCAGCAGCGGGAGTCCCATCGCGCGGAAGTAGTCTGGCGTGATCTCCTTGTGGCGTATCTCGCGCACGTAGTCCTCCGGCGGGCGCCCCTCGATCGTCATGTCGCCCGTCCAGCGGTAGCCCTTCAACGGGGGGAGTGTCGTCGCCCCGACCGCCGCGACGCCCGGCAGGCCGCCGACGAGCTGCTCGGTCCGCTCGAAGAAGGCCCTCTGCCGGGCGTCCTCTTTGTAGCCTTCACGCGGCAGCGACACCCTGAGCGTCAGGGTCTTGTCCGGATCGAAGCCCGGGTCGACCGCTCGCAGCCTCAGGAAACTGCGCGCCGTCAACCCGGCGCCGGCCGCCAGCACGAGCGCGATCGATACCTCGGCGACCACCAGCCCGCCCCTGAGGCGCCGGCCCTGCGCCGTCGCACCCTTCTGCCCGCCCTCCTTCAGCGCCGAGGCCAGGCCCGGCCGCATGCTTTGCAGCGCCGGCGTGAGCCCGGTGAGCAGGGTGGTGAGCAGGGCGGCGGCGAGCGTGAAGACGAGCACGCGCCAGTCGAGCCGCAGCTCGTCGAGCCGCGGGATGTCGCCGGGGCCGAAGGAGACGAGCAGGTTCTTGAACCAGGTCGCGAGCAGCAGCCCCGCGGCCGCCCCCGAGAGCGCGAGCAGCAGGCTCTCGGTCAGGTGCTGCCGCATGACCCTCCAGCGACCCGCGCCCAGGGCCCTGCGGACGGCCACCTCCCGCGCGCGTGAAGCCGCGCGCGAGAGCAGCAGGTTAGCCACGTTCGCGCAGGCGATCAAAAGCACGAACGCGACCGCCCCCAGCAGCACGACGAGCGGGAGGCGCACGTCCGAGACGATCCACTCCTGGAGCGGGCCGAGCCCGACGCCCATCTGCGTGTTCGTGTCCGGGTGTTCCGCCTCGAGCCGCGCGGCGATTGTTTGCATCTCCGCCCGCGCCCCTTCGAGCGTCGCCCCGGGCTTGAGCCGAGCCACCGCGCGCAGGAAATGCGGCCGGCGCAGCGCCGCGATCCTCTCGCGGTTCCAGCCCGTCGGCACCCACAACTCCGCCTCCTTCGATGGGAAGTAGAAGTCGGGGGGCATGACGCCGACGACCTCGCGGCTCACGCCGTCGAGCGTGATCGCCCTCCCGACGATGCCCGGGTCGGCGCCGAAGCGGCGGCGCCACAGCCCGTGGCTCAGCACCACGACCTTGTCCGGGCCCTCCCACGTCTCCTCGCCGGTGAGGGCGCGCCCTACGACGGCGTCCACGCCGAGGACGGAGAAGAGGTTGCCCGTCACGTACAGCCCCTGGAGCCGCTCGGGCTCGCCGCCGGCGTCGAACCGCAGCCCGCTCAGGCCGGGGCCCTTCTTGTCCGAGCCCATGTAAGCCGCGATCTCCGTGAAGGACTGGCTCTGCTCCTGCCAGTCGAAGAGGTTCGCGGGGGCGACGTTCGCCTGGGTCCAGTTCTTCAGGGGGTTGGTCTCCCAGAACTGCACCAGGCGTTCTGGCTGGCGGTAGGGCAGCGGGTTGATGAGGACGGCGTTGACCACGCTGAAGATGGCCGTGTTGGCGCCGATGCCGAGCGCGAGGGTGAGGACGGCGACGGACGTAAAACCGGGACTCTTCCGGAGCGAGCGAGCGCCGTAGCGGCAGTCCTGCCAGAAGGTCTCGAGCCAGCGCCCGCCGCGGACCTCGTAGCCACGCTCCTTTACGCGCGTGAGCCTGCCGAAGCGGTGCTCGGCGTCACGCCGGGCTTCGTCCGGCGACATGCCCGCGCGGATGTTCCCCTCCGTGCGCATGTCGATGTGGAAGCGCATCTCCTCGTCGATCTCCTCGTGGATCGACTCGGAGCGCAGCAGGGCGCGCACGCGCCTGTAGAGACCACTCAGCCACATAGGCCTCTCCCTTTCACGCCGTCTGCATGACCTTCCCGACGGCCAGCACCAGCCGGCGCCAGTTCTCCGTTTCGACGCCGAGCTGTTTGCGCCCCGCGGCGGTGAGTTTGTAGAAGCGGGCGCGCCGGTTGTTGTCGGACGTACCCCACTCGGAGCTGATCCATCCGCGCTCCTCCAGCCGGTAGAGCGCCGGGTAGAGCGAGCCCTCCTCGACCTTGAGCATCTCCTCGGCCAGCAGCTCGATGCGCTGCCCCACGCCGTAGCCGTGCATCGCCCCGGCGGAGAGCGCCTTGAGGATGAGCATGTCGAGCGTGCCCTGCAGCAAGTCTGTTCTCTGTTTAGCCATTCGCGTCCCCTAGATAGGCTAGGGAGAATAGGCCGTTCCCCCTAGATTGTCAAGGGGACAGGTCTCGGGCGCGGGCACCCCTCACGGGTGGGATTACTGCCGGTGACCCGGGAGGGAGGCGGGGCGGCGCTAAGTACCGCGCGGGCGGGCAGGCGTTTCGCCACGAAAGGTGACAAGGCCGCGCGGGGCGACGGGCTTCGGGTTTGAAAAAAGATTGATTACTCAAAGTCGGCGGGCGGCCTCCGCCACGTGCGCGGGGCACGGCACACGCTCAACTCAAAATGAATAAGGGTGGTGAACTCAGGTCCCCTGCCCCGTCGGCACGCCCGCACGCAGGCGCCGGACGTCAGCGACGCCCCCGCGAACGGAAACCCCACCGTAACGCGGGAAAATTAGTCCGGGAGGATCACGAAAAATATTAGGGGAAAGTGCCCGAAAAATACTCCGGCGGTTGGTAATAAGCCCCGGCCTTCGACAACTTCCCCCATCGTGTTCGAAGGGCGACGCGGGGGCCCCGGTGCGCAGCTAAACCGGCGCCGGGACCGGCCCCGTCAGGCCGAATCAGAAGGGGCGGCTCTTATACGCCGCGGAGGAATCATATGAAGAAGAATCTTAACCTTTGCCATCCGTCATCGCGGGCGCGCCTCGCCACCATCATCCGGTGGCTGTGCGTCACGCTCGCCACGATCCTGCCCGTCCCGCACGCCGCGCTCGCCGCGCCCCGGGCCGGGGCGGCCGGCGCCGCGCCCTTGGCCGCGCTGATCGAGGTCAATACGACCGGCGACGCCGACGACGTGAGCCCCGGCGACTCCGTCTGCGACAGCGACGCGGGAATCCAGGGCGCGCAGTGCACGCTGAGGGCCGCGATCAGGGAGACGAACGCCCTCGCGGGCGACTACGTCGTCAGCTTCGCCATTCCGACCAACGACCCGGGCTACGACCCGGCGACGGGCAGGCACACCATTAACCTGGCCGGCCCGCTGCCCGACGTCACGAGCCCCAACCTGACGCTCAGCGGCCCCGGCGCCGACAAGCTGACCGTGCGGCGCGACACCGGGGGCTTCTATCGCATCTTCACTTTCAACGGCGCCGCGACGGTGACCCTCTCGGGCCTCACCATTAGCAACGGGTCCACCCCGGGCGACGGCGGGGGGGTCGTGTTCGGCGGCCAGACTCTGAACGTCAGCGGCTGCGTGTTCGGCGATAACACCGCCAACAGTTCGGGGGGCGGCCTCTTCGCCCGGGGCGCAATCAACATCAGCAACAGCGTCTTCAGGGGAAACTTTGCCGGGGCTGACAGCAGTACGGGCGCGTTCACGGGCGGCGGCGGTATTTATATCCAGGACGGCGTGCTGAACGTCACCAACAGCACCTTCAACGGGAATTTCGCCACCAACATGGGCGGGGGCATCTTCCACCAATCTATCTCCGGGTCCGTGGACTCGCACATTACCGGCAGCACGTTCGAAGGCAACATCGCACACGAGGGCGGCGGCCTCGCCGCGGGCAACTTCGGTAACGTCCTGCGCGTCAACGACAGCGCCTTCAGGCGCAACACGATCACCAACCTGACGGGGAACGGGGGCGGCGGAATCTACCACTGGTTCGGCACGCTGGACATCAACGGCACCACGGTCAGCGATAACGAACACTTCGGGTTGGTCACCAAGGCCTCCAGCACCACGACCAACGTCAACAACAGCACGATCAGCGGCAACACGCATGGCGGGATCGACACGGTTCTTCAGAACGCCGTCGACGGCACGCTGAACGTCAACAACAGCACGATCAGCGGCAACAAGCTCTTCAACGACGGGTGGGGCATGGCCATCAGGCTCTACCGAGTCAACCTGAACATCACCAACAGCACGATCAGCCACAACGAAGGCGGCGGGCTCGTCCAAATCCTCCTGCCCACTTCGAGCATGGGCACGTGGACCGTCAAGAGCAGCATCGTCGCGGCGAACGTCTCTGCCTTCGGTGATGTGCGCGGCACCTTCACTTCGGGCGGGTTCAACGTCATCGGCCGGGTGGACGGGAGCACGGGCTTCGCCGACGGGGTGAACAACGACCAGGCCGGCACCAACGCCGCGCCGCTCGACCCGAAGTTCGACCCGGCCGGCCTGCAGAACCTCGGCGGGCCGACGCAGACCATCGCGCTGCTACCCGACAGCCCCGCCGTCGACAAGGGCACGGCCGCCGGGTTGGCCGGCAATCTCGCCACCGACCAGCGTGGCACCGGCTTCGTGCGGGGCTACGACGACCCCGCCGTCGCGAACGCCCCGGGCGGGGACGGCACCGACGTCGGCGCCTTCGAGTTGCAGCCCGGCGGGCCGACGCCGACGCCGACGCCGAGCCCTTCGCCCACACCTTCGCCGACGCCGACGCCGTCCCCGACGCCAACTCCGACGCCGACCCCGTCGCCGGAGCCGGCGAAGCTGGTGGTCACTACCACTCCGCTGGTCCGGAGCAGCTGCGGCGACCTCGTGGTGGGCGTCACGGTGCGGAACGCCGGCGGGGTGACGGCCAATAACGTGAAGCTGACGGCCGCCTCCCTCAGCTCGCCGACGACGAACGGCACGCCCCTGCCCCAGAGCCTCGGGAACATCGGTCCCGGGGAGTGGGCGACCGCCCTCGTCGTCTTCCCCGGGAAGAATAACCCGCCCGGGTCGAAGAAGACGCTCGCCGTCGATGGCACCTTCGCCGGGGGGGCGTTCGCCGACAGGCGGAAAGTCACCCTCCCGTGAGGCGGCCCCGTAAAAGAGGACCCACCGGCCACGGCATCTGCCCAAGCCGGCGACGAGGGGCGGCCGGCCGGGAGCCCAAGAGCCGGCCGGCCGCCGGGGCCAGCTCGGTACATGCGCGGGCCGCGGCCCGCTGCCACTTAAACAGAAGAGGGGAAGTTATGAGTCGTCGAGCAGAATCACTGGCTGAACGCATCGAGGAGGGGGCGGCCTGCCTGGCCGCCTTCGTCGAAGGGCTCTCGGAAGACGACTGGCGCACGCCCGTCTCGGCGGGGGACGCCCGCACCGTCGGCGTCGTCGTGCACCACGTCGCCAGCGTCTACCGCGTAGAGGTCGAACTCGCCCGGGAGATAGTCGCGGGCCGGGCCGTGACGGAGGTGACGTGGGAGGCCGTCGCCGAGATGAACGCCGGCCACGCGCGCCAGCAGGCGGGGGTGACGAAGGAGGAAGCGATGCGGCGCGCGCAGGGCGAGCCCCGGGTGGAGTCCTACGACTACCGGAAGTGGAAGGAGCAGCGGCGCGCCCAGGCGAAGGCTAACCAGTGGGAGACCGGCCACTGGGACGTGCCCTACCAGCACGAGGCGGAGGCCGTCGAGCAGGCGTTCCGCATCGTCGAACTGTGCGCTAAGTCTTTCCAGCGGGCGGCGCGGCAGCTGGCGAACATCCGGCTGGTGCGGGCGAAGACGGTGCGCACGAGGCGGCGGGAGCGCGCGACGGTTATCAAGGGCGTGAGGGTGGCGTAATCCTACCGGTGTTCCGCCGGACAAACTAAGGCGTGGCCGGCTGACACTGTTTCCGAAAGGCAACTGTTTCACAACGTCCGACATGGTGTCTGATGTTATATTGCCCGACTATCCGGGGCCTTGCTTCTTTTCTCCCGAGGCGCAGACCCCCGCCCGAGTGACTTTGCCAACCTCCTTCTTAATTATTTCAAGGAGAAAATCTCAGACGGTGGAAGGGTGAGAGATATGAGTACAGGAGCAGCCGCCGCGAGCTACGACGACCGGGATCAACTGGTGCACAAGCTGAAAGACGGGTCTCTCGGCTTCGTCGGCGACGTCATTAAGTTCTCGGGGGAGGTGCACTTCAGGTCCATGCTCCGCATCGACGGGAAGTTCTCCGGGCAGATCAAGTCGCCGGACGGCACGCTGATCGTCTCTTCCGGCGCGCGGGTCACCGGCGCGGTAATAGATGTCGCCGTCGCGAGGATCAACGGGGCGGTCGAGGGGGATGTGAACGCCAGTCAGGAACTGGTACTCGGCCCCACGGCGGTCGTTGACGGGCGACTGTCGGCCGGGTCATTACGCGTCGAGGAGGGGGCGATCTTTAACGGCTCCTGTCGAAGGATTCAGGGGCCGGAGAGCCGGGGAGGAGCGGTGACCGGACCTGTGGCAGGGGGAGCAAAGCCTAAGTAAACGGCGACGTGCTGACGCTCCGCCCGCCGTCGGGCGCGTGTCGCCCCCCCTGTTCTCCTACCCGGCGGAGATCAGTGGGGCTGTCTACACGACGAACACGATAGAGTTGCCGAGCGAGGCGCTGCGGAAGTTGCCGAAGAACCGTTCGCTGTTCCCGAACGACGAGGCGGTCTTCAAGCTGATGTATCTGGCACTGAGGAACATCAGCAGGCGGTGGACGATGCCGATGCCCGGCGTCGTCAGCCGCATCTCTGTCGCACGCGAGGCGGCGTTTACGGTCACTGCGGTAATCCCACTCTGCGCATGAGGTCGGTGAAGCGTGGGTCGGACCGCAGCGGGTCGAACCACGGGTCCACTTTAAGTAGCGAGAGGCCGTCGGAACGCTCGGCGTAGGCCCGCTCCAGCCACTCGAAAGCTTTATCCTTCTCCCCGAGCTGCCCGTAAAGACCCGCGACGCCCTCCGGACGCGCCGGATTTTCCAGGCTCTCGATAGACTTGACCAGGAACCGCAGATAGCCCTGCCACCCCTCTCTGGCGTAGGCGCCTTTCGCCGCCTCTATCACCGCCGGCGGCGCCCCCTCGCGAGCCATCTGCCTGGCGTTCGCGGCCACCGCCTCCTCGTACATCCCCTTGTGAGCGAAGGCGGCGGCCAGGAAAGCGTTGGCGTCGGCGAAATTCGGGTCCAGCTCGAGCGTCTTCTGTAGCTGGGCGATGGCCTCGTCATCCCGGCGGGCTACCCTCAGGCCCAAACCCAGAGACAGGTTCGTGATGAGCGAGAGCGGGTCTAACTTCAGCGCGCGCCGCACCTCGGCCAGCCCCTCGTCAAAGCGTCCCTGGGCGATGAGCCATTCGCCGTACCACTGGTGTGCCGTGGGGTAGTTGGGGTTGAGTTCGATGGCGCGCTTATAGTGACGTTCCGCCCCGGCCCAGTCGAAGTCGTACTTCCTGAGGATGGCGGCCAGCGAGGTGTGGGCTTCCGCCAGGTCATAGTCCAGGGCCACCGCCTTCAAAGCGGCGTCTTTGGCGAGGGGTATCATCTCCCGCCTCGACACCCTGCGGTCCATGTTCGGGAGCACGACGTAAGCGTCGGCCAGTCCCGCGTAGGCCAGCGCATACTTCGGGTCGAGCGCCGTGGCCTGCCTGAAGTATTCGACGGCCTTCCTCAGCCCTTCGGGGGAACGCTTGTTCCAGTGGTAACGCCCTTTGAGGTATAGCTCGTAAGCCTCGGGGTTTTCCGTGTGGCGCCTGACCGCCCGCGCCTGCTCGGCGCCCGACAGCTTGAGGCGCAGTCGGTCGGTGATGTCGCGCGCGATCTCGCGCTGCACCGACAGGAGGTCCGTGACCTTGCGTTCGTAGCGCTCGCCCCAGAGTTCTTTGTTGTCACGCACGTCGATCAGCCAGACGCTCACGCTCAGGTTGTCCCCGCGCCGCGTCATCCTCCCGGTGAGCAGGGCGCTCACGCCCAACTCCCTGCCCGCCGCCAGCGGGTCCGTCCCCCTGCCCTTGTAGCGGAAGACGGAGCTGCGGGCGACGACGCGCAGACTTTGGAGCTGCGTCAGGCTGTTGATGACGCTCTCGGTCAGACCGTCGGAGAGGTACTCTGTGTCGGGGTCGCCGGTCTGGTTGTCGAAAGGCAGCACGGCGATGGAATCGGGGGCGGCCCCGGGGGCCCACCCACGGAGGTAGTAGCCGAGGCCGAGGGCGGCGGCCGCGGCCAGCAGCGCGACGGCCCCCACGAGCTTGAGGCGGCCGAGGCGGCCGACGTGGGAGTGCGGGCCCGTCGTCGCCACGCCGACCTGACCCGTAGCCCCCGCGGGCGTTGGGGTGCTCCGAACCACGGCGCCCCCCGCGGTGGCGCCGCGCCCGAGTTCCGGGTTGTACGAGCGCGCCCGCTCGGCCTCGCGCTCCAACTGCTTGCCGAGCCTGCGGAGATCGACCAGCATCTCCTTCATGCTCTGGTAACGATCCTCACGCCTCTTCTCAAGCGCCTTCATCACGATCCGGTTCAGCTCGTCCGGTATCGCGGGCGTGTACTGCTTCAGGGGCGGCGCCTCCTTCTGGATGATTAGAGAGATGATCTGAATCGGCGTCGCCCCCTCGAAGCCGAAGGGCACGCGCCCCGCCGCCATCTCGTAGATGACGACCCCCAGGCTCCAGACGTCCGTGCGCTCGTCTACGTCGCGGAGCCCGCCCGCCTGCTCCGGCGACATGTACGAGGCCGTGCCCATCACCATGCCGGGTGTGGTGTCGGCCAGGGCGAGCGTCCGGCCTTCAGCGTCCACCGCCGACGTCTGCTCCACGAGCTTCGCCAGCCCGAAGTCGAGCACCTTCACGTACCCGTCCGCGCGCAGCATGATGTTCTCGGGCTTTATGTCGCGGTGGATGACGCCCGCCTCGTGGGCCGCCGCCAGGGCCGCGGCCGTCTGCGTCGCCACGTCGAGCACCGCGTCGAGCCTCGTGCCCCCCTCGCCCATGCGCCGGCGCAGGGTGACGCCGTCGATGAACTCGGTGGCGATGAAGTGCGTCGAGTCCTCGACCCCGATCTCGTGGACGGTGAGGATGTTCGGGTGGTTGAGCGAGGAGGCCGCGCGCGCCTCCCGCATGAACCTTTTGACGCGGTCTGGGTCGCCGGTGAAGTCCGGCGGCAGGAGTTTCAGCGCGACCTTGCGGCCCAGCTTCGTGTCGTGGGCCGCGTACACCTCGCCCATCCCCCCTTCGCCGATCAGGGAGGCGATCTCGTAATGGCTGAAGCGCTGGCCGGCCGAGAGCTTACGTCGCGCGGCCGACCAGTTCGCGGCGGCCGGCTTGTCCATGAAGCCGGGCGCCTCCTCGTGCGACGAGAGCAGCGACTCGACTTCCCGTATGACGTCCTCGTCATACTCGCCCCCGCCCCGGAGGAACGGAGCACGCTGCGCCGGCTCCAACTCCAGCGCAGCCTCGAACAGTTCCTTCACCCTCTGCCAACGCTCGGGGATCACGCCGCCTACCCTAACATAACTACATTCGACACACGCAGGAGGGGCGGGACCTGCGGCCCGCCCCTCCTTTTCGACCCTCACGCTCCCGGTCTCATTCGCCCGGGCCGCCCGTCTCAGCCGAGGCGTCGTTTCGTCAGTACCGAATCTTCACGCTCTTCGGCTTCGAGCCGGTCACGCGCCAGAGAGTCTTGCCGTCGGCGCCCACGGCCTCGACCGCGGTCGCGAAAGCCGACCGGTACGTCTCCATCGTGTCGGAGACTTCGACGAGGACGCACTCGACTCTCAGGTGGTGCGGGCGCGTCGAAAGTTTCGGGCGCAAAGCCTCGGCCAGGTCGGCCGCGGCGCGGAAGCTCGTGACGATGTCCGAGTCGATGTCGGCCGTGAGCCAGTACAGGCCCTCGAAAGTCTTCCCCCCCTTCCCGTAGTCGCGCCCGATCTCGTCTATCATGTGCGCGTTTTCGACGACGAACTCTTCGCCCGGCTGCGGCGGGTAAGGATCGGAGTTGATGTACTCGTCCAGCCTGACGTACTCGACGTGCGCGACGTACTTCTCCTCCTCGCCCTTCGGCCTCGCACTCTCTTTCCGGTAGACCCCGTCGATGCTCACGCGGAAGCCGCAACCGGCGGCGGATTTGACGGTCGCCCGGCCGGCGGCGAAAGTGATCGTGACGGGGCAGGGCGAGCCGACATCCCCCTCGCCATCCTGTTCGGAAATCTTCCCGCTCGCCGTGTTGCCGCGGAGAGTCAGATCGCCCCCGGCGTTCGTCTCGTGCGAAGACTCCACGCCGCCCGCGTCGTAAATGTCCGCCGCGTTGAAGTAGACGGCGAGCCGGCCCCCGCCCTTGTCTTCGACCGCCATGTAGTTGACGTAGCCCGGCGTCTCGCCCCGGCGCGGGACTTCATACTTGTAGCCCCCCGCGACCCCCGCCGGGGCTCCCCGGCCTTCGGCCCGAGTCTTCGTCGAACCGTGTGCCGCGACGCCGAAGAAGATGGCGAGCGCGATGAGCCAGCAATAGGTTTTCATTTCCGTCTCCCTCATTCGTAGACTAGCGACCAGGCCCACAGGAGCCCGTCTTCCGTGACCAGGTAAAACCCGACGACGATCCTTCCGTCCGCGTCCTGATCGATCCTGAAGGGTGTCACGCCTTCGACCGTCCCCCCCTCTTCGTAGCGGTATTCCGCCCTCTTGAACTGCTCCTTCAGGCTCTTGATGATGCCGCCGGCCCCGGCCTTCTTGAACGGCATGCCCCGCCAGATGACGACCTCCGTGTCGTACTGCTTGAATCTGCCTTGCCCCGCGTCGGCGACGACTTTCTTGAGCATCTGTGTGATCGGCGCCGGCACGGTCTCGGGCGTAATCTCCTCCGCATCAGACCACCAGACCATGGCGAAGTTCGAAGTCACGACCCGCTCGGTCTTCACCTGCGCCCGCGCGGTCGTAGCGGGAACGAGGGTCAGACCCAGCAGCGTAAAGAGGATTGAAGTTTTTCTGCCCGACATGGATTCTCTCCTTCGTTTTTTGCCCCACTTCACCGCGAAGGAGGCTCAACTGTTTGCGCGGGGATTTTTTTCGAAAAGTATCAGCGGGCGCGGCAGTTCGTACGGGCGGTCATTTTTCTTCCCGTCGGTTTTTGCTATATTTTCCCGGCAACGACTCCCAGCCGTCTTCACCGACGGGCGCTTAATTGATTCGAATGGCAGACCAGGAAAACGTCACGCAGTTGTTGATCGAACTGTCGGAGGGCAACCAGGCGACGGTGAATGACCTGCTGCCGCTCGTCTATGACGAGTTGAGGAAGATGGCGGCGAGCTACCTGCGGAAGGAGAGGGCCGACCACACTTTGCAGCCGACCGCGCTGGTGAACGAGGCGTACCTGCGGCTCGTTGACCAGACCCGCGTCAACTGGCAGAACCGGGCGCACTTCTTCGGCATCGCGGCGCAGATGATGAGGCGCATCCTCATCGACCACGCGCGCGCGCAGAAGGCGGACAAGCGCCTGGGCAAGGTGGAGAAGCTGCAACTGGACGAGAACATTGACAAGGCCGCCGAGCTGGGCGACGACCTCGTCGCGCTCGACGAGGCGCTCCAGGACCTCGCGGAGATGGACCCCAAGCTGGCGAGGCTGGTCGAGCTCAGGTACTTCGGCGGGCTGACCTTCGAGGAGACGGCCGAGGTGCTCGGCGTCTCCGTCATCACCGCCAAAAGGCACTGGGAGCTCGCCCGCTCGTGGCTCTACCGGCATTTAACCCGCTCTTAGGATTTCGCAACCCGCCCCGCCTCACGACCGGGCGAAAACTTTTTGCGTTGCCGATACTGTGTCCCCCCGACCTGCGCGTGAACAGGCGGAGGAACATTTTATGGCAACCAACGCATACCTATTCCGACGCCCCTCAGACCGCGCCCTGTTCGTGACGGCGGCCATCGCTTTCCCGCTGCTCGTCCTGATAGCTTACGCCAGGAGTTATTACTTCGCCGCCTACTTCAACTCCAAGCCCTTGGCTAACACGCTCGTCCACACGCACGCGGTCGTGATGACGCTGTGGGTCGCCTACTTCTCGGCGCAGATCGCGCTCGCCCGCTCCGGAACCATCAGGCTGCACAGGACTCTGGGGATGGCGGGCGTCGCACTCGCCGCGCTCGTCTTTATCACCGGGATGGCGGTGGCCATCGACAAGCATCTGGTGCAGAGGAGCGCGCCCAGGGGCGTCAGCCCGGAGGGCTTCTTTGCGATCCCGCTGGCCGAGATGCTGCTCTTCGCGCTCTGCTTCGGGGGCGCCATCTACTACCGCAAGCGCCCGGCGGAACATAAGACTCTGATGCTGATGACAGCGATCAACTTTCTGACGCCGGCCTTCGCGCGCATCCCCCTGTTTCCACCGGGGCTCGGGTTCAGGATCGCGCAGGTTTTCGGCATCCCCGCCCTGCTCGCGCTCGCCTGTTTCGGCTGGCACGCCTGGAAGCATCGCAGGCCTAACGCCGTCTTCGCGGCCGCCGTCCTGGTTCAACTGGCGTCATACCCGCTGGTCATCTTTCTCGGCAGGAATGAGACGTGGATCGCGTTCATCGGGCGGCTCTACTCGCTGCTGGCCTGAGCCCGCGGCGGAAGAACTCGACACGTAACGCGAATGCCGAAACGGTCGGCAGGTAATCGCCGGCGCAAAAAATAATCCGGGCGGGCAAAGGGGCAGTTCTTCTTAAGAAGAACTGCCCCTTTATTTGCGATGAAACGATTTTCATTTTTCGTGCGCGTGAACAGACAGAAGCCAGTTCGCCGCGGACGGCGGACGAACTGTCGGTCGGAAACTTAAAGGGAGGACACTGTAATGTTGAAGGAAGCGTTGGCGGACCTGTTGATTATCTTTTCGGCGATTTTAATCTTCGGCGCGACGGCGCGCGCGCAGGAGACCGTGGCGGCGGCCGAGTCGCACTTGTTGCAGGTGATGATTCCGGCGAACGCGCAGCGCGTCGCGCCCGAGAGCGTCCCGGCTGCGATCAACGAGATGTTCGACAAAGTGGCCGCCGCCGGGGAGGGCAAGTTCCGCCGCGGCGACTCGGAGGTCCTGCTCTGGGCGGGCGAGAGTTACCGGAAGGCAAACGCCCCGAAAATCATGAGCCGCCTGACCGGCGCGATACAGAACGCGGGCTGGCGGTATTCGGTCGAGGGCGTGGATAACGGCGTGACCGTCTTCACCGCGATGAGGGAGAGCCCGCGCCGCGCCGTGATGGGCTTTTACGGCGTGACCGACGAGGCGCTGATCGTGGCGGCGACGGAGCTGCTGCCGAACGGCGGCGACGGTGCGAGCGCCGGGAGGGAAGGCCGGGAAGAGGCCGGGGCCGAACCCGCCCGCCCGGTTAAAAATTCGGGCGGCGGCTCCGTCGCCGGCGTGTGGTACGACGGCTACGATTCGCTCCGAATCCGGCGCACGCCGGAGAACAATCCGGGGGCGCCTTCGACGGGGGGCAGGAGCCACTATTTCGAGTACAAGTTCCACCCGGACGGCACCTTCGAGCACGTCAGCATCATGCAGATGACGACGTACAGCTGCACGACCACCTACTTCAACGACAAGCGCGGCAGGTACACCATCGACGGCGACCGCCTGACGCTGACGCCCGCGAAGAACTTCTGGCGCCAGCAGTATAGCTGTTCACCCTCGAGCAACAAGGAGATCAACCACAAGCTCGACCCCGAGGTCGTCACGTTCCGTATCAAGCGCAACGACCGCGGCAGGCAGGCGCTCTGCTTCGACAGCGGCGGCAGCAACGGCGAAGCCTGCTACGAAAAAAAGGCGGAGTAACCCGGCAACAAACGCGTGGATGGCGCGCCCCACCGGCGCGCCATCCACGCCGCAGACAATTCCTTTGACCAGTTACCCGGTGCGGAATTAGAGCCGTCCTTGGGCACGCTCTCCGATTTTCTTGCGGATCGTTGCGAAGTGAGCAATAACCTGACGGCAAAAATCGGAGAACTGTCGATGGCGAACACCCGGCTGGTGCGCGCCAAGACGGCCCGCACGAGGCGGCGCGAGCGGGCGAAAGTCATCAAGGGCATGCGGGCGGCGTAACCCCGGGCAACCGATGCGTTTGACGGCTGAGACGGACGTTGCGAGCCATTTCACATCTACTGACATCTCTTCCCTTCTGGTAGCAGCCATTTTCTCTCTATCCCTGCCACAAATATGCCACAGCCTACGCCTTCAGACTTGGCGGCGTTAGATTTATGTATTCAGGTCAAGCGGTGACGGCCCCTACTCCTCCACCGGGCTGCGGACTCCTCTCCCTCTCCGTTCAGGATGGGTCGTCCCCACATCCGCGTGCCTCGGCAGTTCCTGGGTCGGCTGCTCATACTAAGGCCGGACTTATTTAAGCGGCGGGGCCCCTGCACGAGACCCCGCCGCCCGCGCGACGCGCGACTAACTTCGGCCGGTGTTATTTGCCGGCGGTGACTTCCACGGTGGCGGGCTCCGCGCGGCCGGCGACCTTCATCCTGCGCTCGGCTGGCGACCTGCGCATCTTGAGGCCCGCGCGCTCAGCCGGTGTCCAGACCTGCGCGAGGAAGTGGCGGCTGCCGTAGCGGTTGAAGATGAGCGTGGCCGACTCGCGCGACCGCCTGGCCTCGACCGGCGTCATCTGTAGGATTTGCGAGGCGCGGCCGTCGCCCGACTTGATGAGGACGGCCGGCAGGTGTGAGTCACGGCCGAGGAGTGTGACGACGTACTCGCCCGCCGGCATCGTCCGCTCGCCGATGGCGAACTCGAAGGGGACGTTGAACTTCATCACGTGGTTCGGGGTCTGCGCGCGGGCGGCCGCGCAGAGCAGCACTGACAGCGCGACGGCGGCGGCGAACATCGTTGCTTGCTTTCTCATGGTCGATCTCCTTTCAGGCTATCGCGGCCGGTTTCGCGCCGCGTCCTCCGTTTCTGATTTTTCCTCTCCCACTCTCGACGGCGGCGGCCTTCGGCGCTCCTCCCGGTTGCCTGCGGCCCTTCGACGCCCTCTACCTACTAGTGCGCGCTCCCGCGAGAAAATCCCTCGCGCCGGGGGGAAATTTTGTTTAGAATTTGCCGCCCCGAAGGAGACGGCCCCGGACGGGTGAGGAGGCGCGGGCGTAAAACGCGGGGCCGCGCGATTAGAACGGCTGTACCGTCGGATTGCGCCGGAGGTTTTGGTGGAGGGCGAGGGCGTCACACAGTTGCTGAATGAGTTGGGCGCGGGCGACAGCGCGGCGCTCGACCGACTCCTGCCGCTCGTCTTCGACGAGCTGCGCCGGCTGGCCCACTCCTACCTGCGGCGCGAGCGCGGTGACCACACGTTGCAGCCGACGGCCCTCGTCAACGAGGCGTACCTCCGCCTCGTCAACCAGCAGGACGTGCGCTGGCAGGGCCGCGCGCACTTCTTCGGCATTGCCGCCAACCTGATGCGACAGATTCTCGTCGATCACGCGCGCCGCCGCGCCGCAGACAAGCGCGGCGGCGCGGACCTCGAGCGGCTCTCGCTCACGCAGGCCGAGCTCGTGGTCAATCGCGCGGACGTGGACGTGCTCGCGCTCGAAGAAGCGCTCGAACGCCTCAACGAGTTCGACCGGCAGCAGGCGCGCATCGTCGAGCTGAAATTCTTCGCCGGCCTGACCATCGAGGAGACGGCCGAGGTGCTGGGCGTCTCGCACGCCACGGTCGAGCGCGACTGGAAGCTGGCGCGCGCATGGCTCAAGCGCGAGCTGTCGCGCTAAAAGCCTGTTTGTAACGCGCGCGATTTCTCATGAGGGGAAACGCGCCGCCTGCCGCATTAGTTATAGAGGGGGGTTACCTTCCCGCGGGTCACACTAGCCATGACGCCCGAACGCTGGCAGCAGGTGAAGGAGATTTTCCACGGAGCGCTGGAGCGCGAGCGTGCGCTCCGCCCCGATTTCCTCGCCCGCGCCTGCGGGGCCGACGCGGAGCTGCGCGCCGAGGTAGAGTCGCTCATCTCCGCGCACGAGGACGACGCGAGCTTCATCGACGCGCCCGCGTTGGGCCGGGGACTGCTCGACGAGGAGCCGGACGTGCTGCGGCCGGGTCAGGAGTTCGGCGACTACGAGGTCGTCGGAAGGATAGGGCGCGGCGGGATGGGCGAGGTCTACCTCGCCACGGAGCGCCGGCTCGGCCGCGAGGTGGCATTAAAGCTCCTACCCGCCGCCTACACGCGCGACGCGGAGCGTTTGCGCCGCTTCGAGCAGGAGGCGCGCGCCGCCTCCGCCCTCAACCACCCGAACATCATCACGATCTACGGCATCGGCGAAAGCGACGGCGCGCACTTCATCGCCACCGAGTTCGTCGCGGGCGAGACCCTGCGCCAGCGCCTCGCGCGTTCGCGGCCCGCGACGGTCGAGTCGCTCGACATAGCCATCCAGATCGCCGACGCGCTCTCGGCGGCGCACGCGGCCGGCATCATCCACCGCGACATCAAGCCCGAAAACGTCATGCTCCGGCCCGACGGCTACGTGAAGGTGCTCGACTTCGGGCTGGCGAAGCTCACCGACGCGCACGCCGCCGGCTCCGGCCCCGAAGCCGCCACGCGCCCGCTCGTCCAGACCACCCCCGGCGCAGTGATGGGCACGGTCAACTACATGTCGCCGGAGCAGGCGCGTGGCCTCGCCGTGGACGGGCGCACGGACATCTGGTCGCTCGGCGTCGTGCTCTACGAGTGCGCGGCGGGCCGCGACCCGTTCGCCGGCCCGTCACCAAGCGACACGCTCTCGAACATCCTCCGGCAGGAGCCGCCGCCGCTGGCACGTTACTCCGGAGAAGTCCCGGCAGAGTTGGAACGAATAATAGATAAGGCGCTGCGCAAAGACGCTGAAGAGCGTTACCAGGTGGTGAAGGAACTGGCTTTAGACTTGAAGGATTTAAAGAAGCGCATTGAGTTTGAGGCAGAACTGGAGCGCAAAGCGCCGCCCGGAAAAAGAAACGTCGAGCCGCAAGCAGTCGCAGTTGATAGACGGCAGGAGGCCACGGCAGAAACAACCGCCCTGAAGACTGTTGACGCGCCGGTTGCCCGCACGGCATCCGGCGCAGCGTATGTCGTGAGCGAAATCAAGCGCCGTCAAAAAGGCGCTCTCCTGGCCGTCCTCGGGCTGCTCATCGCAGCGGCGGGCATTGGCTTTTGGTTTATCGGCCGGCATAAAACGGCCGCCCCGTTCCGAACAACAAAGATCACACGTCTGACTACTGCCGGAAAGACGATTCACGCCGCTATCTCGCCTGACGGCAAATACGTAGCCTACACCGAAAGTAATATCGGACAGCAAAGCTTGCGGCTGAGACAAACGAGCGCCACAAACGATATTCCCATCATTACTCCGACGGCGGGCGGTTTCTGGGGAATCACATTTTCGCGCGACGCCAATGACCTCTATTACGTCCACCGGGAGAATGGTCCCGGCGTGCTTTATCGCATCCCTGTCCTGGGTGGCACCCCGACAAGGTTACTTACCGGTGCCGACAGCACTGTTACATTCTCCCCGGACGGCAAACGACTAGCCTTCGTGCGCGGCGATCATCCGGCGAAAGGCGAGAGCGCGCTGATGATAGCTAATGTGGATGGCAGCGGAGAACAGCCGCTGGCAGTGCGCAAATTGCCGGAGTCCTTCTACCCCCTGTTCTTCACCGGCCCATCCTGGTCGCCCGACGGGCAACTGATTGCTTGCGCTCTGGCAAATTACGAAAGCGGCACCCGCGTCGATGTGGTTGCGTTCCGGGCGCAGGATGGAAAGGCACAGGTGTTAACGCGTAAGCCGTGGGCTTACATCGGCCGCGTCGAGTGGTTACCGGATTCGAGCGGCCTGCTGATGATTGCCGGGGAGAATCAGGCGACGATTACCGCGGCGGGCTCCACGGCACAGGTCTACCACCTCTCTTACCCGGCGGGCGAAGTGCGCAGTGTCACCAATGATTTGAACTTCTATCGTGTCCTGAGCCTGACTGACGATGCAACTAAACTGGTGACGGTAGAAATGAATTTCCCGGCCAGTATATCGGTCATTCCCCTCAACGAGCCCAAGGGCGCGATGCAGGTCACCTCCGGCAAGTTTGAGGGCTATGGCGTCTCTTTTACGCCCGAGGGGAAGATCGTTTTTTCGTCAGACGCCGCCGGCAAGCCGGATATCTGGATCGCAGGCGCTGACGGGGCGAATCGGAAGCAGTTGACCAATAACGCTGGCTCCAACTTAACGCCATCGGTTTCGCCCGACAGCCGTTACATCGCCTTCATCTCCGACCGCACGGGCAACCGTAATGTCTGGCGCATGGATACAGACGGCGGCAATGCGGTGCGATTGACCGGCGGACTGTCGGATGAATTGCCGCGCTTTTCTCCCGACGGGCGCTGGGTAGTCTATTCTTCCCTTGATCCCAGCAAGTCGGGTTTGTGGATGGTTTCAGTTGATGGCGGCGATCCCGTCCGGATCACCGATAGAGACGCGCACGGCCCGGCCGTCTCCCCTGACGGCAAGCTTATCGCCTGTCTGATGCGTGGCAATCCAAACTCGGCGGACCAGGCAGCCAGAATAGCGCTCATTCCGTTTGAAGGAGGGTCGCCCGTCCAAACATTCGAGATACAGAACGCCGTCACTTTCGCATCGCTCTCTTTGCAACTTCACTGGTCAGCGGACGGCCGCGCCCTACTGTACACTTCCACCATCAATAATGTTTCCAACATCTGGAGCCAGCCGCTCGACGGCGGGAAGTCCGCGCAGGTGACAGATTTCAAAGAGAATCTGATCCTTGCTTTTGACCTCTCACCCGACGGCAAACGAATCGTCTGCTCGCGAGGTGTATTTAGCAGAGATGCGATCCTGATTAGCGATTTAAGACAATGAACATCACCGCCGCCACCGGGGCTTATTGTTTCAGTCGTGCCGCTGGAGTTGTCAGGGGTACAGAGCCCTCAGGACACACGCTACTTTAGAACGCCGACACGACGGGTCTCATGTACATCAATCGGTCGGGGCGGCGGGTGATGCCGGGCGTTAGACCGCAGTACATAAGGAGCAA
>DAIRFV010000323.1:1746-6546 GCA_036794905.1 Pyrinomonadaceae bacterium | reverse complement strand
GACGGCGACAAGGGCGTCTGGTTCGTCGAGGCGCCCGAGTTCATCGGGATGGACGAGGCGGTGGCGACGGCCGTCCGGCGCAAGCGCAAGAGCTCGATGAGGGTCGGCGCGCGCATCGTCGCCGACGGGCACGCCGACGGCTTCGTCTCGGCGGGCAACACCGGCGCGGCGATGGCGACGGCGAAGATGGTTTTGGGGATGCTGCCCGGCGTCGACCGTCCGGCGCTCGCGGCGCAACTGCCGACGAAGTCGGGGCGCCCGACGCTGCTCCTCGACGTGGGGGCCAACGCCGAGTGCAAGGCTCACCACATCGCGCAGTTTGCTATCATGGGCGACGCGTACTCGCGCTCGGTGCTGGGGACGGAGCGGCCGACCGTGGGCCTGATGTCCATCGGCGAAGAGGAGGCCAAGGGGAACGACCTGACGAAGGAGGCGTTCCCCCTCCTGCGCGAGCTGAAGAGTTTGAACTTCGTCGGCAACGTCGAGGGGCGCGACGTCTTCTCGGGCAAGGTGGACGTGATCCTGACGGACGGCTTTACGGGGAACGTCATCCTCAAGCTCTCCGAGGGGTTGCAGGACGCGGTCGTGACTTTGATTAAGCGCGAGCTGTCGGCCTCGGTCATCACGAAGACGGGCGCGGTGCTGGCCCGTCCCGCCTTCCAGAATTTGAAGAAGCGGCTCGACTACGCCGAGTACGGCGGCGCGCCGCTGCTCGGCGTGCGGAGGATCGTCGTCGTCGGTCACGGCAGCTCGAACGCGCGCGCCGTCCGCAACGCCATCCGCAACGTGAAAGAGTTCTCAGAGCACGGCGCGCAGGAGCGCATCGAGCGCGGCATCGCCGAGACGAACGCCCGCGAGTCGGTCGCGGTGCGCGCCCCGGCGGAGTCGTAGCGGTCAGTACCGTCCGCGGTCGCGGGTGGGTCGGGCGGTCGTCTTACGGGCCAACTGGGTCAGACATACCCGCCCGCCACCGCGGGTGGTTCTGACCCGGTCTTCTTTGTGTTATGTTCTCAGGAATCCGGAGAAAGCAGGCAGGCTGATGGCAGAAGTCAGATCGGCAATACTCGGCACGGGTCGCGCCTACCCGCAGGGCATCCTGACGAACGCCGACCTCGAAAGGATGGTCGAGACCTCGGACGAGTGGATCACCACGCGGACGGGCATCAAGGAGCGCCACCGCGCCTCGGAGGCCGAGTACACCTCGCTCTTCGCCGTCCAGGCGTCGCGCCAGGCCATCGAGCGCGCGCGCATCGACCCGCTGGAGCTCGGCCTCGTCATCTGCGCCACCGTCTCGCCCGACCAGATTCTTCCCTCGACAGGGTGTCTCATCCAGGCCGAGCTCGGCGCGCACCGCGCCGCCGCCTTCGACCTCGCCGCCGCCTGCTCCGGCTTCCTCTACGGCCTGACGATGGCCGACAAGATGATTAAGACCGGGCAGGTGCGCTACGCCCTCGTCATCGGCGCGGAGGTGCTGTCGCGTTACGTGGACTTCACCGACCGCTCGACCTGCATCCTCTTCGGCGACGGCGCGGGCGCGGCCGTGATGGGGCCGGCCGAGGGTGACCGCGGGGTGTTGGCGACGAGAATCTACTCCGACGGCCGCTACGCCGAGCAGCTCTACTCGCCGGGCGGCGGCACGCGCATCAAGCCGACGGCCGAGACGCTCTCGCAGGGGTTGCACTACTTCAAGATGAAGGGCAACGAGCTGTTCAAGATCGCCGTGCGCTCGATGGCGGATGTCAGCGTCGAGGTCTTGAACGAGGCCGGGTACAAGCCCGAGGACGTGAAGCTCTTCATCCCGCACCAGGCGAACCAGCGCATCACGGACGCCGTGGCGTCGAGGCTCAACGTGGACAGCTCCATCGTCTACTCGAACATCGCCTACCACGGCAACACCTCCTCGGCCTCCGTCCCCATCGCGCTCGACGAGTGCATCGAGCAGGGGATGGTCTCAGAGGGCGACCTCGTGCTGCTCGCCTCCTTCGGCGGCGGCGTCACGTGGGGCGGAGCGTTAATCAAGTGGTAGGGGAGCTGTGAGCCTTTAGCTTTTAGCTGTCAGCCGGACTGAAGACGACGAGGCTGACTGTTAAGTCGGAAAAGCTAAGAGCCAACAGCTCTAAGCCAACAGCTATGTCCATTGCTTTTATTTTTCCGGGTCAGGGCTCGCAGGCGCCGGGCATGGGGCGCGAGCTGGCCGAGCGTTACGCGGCGGCGCGCCGGGTCTTCGAGGAGGCGGACGACGCGCTCGGGTTCGCGCTCTCAAGGCTCTGCTTCGAGGGGCCGGCGGAAGATTTGCAGTTGACGGAGAACACGCAGCCGGCGATTCTCGCGGCCTCAATCGCGGCGCTGCGCGCGGCGGAAGGCGAGGGGCTGGGGCGGCCCGACTTCGTGGCCGGGCACAGCCTCGGCGAGTATTCGGCGCTGGTGGCCGCGGGCGCCCTGAGCTTGGGGGACGCCGTGTCAATCGTCCGCCAGCGCGGGCGCTACATGCAGGAGGCCGTCCCCGTCGGCGCGGGCGCGATGGCCGCAGTCCTCGGCCTGGACATCGAGACGGTCGAGGCCGCATGCCGCGAGGCCGCGCGCGAGGGCGAGATTTGCTCCGCCGCGAACGTCAACTCGCCCGGCCAGATCGTCATCGCCGGGAGCGCCGCCGCGGTCGAGCGCGCGCTGCCCATCCTGAAAGAGCGCGGGGCCAAGCGCGCGATCCCCTTGAAGGTGAGCGCGCCGTTCCACTGCGCGCTGATGCTGCCGGCGCAGGAGCGTCTCGCGGCCGACCTCGACCGGGTGGAGTTCAGAGACTTGAGCGTGCCGCTCGTCACCAACGTTGACGCCGCCGTCATCCGCACCGGCGCGGAGGCGCGCGCCTCGCTCGTCAGACAGGTCTCTTCGCCCGTCCGCTGGCGCGAGTCGGTCGAGTTATTAATGCGCGAGGGCGTGGGCCTCTTCATCGAGGTCGGGCCGGGGAAGGTCTTGAGCGGGCTCGCCCGGCAGACCGCACCGCAGGCGCGCGCGGCGAACATTGAAGACGCGGCGAGTCTCGAAGCGGCTGTAGGAGCCGTACGGGAGTCCGGCGGGAGCAAGGCCGCCGCGGGCGATTAGAGTTTTAGGGTTTTCCAACTTCAGACGCAGAGGAGCAGGACTAATGGCCGATCAGGAGATCGAGAATAAGGTTAAGCAGATCATCATCGACGAGCTGGGCGTGGACGAGAACGAGGTCACGCCGAACGCGCGCTTCATCGACGACCTCGGTGCCGACTCACTCGACACGGTCGAGCTCGTCATGCGCTTCGAGGAGGAGTTCGGCATCGAGATTCCGGACGAGGACGCCGAGAAGATTCAGAGCGTCCGCGACGCCTACAACTACATCGACCAGCACCAGGCGAAGAAGTAGTAGCTCGCCTTCGGTCGTCGCGCCGGGTGAATCGTCCCCGGCGCCGCCAGCGGCCGCGCCCGATTCGAGCGCGGCCGACCCGCCCCTGCGCGAACCGTCTCGCGGGGGCGCGCGCGGCCTTATCGGGGAGGCCGGCGCCGTCCGCACTCCTTCGGAGGAGCAGAAGCTTTGAAACGTCGCGTAGTGGTTACGGGCCTGGGCCTCGTCACGCCCTGCGGGCACACCGTGGGGGAGACGTGGTCGGCGCTGATGTCGGGCAAGAGCGGCGTCGGCTACATCGAGAAGTTCGACACCGCGAAGTTCTCCGTCAAGATCGGCGCCGAGGTCAAAAACTTCGACCCGCTCAAGTTCATCGAGAAGAAGGAGGCCCGCAAGATGGGCACCTTCATCCACTTCGCCGTCGCCGCCGCCGACGAGGCGGTCTACGACGCGGGGCTCGTCGAGCGCGGGCAGAAACTCTTCGACCGGTACGGCGAAGAGACGGCCTACCGCATCGGCACCTACATCAGCAGCGGCATCGGCGACTTCTGGGCCATCGAGCGCGAGCACTCCAAGCTCCTCGACGAAGGCCCGCACCGCGTCTCGCCCTTCTTCATCCCCTCGGCCATCGTCAACCTCGCCGCCGGCCAGGTCTCGATCCGCTTCGGCGCGAAGGGGCCGAACTCGGCGACGGCCACCGCCTGCTCGGCGGGCGCGCACGCCATCGGCGACTCCCTGAAGATCATCCAGCGCGGCGACGCCGACGTGATGATCTGCGGCGGCGCCGAGTCGGCCATCACGCCGATGTCGGTCGCGGGCTTCGCCGCGATGCGCGCGCTCTCGACGCGCAACGACGACCCGGAGCACGCCTCCCGCCCCTTCGAGCGCGACCGCGACGGCTTCATCATCGGCGAGGGCGCCGGGCTCCTGATCCTCGAAGAGCTCGAGTTCGCGAAGGCGCGCGGCGCGCGAATCTACGCCGAGGTCGTCGGCTACGGGATGACGGCCGACGCCTTCCACATCACGATGCCGGACGAGACCGCGTCGGGCGCGGTGCGCGTGATGACGATGGCCATGAGGGACGCGGGCGTCGCGCCCGAGCAGGTCGGCTACGTCAACGCGCACGGCACCTCGACGCCCTACAACGACAAGTTCGAGACGCTGGCGATTAAGAAGACCTTCGGCGAGCACGCCTACAAACTCGCGGTCAGCTCGACGAAGTCGATGACCGGCCACGCGCTCGGCGCGGCGGGCGGCATCGAGGCGGTCTTCTCCGTCCTCGCCATCCACGACGGGCGGCTGCCGCCGACCATCAACTACTTCAACCCGGACCCCGACTGCGACCTCGACTACGTGCCCAACGAGCCGCGCCCCGCGCGTCTCGACTACGCGCTCTCGAACAGCTTCGGCTTCGGCGGCACGAACGCGGC
>DAIRFV010000323.1:0-1646 GCA_036794905.1 Pyrinomonadaceae bacterium | reverse complement strand
CATGAAAATCGTCGTCTTAATGAAGCAAGTCCCCAACAAGGACGCCGTCCTGCGCGTGCGCGGGGACGGGAAGTGGGTGGAGGAGGGCGACCTCTCCTTCGAGGTCAACGAGTCGGACGGGTACGCGCTCGAAGAGGCGCTCAGGCTCAGGGAGAAGAAGGGCGGCGAGGTCGTCGTCGTCACCCTCGGGCCGCAGCGCGCCAAGTCGGTCATCAAGGACGCGCTGGCGCGCGGCGCCGACCGCGCCGTCCACGTCCTGACGGACGACTTCGGGCAGGCCGGGCCGTTCGCCGTCGCCAAGGTGCTCGCGGAGGCCGTGCGTCCCGAGCAGCCCGACCTCGTCCTCGCCGGGCTCCAGTCCGACGACCAGGGCTTCGGGCAGACGGGCGTCATCGCCGCGGAGCTGTTGGGGCTGCCGCACGCGACCATCGTCATCGAGGTGGACTACTCGGGCGAGCAGTTGCGCGTCAAGCGCGAGCTGGAGAGCGGCTGGTACCAGTGGTACACGATGCAGGCGCCCGCGCTCCTGACCATCCAGTCGGGCATCAGCCAGATTCGCTACGCCACGCTGAAGGGCATCATGGCCGCCAAGAAGAAGGAGATTCGCGAAGTCCAGCCCGCCATCTCCGCGGGCGACGGCGAGTTCCAGACGGTCGAGCGCGTCTACCTCCCGCTCAAGCAGAAGCAGACGCAGTTCCTCGGCGACGGCGACGCCAGGAAGGGCGCGGCGCAACTGGCCGAAAAACTCCGCAACGAAGCGAGAGTGATTTAAAAGCCGTGAACCGCGAACCGTGAACCGTGACAAGATACAAGCTGTCTTTCACCTGTCACGGTTCACGGGTTACGGTGCACGCTCCTGTCACGGTTTACGGTTCACGAAACAATGAGCAACGGAATACTCGTCTTCATCGAGCACCGCCAGGGTGCCATCAACAAAGTCTCCTTCGAGGCCGTGGCCGCGGCGCAGCAGTTGGGCGCGGGGCTCGGGCAGGAGGTGACGGCGGTCTTGCTCGGCGCCGACGCGACGTTGGCGAACGAGGTCACGGGCTTCAAGCTGGCGGGCGTCGTGTCGGCCGAGCACGCGAAGCTCGCCGACTACACGCCCGACGCCTACGCCGACGCCTTCGAGCAGGTCGTGCGCGCGCGCACGCCAGCGTTCGTCATCTTCCCGCACACCTACCTCGTCCGCGACTTCGCGCCGAAGCTCGCGGCGCGGTTCGGCAAGGGGCTCGTGAGCGACTGCATCCGCATGAAGGCCGAGGGCGGAGGCGTCGTCTTCTCGCGCCGCCTCTTCCAGGGCAAGATGGACGCGGACGTGTCGGTGCGCGGCGAGGGGACGGTGTTCGCGACCTTCCAGTCGGGCGCGTACCGCGGCGACCAGGCCGAGCGGGGCGAGGGCGCAGCGGTCGAGTCCGTGGCCGTCGAGGTCGGCGAGGTGCGCATGCAGCCCGAGGCGCCGTTCCAGGAGGTGAAGCAGGCGGTCGATTTGACGAAGACCGACGTGATCGTCGCCGTCGGCCGCGGCATCAAGAGCCAGGAGAACATCGCGCTCGCGCAGAAACTGGCGGAGCTGCTGGGCGGCGACCTCGCCGCCTCGCGCCCCATCTGCGACGCCGGGTGGCTGCCCATCGACCGCCAGATCGGCT
>DAIRFV010000063.1:0-24041 GCA_036794905.1 Pyrinomonadaceae bacterium | reverse complement strand
TCTACCGCATCGACCACTACCTCGGCAAAGAGACCGTCCAGAACCTCCTCGTCTTCCGCTTCGCCAACGGCATCTTCGAGCCGCTCTGGAACCGCCAGTACGTCGATCACGTCCAGATCACCAACGCCGAGACCGTGGGCGTCGAGGGGCGCGGCGGCTACTACGAGAAGTCGGGCGTGGTGCGCGACATGATTCAGAACCACGTCTTCCAGGTGCTCTCGCTCGTGGCGATGGAGCCGCCCGCGTCGCTCTCGGCCGAGGACGTGCGCGACGAGAAGATCAAGGCCATGCACTCGGCGCGCGAGTTCACGCCCGAGCGCGTGCTGGCGGAGTGCGTGCGCGGGCAGTACGGCGCGGGGAGTATCGGCGGCGCGGCCGTGCCCGGCTACCGCGAGGAGAAGGGCGTCGCGCCGGACTCCGTCACCGAGACCTACGCGATGGTGACGATGTGGTTCGACAACTGGCGCTGGTCGGGCGTGCCCTTCTACATCCGCTCGGGCAAGCGGCTCGCCAAGCGCGTCACCGAAATCGCCATCCAGTTCCGCGAGGCCCCGCACGCGCTCTTCGGCAGCGCGATGGAGGCGGTCGCGCCCAACCAGCTCGTCATCCGCATCCAGCCCGACGAGGGCATCACGCTCCGCGTCGCGGCGAAGGTGCCGGGCCAGGTCACGCGCATCCGCGACGTGAACATGGACTTCCGCTACGGCGCCTCGTTCGGCGTCCAGCTCGCAGAGGCTTACGAGCGTCTGATTCTCGACTGCATCCTCGGCGACTCGACGCTCTACGCGCGCAAGGACATGACCGAGCGCGGCTGGGAACTGGTCATGCCCATCCTCGCGGAGTGGGGGGCGCGCGGGAGCGAGGCCGACTTTCCCAACTACGAGGCCGGCTCGTGGGGGCCGGAGGAGTCTTTCAGACTGCTCGAACAGCACAATCGCCGTTGGAGACGCCCGTAAGGCGACAAGGCTCTGGGTTTTGGGTTCTAGGTTTTAACCAGCACCTAACACCCGGCACCCAGCACCCGATTTTATGGAGACACAGGCCAGCACAGCGCAGGTCGCCCTGGGGAAGGGCATTGACGCCGCGAGGCTCGAACGCGAGCTGAACGCGATGTGGGCGGGGATGTCCGCGCCGGAGGGCGGCACACAGTCGGCGGGCGTCGTGCGCGCGTGCGTGCTGAATCTCGTGGTCTACGCCGAGGGGCCGGATGAGCGCGCGGAGGTGGACGAGTTGTTGAGCGAGGTCGTCGAGCGACACCCCAGCCGCGCCATCGTGCTCGCGGCGGAGCGCGGGGCGTCGGAGCCGAGGCTCGAAGCCTTCGTCTCGACCCGCTGCCAACTCTCCTCGCGCGGGTCGAAGCGCATCTGCGGCGAGCAGATCACGATTGAGGCCGCGGGGTCGGCCGTGGACACGGCCTCTTCGGCGGTCGCGCCGCTGCTCGTGCCGGACGTGCCGGTCTTCCTCTGGTGGAAGGACATCCCGCACTACGACGACAAGCTCTTCACGCGCCTCGCGGGCATGGCCGACCGCGTCGTCATCGACTCGGCCTCGTTCGACCGGCCGCACGAAGACCTGCGGCATCTGGCGCGCCTGCTCGAAGGCCGGCGGGTGCGTCTGAGCGACTTGAACTGGGGTCGTTTGACTTCGTGGCGCGCGCTCGTCGCGGGCTTCTGGGACGTGGCCGATTACCGCGACTCGCTCGCGCAGATCGAAAGGGTCGTCATCGAGTACGACCCGCCCGACGGCTCGCGCGGGCAGGTCGCGCCGAAGGCGCTGCTGGCGCTCGGCTGGATCGCTTCGCGCCTCGGCTGGGAAGTCCCCGGAGAGGGCTCGACGTTTGACGGGAAGCGCGCGCGGTTTCTGCTGAGACAAGGCGAGAGGGAGATTGAGGCCGTGCTCGCGGCCACGGACGACGTGGCGGGGCGCGACGGCCTGCTCACCTCGCTCACGATCTCGACCGTCCCGGGCGACGAGTTCTTCGTCGAGCTGCTGCACGAAGAGCGTCGGCTGCGGACGGGCGCGCGGCTCGGCGGCGCGGGCCACGCGTGCGGGCGCGTGCTCGGCTACGAGGCGCGCACGGAGGGCGAGCGCCTGAGTGGCGAACTCGACATCCTTTCGAAGGACGAGGTATATGAGAGCGCGGTCGGCGCGGCCGCGCGTCTGCTCGCGTCACTCGGGGCGTAAGGCGCGGGCGTCAATTCAAGTGGGAGGGCTTCACGGAAACAGATGATAATCGCGGGTGACATCGGCGGGACGAAGACGAACGTCGCGCTCTTCGAGGCGGGCGCGGGCGGGGTCGGGAGCCCTCTGGCGCAGAAGAGCTTCCCGAGCGGGCGCTACGGCTCGCTCGAAGACATCCTCACGGAGTTCGTCGGTCACCACCCGCAGGCGCGCATCACGCACGCCTGCTTCGGCGTCGCCGGCCCCGTCGTGCGCGGCCACGTGGACGCGACGAACCTGACCTGGGAGGTCTACGACTACAAACTGGCCGAGGCCATCGGCCTCCCCACCGTCCGCCTCATCAACGACCTCGAAGCGACGGCCTACGGCATCGGCGAGCTGGGCCCCGAACAGCTCTACACGCTCAACGAGGGCGAGGGCGAGCGCCCCGGCCACCGCGCGCTCATGGCCGCCGGGACGGGGCTCGGGATGGCGGCCATCTATTTCGACGGCGCCTCGTTCCACCCGATGCCCTCCGAGGGCGGCCACGTGGATTTCGCGCCGCGCAACGAACGCGAGTACGAGCTGCTGACCTACATGCAGGAGAAGATCGGCGGGCGCGTCTCCTACGAGCGCGTGCTCTCGGGGATGGGGCTCTTCAACATCTACTCGTTCCTGCGCGACCGCGGCCACGGCGAGGAGCCCGCGTGGCTGGCCGAAGAGATCAGGACGGGCGACCCGAGCGCCGCCATCTCGCGCGCCGCGCTCGCGGGCAGGAGCGAACTGGCCCGGACGACGCTCGAAATTTTCGTCGAGGTCTACGGGGCGATGGCCGGCAACCTCGCCCTCCTGCTCAAGTCCGTCGGCGGCCTCTACATCGGCGGCGGCATCGCGCCGAAGATCATGCCGAAGCTGACCGACGGCACCTTCATGCGCACGTACAGCGACAAGGGGCGCATGACGGGGCTCGTCAACTCGATCCCCGTCCGCGTCATCCTCGACGACAAGACCGCGCTCTACGGCGCCGCGCGCTGCGCGCTGATGGACGGCGGGGGGGGCGTATGAGGCCGGACTTGCCCGAGCGGGCCGCCCTGCGCGTGCGCGCCGAAGAGACGGCCGAGCAGGTCGCGTGGGCGGCGGCGTGGCGCGTCCTTGAGCAGTCCAACAGCGCCATCCGGGAGCGTGGACGGTTCACCCTCGCGCTCGCGGGCGGCTCCACCCCGCGCCGGGCCTACGAGCTGCTGACGGACGAGCGCCTGCAGCCCCGCGTGGACTGGCCCAACGTCCACGTCTTCTTCGGCGACGAGCGGATGGTTCCGCCCGACCACCCCGACAGCAACTACCGCATGGCGTACGAGGCGCTGCTCTCGCGCGTCCCCATCCCGCCCGAGAACGTCCACCGCATCGAGGGCGTCGGCGACGCCGCGGCCAACGCGAGCGCCTACGAGTCGGGGATGCGCGAACTCTTCGGCGACGTGGAGTGGCCGCGGCTCGACCACGTCCTGCTCGGCATGGGCGACGACGGCCACACGGCCTCGCTCTTCCCCGGCACGACCGTCCTCGACGAGACGCGCCTGTGGGTCGCGCCCAACTGGGTCGAGAAGCTCGGCGCGTGGCGCGTCACGCTCACCGCGCCGGCCATCAACGCCGCGCGCCACGTCACCTTCATGGTCACCGGCGCGGGCAAGGCCGCGCGCCTGCGCGAAGTCCTGAAGGGCGAGCGCGATGCTGCGCGACTCCCCGCGCAACTCATACGACCCGCCGACGGCACCCTCGAATGGTACGTAGACCGCGAGGCCGCTTCGAGCCTTGAGCCCGAGTGGATCATGCCGCCGCCCGGGAAGTGGGGAGCTTTACCTTCGACCTAACGCCATCCCGACGCCTTCGCCCGCCACCCATGCCAAACATCGAACAGGAAAGACTTCAGGAGAAGACGGACGCGCCCGTGCGACCCTGGCGCAAGTGGGGGCCGTACGTCTCGGAGCGCGCGTGGGGCACCGTGCGCGAGGACTACAGCGCGGACGGCAACGCGTGGGGCTACTTCCCGCACGACCACGCGCGCTCGCGCGCCTACCGCTGGGGCGAGGACGGCATCGCGGGGCTGTGCGACCGCTATCAGGTGCTCTGCTTCGCGCTCGCGCTGTGGAACGGGCGCGACCCCATCCTCAAGGAGCGCATGTTCGGCTGCGTCGGCTCGGAGGCGAACCACGGCGAGGACGTGAAGGAGTACTACTTCTACCTCGACTCCACCCCCACGCACTCCTACATGAAGTTCCTCTACAAGTACCCGCAAGGAGAGTACCCGTACGCGCGTTTGATTCAGGAGAACCGCGCGCGCGGCCCCGAAGCGCCGGAGTTCGAGCTGCTGGACACCGGCGTCTTCGACGAAGACCGCTACTTCGACGTGTTCGTCGAGTACGCGAAGGCCGGCCACGAAGACATCGTCATCAGGATCGAAGTCTTCAACCGCGGCCCCCTCGACGCGCCGCTCCACCTGCTGCCGCACCTCTGGTTCCGCAACACCTGGGCGTGGCACCCGGAAACCCGGCCCGAGCCTTCCATCACGCTCGGTCCCGCCGGCACAGACTTCACGAGCCTCAAGGCGTCAGACGACGACACCGCCGGGCTGCCCGGCCTCCCCTTCAAATACAAACTCGGCGCGCGCTACCTCTACGCCGAAGAGGGCGGACTGCCGCTCTTCACCTTCAACGAGACGAACAACCCGCGCATCTGGGGGCCGCAAGCGCAGAGCCGCCGGCCGTACGTCAAAGACGCGTTCCACCGCTACGTCGTGAACGGCGAGCGGTCTGCCGTCAACCCGGAGCCCGCGGGGACGAAAGCCTGTTTTCACTACCCGGAGATGAACGTCCCGGCCGGAGGGTCGGTCGTCGTGCGGCTGCGCCTGACGGACGAGTTGCTGACGGAGCCGCTGCGCGACGTTGACGAGATCGTTGCTGTGCGTCGTCGGGAGGCAGACGAGTTTTACGAAGAGCTGCACCCGCCGAAGGCGACCGAAGACGAGCGGCGCGTGCAGCGGCAGGCGCTGGCCGGGATGCTCTGGACGAAGCAGATTTACATCTACGACGTGAACGTCTGGCTCGACGGCGACAACCCGGCGTGGCCCCCGCCCGATTCGCGCCGCGGGATTCGCAACGTGCACTGGAAGCACCTCAACTCCATGCGCGTCATCTCGATGCCCGACAAGTGGGAGTACCCCTGGTTCGCCGCCTGGGACCTGGCCTTCCACTGCGTCCCGCTCGCGCTCGTGGACGCGGAGTTTGCGAAGGAGCAGCTCTGGATGCTCCTCTTCGAGCAGTTCCAGCACCCGAACGGGCAGCTGCCCGCCTACGAATGGGAGTTCTCAGACCTCAACCCGCCCGTCCACGCGTGGGCCGTCTGGCGCGTCTACAACATGGATCGCATGCGCTCGGGGAAAGCCGACCGCGACTTCCTCGAAAAATGCTTCCACAAGCTCCTCATCAACTTCGCGTGGTGGGTGAACAAGGTGGACGCGCAGGGCAACAACGTCTTCGAGGGCGGCTTCCTCGGCCTCGACAACATCACGCTCATAGACCGCAGCCACCCGCTGCCCGACGGCGCGCACCTCGAACAGTCGGACGCGACGGGCTGGATGGGGATGTTCTGCCTCAACCTCATGCGCATCGCGCTGGAGCTGGCGCAGGAGAACCGCGTCTACGAGGCGCTGGCGACGAAGTTCTTCCAGCACTACGCCTACATCGGCGCGGCGATGAAACAGAAGTACTCGGGTTCGGGCGTCGCCGTCGAAATGTGGAGCGAGCGCGACAAGTTCTTCTACGACATCCTCATGCGCGCCGACGGCACCTACCAGAAGTTCCGCGTCCGCTCGCTCGTCGGGCTCATCCCGCTCTACGCCGTCGAGCGGCTCGAAGAGGACTGGATCGAGCCGTTCCAGTCCTTCCGCGCCAGCCTCGACTGGTTCATACGCAACCGGCAGGACATCGTGCAGCGCTCCGTGACGACCATCGAGCACGACGGCAAGTTCGTACACGTCCTCGCCATCGTCAGCCCCGAACAGATGCGCGGGCTTCTGGAGCGCGTCTGGGACCCGGAAGAGTTCCGCTCCGACTACGGGCTGCGCAGCCTTTCGAAGTGGCATGAGCAGCACCCGTTCGAGTACGGCGGCGCGCGGGTCGGCTACGAGCCGGCCGAGAGTCGGGAGATGCTGAAGGGCGGCAACTCCAACTGGCGCGGCCCCATCTGGTTACCCACCACCTTCATGATGATCGAATCCCTGCGCAAGCTCGGCAAGGCTTACGGCCAACAGTTCGCCGTCGAGAGCCCCGTCCCCGGCGAGCCGCCTGTCAAGCTCGACGAGATGGCGCGCGGCTTCGCAGACCGCCTCATCAGCCTCTTCACGCGCGACGGCGACGGCCGGCGCCCCGCACACGGCTGGTACGAAAAATTCCAGCGCGACCCGCACTGGCGCGACCTCGTCCTCTTCTACGAGTACTTCCACGGCGACACGGGGATGGGGCTCGGCGCCTCGCACCAGACGGGCTGGTCGGGGCTCGTCGCCTCACTCATAGACGAGTGGCGCAGGTGACGAATCGAAAAGTCCGCCCCCCACGGTTCACGACGTTAAGACACAGTTCCTCAACAGCTTAGCGGTACAACCCACGTCTCGGGCGTGGCGTCTAACCAATCTTGACAAAAAAGTCAGGTATGTCTAGTATGGGTCAGCGTCAACGTTTTTGCTGTTGTTTTTCGGGT
Organism: Pyrinomonadaceae bacterium; assembly: GCA_036794905.1. GTDB lineage: Bacteria > Acidobacteriota > Blastocatellia > Pyrinomonadales > Pyrinomonadaceae > QHXN01. The sequence continues at coordinate 17,129 of DAIRFV010000063.1, read as the reverse complement.
GCTTTATGAAGGTCTCGGCACAGGAAGAGTACGGGCTGCGGTGCCTTTTGCAACTGGCGCGGCTGGACGAGGGCGAGTTTCTGACGCTCGGGCAGATCGCCGAGCGCGAGGGCATCTCGCAGGCCAACGCGGGGAAGGTTCTGTGGCTTTTGAATAAGGCGGGGCTCGTCACTTCGACCCGCGGGACGAAGGGCGGCTACACGCTCGCACGCCCCTCCGCCAAGATTCGGCTGAGCGAGATCATCAAGGTGTTGGACGAGGGTGCGGTGGACGGCCACTGCAAGACCTACCCGGGCGTGCTCGACTCGTGCGTGCACACGGGCGACTGCGGCATCCGCTCGGTCATCGTCAACGTCCACGAGGCGGTCGAGCGGGCGCTGTCGGCCATCACGCTCGCGCAGTTGATCGGAGACGAGCGAACCGTGGACACGATGCTCCACCAGATTCAGGGCCTGCACCCGTCGTCGTCTGCCACGGCCGAAGGCGCGCAGTAAGTTTTTCATAAATCAGAACGGATAATTCTGTAGGGAAGCGATCATCAGATGAGCACAATCGAGCTGCTGACGAACAAGGAATACAAGTACGGCTTCGTCACCGACATCGAGTCGGACATGATCCCGAGGGGCCTGGGCGAAGAGACCGTCCGCCTCATCTCCGCGAAGAAGGGCGAGCCGGAGTGGATGCTTGAGTTCCGCCTCAAGGCGTACCGCCAGTGGCTGAAGATGTCGGAGCCGAAGCACTGGCCGAACATCAAGTACCCCGAGGTCGATTACCAGGACATCATCTACTACAGCGCGCCGAAGCGGAAGGAGGCGAAGGCGAGTCTCGACGAGGTTGACCCCGAACTGCTGCGCACGTTCGAGAAGCTCGGCATCCCTTTGAACGAGCAGAAGCAGCTCGCCAACGTCGCCGTGGACGCCGTCTTCGACTCGGTCTCGGTGGCGACGACCTACAAGGAGAAGTTGAAGAAGCACGGCGTCGTCTTCTGCTCCTTCACCGACGCCATCCGCGACTACCCCGAGCTGATTAAGAAGTACCTCGGCTCGGTCGTGCCCGTCGGCGACAACTACTTCGCGGCGCTCAACAGCGCGGTCTTCTCCGACGGCTCGTTCGTCTTCGTGCCGAAGGGCGTCCGCTGCCCGATGGAGCTCTCGACCTACTTCCGCATCAACAACCAGGAGTCCGGCCAGTTCGAGCGCACGCTCGTCATCGCGGAGGAGGGCGCGTACGTCTCCTACCTCGAAGGCTGCACCGCGCCGAAGTTCGACAAGAACCAGTTGCACGCGGCCGTCGTCGAGCTGGTCGCGCTCGACGACGCCGAGATCAAATACTCGACGGTGCAGAACTGGTACGCGGGCGACGAGGAGGGCGTGGGCGGCATATACAACTTCGTGACGAAGCGCGGCGCGTGCCGCGGCCGCAACTCGAAGATTTCGTGGACGCAGGTCGAGACCGGCTCGGCCATTACGTGGAAGTACCCCTCGTGCATCCTCCAGGGGGACAACTCCATCGGCGAGTTCTACTCGGTGGCCTTAACGAACCACGCGCAGCAGGCCGACACCGGCACGAAGATGATCCACATCGGGAAGAACACGCGCTCGACGATCATCTCGAAGGGCATCTCGGCGGGCAAGTCGAACAACTCGTACCGCGGCCTCGTCAAGGTGCTGCCCGGGGCGGAGGGCGCGCGCAACTACACGCAGTGCGACTCGATGCTCATCGGCGGGCGCTCGGGCGCGAACACGTTTCCCTATATCGAGGTCATGAACAACACGGCGCGCGTCGAGCACGAGGCGACGACCTCGCGCATCAGCGAGGAGCAGTTGTTCTACCTCCAGCAGCGCGGCATCTCGCAGGAGGACGCCGTCTCGCTCATCATCAACGGCTTCTGCAAAGACGTGTTCAGAGAACTGCCGATGGAGTTCGCCGTCGAGGCGCAGCGCCTGCTCGGCATGAAGCTTGAGAACAGCGTGGGCTAAGAGGGTGTTGGGTGTTGGGTCTTAGGTGTTGGGGAAGAAGAGATAGTTTTTACCCAACACCTAAAACCTAGCACCCAACACCCAAATTTACGGAGTAAATTTACTGTGTTAGAGATTCGAGATTTGCACGCGACGGTTGAGGGCAAGGAGATTTTGCGCGGCATCAACCTGTCGGTGAAGAGGGGCGAGATTCACGCCATCATGGGGCCGAACGGGTCTGGGAAGTCAACGCTGGCGAAGATACTCGCCGGCCACCCGGCCTACGAGGTGACGAAGGGCGAGGTGCTCTTCGAGGGGCGCAACCTTCTGGAGCTGGCGCCGGACGAGCGCGCGCGCGAGGGCGTCTTCCTCGCGTTCCAGTACCCCGTAGAGGTGCCCGGCGTCTCGAACGCGCAGTTCCTGCGCCTCGCCTACAACGAGAAGCAGAAGCACCTCGGCGCCGAGGAGCTCGACCCGCTGGAGTTCAAAGACCTCCTGGCCGAGCGCGCGAAGGTCGTCGAGATGGACGCGGGGCTGATGTCGCGCTCGGTCAACGAGGGCTTCTCCGGCGGCGAGAAGAAGCGCAACGAGATTTTGCAGATGGCCGTGCTGGAGCCGAAGCTCGCCGTGCTCGACGAGACCGACTCGGGGCTCGACATCGACGCGCTGCGCATCGTCTCCGAGGGCGTCAACAAGCTGCGCACGCCCGAGAACGCCGTCGTCCTCGTCACGCACTACCAGCGGCTCCTCAACTACATCGTCCCCGACCACGTCCACGTCCTCTACAAGGGGCGCATCGTGCGCACGGGCGGCAAGGAGCTGGCGCTCGAACTGGAAGAGAAGGGCTACGACTGGCTCAAGGAAGCCGTCGCCAGCGCTTAGAACAAGAGTCAAAATTGATGTCACAGGCGGTCAAGGAAAAGAGCATTTACGCGGACGCTTTCCGCGAGTTCGCGGGCGCGCGCGAGGGCGAGCCCTCCTGGGCGGAGAGGCTGCGCGAGGGCGCGTTCGCGCGCTTCGAGGAGCTGGGTTTCCCGACGACGGACGAAGAGGATTGGAAGTACACGAACGTCGCGCCGCTCGCGCGGAAGGCGTTCCGGCCGGCGTCGCAGGGGAAGGCCGAGCTTGAGAGTGTCGCTGTCGAACCGTTCGTCTCGGCGGAGGCGCGCCAAAGCCGCCTCGTCTTCGTGAACGGCGTCTACAGCCCCGCGCACTCTTCGCGCGAAGCGATCCCGTCGCAGGTCACCGTGGAGCAACTCGGCGCGGCGCTCGCGGGCGAACGTGCGGAAGTCCTGTGGGAGCACCTCGGCCGTCTGTCGGGCGAGGGGAGCGACGCGTTCTCCGCGCTCAACACGGCCTTCCTCGACGGCGGCGTGCTGCTGCTCGTGCCGAAGGGCGTCGTGGTCGAGTCGCCGGTGCAACTGCTCTTCCTGACCGCGCCGGGCGGGGAAGAGTCTACGTCCTTCCCGCGCGCGCTGATCGTGGCGGAGCGCGACAGCCGGCTCGACATCATCGAGTCTTACGCGGCCGCCGGCGACGCCGAGTACTTCACCGACGCGGTCGTCGAGGTCTTCGTCGGCGAGGGCGCGCGCGTGACGCATTACAAGGTGCAGGACGAAGCCGACTCGGCTTACCACGTCGCCTCGACCCGCGCGGAGGTCTCGAAGGACGGCGCGTACGACCTGACGACCGTCACGCTCGGCGCGCGCCTCTCGCGGCACGACATCGAGGTCGCGCTGACGAGCCCGGGCGCGTCGTGCCGCGTGGACGGACTCTACATCGTCGGCGACGGGCAGCACTCGGACACGCACTCGCTCATCGAACACCGCGAGCCCGACTGCGCGAGCCGGCAGAACTACAAAGGCATCCTCGACGGCAAGTCGCGCGCCGTCTTCAACGGCCGCGTCTACGTCCACGAGGGCGCGCGCGGGACGGACGCGCAGCAGAGCAACAAGAACCTTCTGCTCTCGGCGGACGCGCGCGTGGACACGAAGCCGCAGCTCGAAATTTTCAACGACGACGTGAAGTGTGCGCACGGCGCGACCGTCGGCCAGCTCGAAGAGGAGGAGCTGTTCTACCTTCTGAGCCGCGGCCTGCACCCCGACCTCGCGCGCAACCTCCTGACTTACGGCTTCGCCGAGGAGATCGTCGCGAGCATCAAGTTCGAGTCCATCCGCGCGCAGTTGGACGAGGCCATCCTGAACCGCCTGCACGCACGGCTTGAGGCTTAAGACAGAAGCCCGACCGTCAGGGAGGGCGTCGGCCAAACTTAAGACGGCTGACCCGAAAGCTAAAGAGATGATTGCGACAGAGAAGACAGTCGAAGAGAGAGGCGCGGGCGTCGAGCCGGGCCCGGGCTGGGACGTGGGGCGCATCCGCGAGGACTTCCCCGTGTTGGGTCAGACGGTGAACGGGAAGCCGCTCGTCTACCTCGACAACGCGGCGTCGGCGCAGGTGCCGCGCATCGTCATCGAGCGGGGCGCGAAGTATTTGCGCGAGGAGCACTCGAACATCCACCGCGGCGTCCACTACCTGAGCCAGAAGGCGACCTCGGCCTTCGAGGGCGCGCGCGAGAAGGTGCGCCGCTTCATCAACGCGCGCGAGTCGCGCGAGTGCATCTTCGTGCGCGGGGTGACGGAGGGCGTCAACCTCGTCATGCACGGCTACGGGCGCAAGTTCGTGGGCGCGGGCGACGAGATCGTCGTCTCCGAGATGGAGCACCACTCGAACCTCGTCCCGTGGCAGATGCTCTGCGAGGAGAAGGGCGCGCGCCTGCGCGTCATCCCGATGAACGACGCGGGCGAGTTGATAATGGACGAGTTCGACGCGCTCCTGAACGAGCGGACGAAGCTCGTCTGCGTCGGCCACGTCTCGAACTCGCTCGGCACGGTCAACCCGGTCAAGGAGATCGTGGCGCGCGCGCACAAGGTGGGCGTGCCCGTGCTCGTGGACGGGGCGCAGGGCGCGCCGCACCTCAAGGTTGACGTGCAGGACCTGGACTGCGACTTCTACGCCATCTCGGGCCACAAGATGTTCGCGCCGACGGGCAGCGGCGTCCTCTACGGCAAGGCCGAGTGGCTGGAGAAGATGAACCCGTTCCTCGGCGGCGGCTCGATGATCCGCACCGTCACGTTCGAGCGGAGCACCTACGCCGCCATCCCCGACAAGTTCGAGGCCGGCACGCCCGCCATCGCCTCGGCCATCGGGCTCGGCGCGGCCATTGACTACCTCAACAGCATCGACCGCGCCGCCGCACAGGCGCACGAGCAGGAGCTGCTGGACTACGCCACCGAGAAGCTCTCAGGCATCGAGGGCGTCCGCATCATCGGCACGGCGCGCGAGAAGGCGAGCGTGGTCGCCTTCGTCATCGACGAGGTGCACCCGCACGACGTGGGCACCATCCTCGACCAGGAGGGCATCGCCATCCGCGCCGGCCACCACTGCGCGCAGCCGGTCATGCAGCACTTCGGCGTGCCCGCCACCGCCCGCGCCTCCTTCGCCTTCTACAACACGAAGGAGGAGGTGGACAGTCTCGTCGTCGCCGTCCAGAAAGTGATCGAGGTCTTTGCGTAAACCGTGAAAGGCCGTAAACCGTGAACCGTAAACCGTGACGAGTGAAGAAAGGCCGCTTGCCTCCTTCTTGTCACGGTTGACGGTTCACGGTTTACGCCCCAAAAATTATGTCAGAACTGAGCGAGCTGTACCAGCAGGTCATACTCGACCACAACAAGAAGCCGCGGAACTTCCAGAAGCTGGAAGGCGCGAACCGCGTGTCGGAGGGCTTCAACCCTCTGTGCGGCGACCAGCTCACCGTCTACATGCTGATGGACGAGGGGCTCGTGCGCGACCTGAGCTTCGTCGGGACGGGCTGCGCCATCTCCAAGGCCGCGGCCAGCATGATGACGCAGGCCGTCAAGGGCAAGACGCGCGAGGAGGCGCAAGTCCTCTTCGACGAGTTCCACCGGATGGTGACGGGCGAGCTGGACGCGGAGTCGGACGAGAACCACCTCGGCCGCCTGAAAATCTTCGCGGGCGTGCGCGACTACCCCGCGCGCGTCAAGTGCGCCAGCCTCCCCTGGCACACCATGCACGCGGCGCTCGAAGGCGAGGGTGCGGCCTCGACCGAGCACCTCGGCCCCGACATCACGCGGGCCGCCATCCCGGAGTAGAGGGTGTTGGGTTTTTGGGTGTTGGGTGTGGGGTGTCGGGTCCTAGGTTCTGGGGAAGAGCCGGGTTTTTACCCAGAACCTAAAACCCGACACCCCACACCCTCCCTCTTTTGAGTTCGACTCCGACTCGCGTTAATATCGACCTCATCATCCGCACTTCGGAGCCTGAGCCCGCATGAACATCCGCACAATCGAGCTGCGCGAGATACGCCTGCGCCTCGTACACTTCTTCGAGACGAGTTTCGGCCGCACCGTCGAGCGCCGCATCATGCTCGTCCGCGCCGTGGACGCGGACGGCGCCGAGGGGTGGGGCGAGTGCACCGCGGGCGAGGGGCCTTTCTACAGCGAGGAGTGGATAGACTCGGCGTGGGAGGCGACGCGCCTCTTCCTCGCGCAGATGGTGCTGGGTCAGGAGGTCGAGGGCGCGGCCGGCGTCGGCCACCTCATGCGGCGCGCGCGCGGCAACCGCATGGCGAAGGCTTCCGTCGAGACGGCCTGCTGGGACATTGAATCCAAGCGCCTCGGCGTCCCGCTCTGGCGGCACCTCGGCGGCGTCCGCCCGGAGATTCCCTGCGGCGTCTCCATCGGCATTCAGGACACGCCCGAGGCGCTCTTCGAGAAGATCGAGGGGGAGCTGGCCGCCGGCTACCAGCGCATCAAGATTAAGATCAAGCCCGGCTGGGACAGGGAAATCGTCGAGAAGGTTCGCGGGCGCTTCCCGGACATTCAACTGATGGTTGACGCCAACTCGGCCTACACGCTCGCCGACGCGCCGCTCCTTCGCGCGCTCGACGGGATCGGGCTCATGATGATCGAGCAGCTGCTCGCCGACGACGACCGCGAATACCACGCCCGGTTGCAGAGCCAGATAAAAACTCCCGTCTGTCTCGACGAGTCGGTGCGCTCGGCCGAGGACGCGCGCAAGGCGATTGAGCTGGGCGCGTGCCGCATCGTCAACGTCAAGCTCGGCCGCGTCGGCGGACACGCGGAGGCCGCGCGCGTCGAGGCCGTCTGCCGCAGCGAGAACGTCCCCGTCTGGTGCGGCGGGATGCTTGAGTCAGGCATCGGCCGCGCGCAGAACATCGCGATGGCGACGCTGCGCGGCTTCACGCTGCCCGGCGACGTGTCTGCGAGTTCGCGCTACTGGGCGGAGGACATCATCGACCCGCCCGTCACCGTCACGCCGCAGGGAACCATCGTCGCTCCCGAACGCCCCGGCATCGGCTTCCGTCTCAAACAAGACCTCGTCGAGCGACTGACCGTGCGCACCGAAACGCTCAACGCGAGCTGAGAACCCCGGATGACCTTCGAGCCCAACAGTTCCGACGCCGCGCGCCTGCGACGCCACTTCGACGAGAGCTGCGGCCGTGTGCTGTCGCTGGCGCGTTCGCTCTGCGAGATAGAGTCGCCCTCGGGCGACGGCGAGGGGAGCGCGGCGGTCGTCGGCCTTCTCGCCGAGGCGGCGAAGGCGGTCGAGGGCGTCACTTCGGCCGAGCGGGTCAACGCGCCCGACGGTTACGGCGAGCACTTCATCCTCCGCGCCTTCGACCACACTTCATCCGACGAGCGGCCGCTGCTGCTGCTCGGCCACACGGACACAGTCCACCCGCGCGGCTCGCTCGCCGCGCGGCCGTGGCGCGAGACGGAGGGGCGCATCCACGCGCCGGGCGTCTACGACATGAAGGCCGCCTGCGCCGTCGCACTCGAAGCCGTCCGCGCGTGCGGCGAGTTGAAGATGCGGCCCCGGCGGCCCGTCGTGCTGCTGCTGACGTGCGACGAGGAGTCCGGGAGCTTCAGCGGGCGCGAACTGGTCGAGCGCGAGTCGCGGCGCGCAGAGTATGTCCTGGTGCTCGAACCTCCCGCGCCCGGAGGCCGTGCGAAGACTGCGCGCAAGGGGACGGGGCTCTTTACGCTCGAAGTGGAGGGCCGGGCCGCGCACGCGGGGCTCGAACCTGAGAAGGGCGTCAACGCCGTCCTCGAAATCGCGCGCCAGATCGAGCGCGTGTCGGCGTTGGCAAGACCGGAGGTCGGAACTACCATCAACGTCGGCACCGTCTCGGGCGGGACGCACGCCAACGTCGTCCCCGCCGGGGCGCGCGCAGAGATTGACGTGCGCTTCAGCACATCCGCCGAGGCTCTGCGCGTCGAAGAGGCCGTCAGAGGTTTCGAGCCGTTCGACGGGCGCGCGCGGCTCAAGGCCGGCGGCGGCATCAACCGCCCGCCGATGGAGCGCACCGCGGCCGTGGCGGCGCTCTTCGAGCAGGCGCGGCGCGTGGCCGCGGCGTTCGACATCGAGCTGGGGGAGGCGAGCGTGGGCGGCGCTTCGGACGGGAACTTTGCCGCGGCGTGCGGCGCGACCGTGCTCGACGGCCTCGGCGTGGACGGCGACGGGGCGCACGCCGCGCACGAGCACATCCAGGCCGACGCGGTCGCGCGCCGCGGGGCCTTTTTGGCCGCGCTCGTCGCGAGCCTCTGAGGTGCTGAAGTGAGACTGACACGCGCGGAGACGGTCGAACAGGTCGAGCAGGCGCGCGCGCTCTTCCAAGAGTACGAAGCCTCGACCGGCGTTGACCTCTGCTTCCAGAACTTCGGGCAGGAGCTGGCCGCGCTCCCCGGCGACTATGCGCCGCCCGCGGGCCGCTTGATAATCGCCTACGAGGGCGAAGAGGCCGCGGGCTGCGTGGCCCTGCGCAAGGTCGAAGACGGCGTCTGCGAGATGAAGCGCCTGTACGTGCGCCCGGCCTTCCGCGGCACGGGGCTCGGCCGCACGCTCGCGCAACACGTCGTCGCCGAAGCGCGCGCCAACGGCTACGAGCGCATGCGACTCGACACGCTCCCCTCGATGCGCTCGGCCATCGCGCTCTACCGCACCCTCGGCTTCAAAGAGATCGAGCCGTACCGCTTCAACCCCGTCGAGGGCACTCTGTACATGGAACTTGAGTTAAACCGGAAGAGTGATTAACCACACAGACACAGGGGCGCAGCTTTGCCTTTAGCTCACGACCAACCGTGCCCCTGTGCCTCTGTGCTTAAGAGTCTTCAGTCACATTCGACCGCAATCGCACAGATGGTGAGATTCCGACCATGACCGACAAACTCTTTGTCGTCCGACTGCTTCTCGTCCTCCTCTTCTTCGTCTCGCCCGCGGCGCCTCTGCTTCAGGGCGGCGGCGACGGCGTCGTCGCGCGCGCGGCTTCGCGCCCGCCCGTGCGCGCGCGACGGGGGATGGTGGCCTCGACCGACCGGCTCGCGTCGCAGGCGGGCGTGGACGTGCTCAAGCGCGGCGGCAACGCCGTTGACGCGGCCATCGCGGTCGCGTTCGCGCTGACCGTGACCTACCCCGCGGCGGGCAACATCGGCGGCGGCGGCTTCATGATGATCCGCCTGCGCGACGGGCGCACGACCGCCATCGACTACCGCGAGATGGCGCCGGCCGCCGCGCACCGCAACGTGTACCTGGACGAGCGCGGCGAGCTGAAGAAGGGCGAGGGCGGCTCGCTCGTCGGCTACCGCGCGTCGGGCGTGCCCGGCACGGTCGCGGGGATGGAGCTGGCGCTCAAAAAATACGGCTCGGGTAAGTTGACCTGGGCGCAGCTCATCGAGCCCGCGCGCCGCCTCGCGGGCGAAGGCTTCGCACTGCCCTACGGACTGGCGCGCTCGCTCCGGGGCAACGAGAAGGACTTGAGCCTCTACCCCGAGACGAAAAAGGTCTATCTCAACGGCGGCCGCTTCTGGAACGAGGGCGAGGTCTGGCGTCAGCCCGAGCTGGCCGCGACCTTCGCGCGCATGCAGCGCTTCGGCCCGCGCGAGTTCTACGAGGGGCGCACCGCGCGCCTCATCGCCGAAGACATGCGCGCGCACGACGGACTCATCACGCTCGAAGACCTGAAGGGCTACGTCGCGAAGGAGCGCGTGCCCCTGCGCACGACCTACCGCGGCTTCGAGGTCATCTCGATGCCGCCGCCCTCTTCGGGCGGGGCCGTGCTCATCGAGATGCTCAACATCCTCGAAGGCTTCGACCTGCGCCACATGGGCGCCGCGGCCTCCGAGCGCTACCACGTCCAGACCGAGGCCATGCGCCGCGCCTTCGCCGACCGCGCCGAGTACATGGGCGACTCCGACTTCGTCAGCGTCCCCGTCGCGGGTTTGATTGACAAGTCTTACGCCGAGCGTTTGCGCAAGGGGATTAAGATGGAGCGCGCCTCGACGAGCGCGGAGGTCAAGGCCGGCCAGCCCGCGGGCGCCGAGTCCGAGGAGACGACGCACTTCACCGTCGTGGACGCGGACGGCAACTGCGTGTCGAATACCTACACGTTGAACGACGGCTACGGCTCGAAGGTGACGATCAAGGGCACCGGCATCCTCATGAACGACGAGATGGACGACTTCGCGGCGAAGCCGGGGACGCCGAACATGTTCGGGCTCATCCAGGGCGAGCGCAACGCGGTCGCGCCGCGCAAGCGCCCGCTCTCGGCCATGACGCCGACCTTCGTGCTGCGTCAGGACGGCTCGCTCTGGTTCGCCGTCGGGAGCCCGGGCGGCCCCACCATCATCAACACCGTCCTTCAGGTCATCACCAACGTCGTAGATTTCGACATGAACATCCAGCAGGCCATCGACGCGCCGCGCATCCATCATCAATGGCTGCCGGACGAGATCGTCTACGAGCCCTTCGGGATGAGCGCCGACACCTTCCGCGCGCTCGAAGCGCGCGGCCACCGCCTCGCGCAGCGGCCGCGCTACATGGGCGACGCGCAGGGCATCATGATCGAGGAGAAGACCGGCGTCCGCCTCGGCGCCAGCGACCCGCGCAACTACGGCGAGCCGGTCGGCTACTAAGTTTTATGGCGGCAAGACATCAAGGAGTTGTTTGATTTGAAATACAGAACGGCAACCACGGCGCTTCTGTGCTGCTGCGTCCTCGCGTCGGCAGTCTTCTCGGGGTTCGTCAACGTCCCGGCACGCGCCGCGGCCGCGCCGGTCATACGTGAGGCGCCGCCCGCGCCCGAGTTCACCGAAGGCGAGCGGCACGCGGAGCTGCGCGCGCGGCGCGCGCGCGTGATGGAGAAGCTGGGGCCGAACTCTCTGCTCGTCCTCTTCAGCGCCGAGCCGCGCGTCTACACGAACGACGTTGATTACAAGTTCCGGCAGGAGAACAACCTCTACTACCTGACGGCGCTCAAGCAGCCGAACGCGACGCTCGTGATGTCGAGGGGCCCGGAAGGGCCGGCGCGCGAAATCCTCTTCCTGCCGCGGCGCAACCCCGCGGCCGAGACGTGGACGGGTCACATGTACTCGGCGGAGGAGGCGCGCGCCGCCTCCGGCCTGGGCGAAATCTGGGAGGCGAGGGAGTTCGAGCCCTTCATGACCTCACTCCGCGCGCGCCGCGCCTACGGCCCCGCGGCGGGAGCCGTCCTGCTCGCGCAGGCGAGCCCGGCGCCCGCGCCGTCCGACGCGTTCCTGGCCGCGATGGCGAAGAACGAGGCGACGCTCTACCTGCTGCTGACGGGCGGCGAGCACAATCAGGAGTTCAAGCGCGAGCGCGCGTACTCCGCGGCGTGGGTGGGTAACTCGGGGGGCTTGAGCGTGCGCTCGGCGTGGAACGTCTTCGCCGAAATGCGGATGCGCAAGTCGCCCTACGAGCTGCGTCTGTTGCAGCACGCCGTGGACATCAGCATCGAGGGGCACCAGCGCGCGCAGGCCGTCGCCTCGCGCGCGAAGTGGGAGTACGAGGTCGAGGCCGAGCTGGACTACACGTACAAGCGGCGCAACGCGGACAACTGGGGCTACCCTTCGATCGTCGGCTGCGGGCCGAACGCGACGACGCTCCACTACCAGGAGTCGCAGGGGCGCGTCCAGCCGGGCGACCTGCTGCTGATGGACGCGGGCGCCGAGTACGAGCACTACAGCGCCGACGTGACGCGCACGTTCCCCACCTCCGGCAAGTTCACCGCCGCGCAGGCGGAGGTCTACAACGTCGTGCTCGCCGCGCAGGAGGCGGCCTTCCGCGCCATCAAGCCCGGCGCGAATTTTACCGACCCGCACAACGCCGCGACCGAAGTCATCAAGGACGGGTTGCTCCGCCTCGGGCTCATCACCGACCGGAACAGCTTGCAGTACCGCGTCTGGTACATGCACGGCACCTCGCACTGGCTGGGGATGAATGTCCACGACGTGAGCGCGCGCGGGGCCGACGTGCTCGACGCGGGGATGGTCTTCACGGTCGAGCCGGGCATCTACGTCCGCCCCGACGCGCTCGAACACCTGGCGAAGACGCCCGAGAACGAGAAGTTCATCGCGGCCGTGCGCCCGGCGTTCGAGAAGTTCAAGGGGGTCGGCGTGAGGATCGAGGACGACGTGGTCGTCACCGCGGAGGGTTATCGCAATATGTCCATCGCACTCCCGCGCACGATCCCGGAGATTGAAGCCTTCATCGCGCGCGCGCAGAAAGAGGTGCGCGTCGGCTTCCTCCCGCCGTGGCGCTGGGACGCCGCGGGCGAGTAATACGGGTCAGTACCACCCGCGGTAGCGGGCGGCTCCCGCACTTAAGGCGGGCTGTGTGACGAGAGTGGTGCTGTCGTCACTCAGCCCACCTTGGTCGGAGAACCCACCCGCTACCGCGGGTGGTACTGACCCTCCTGGACGTTGAAGCGTTTGAGCGCTAAACGCTGCGCGAAGACGGTGACGAGGATGACGCTCAAACCCAACAGCGCGAGGGCGAAGGGGAAGAGCACGGAGTCCTTGAAGACCTCGTAGGCGAGGTGCCCCAGATAGACGTGGACGCCGAGCACGCCGAAGACGATGAAGACGGCGCGGCGCAGCCACACTCCCAGCGCGATGAGGCCGACGTTGATGAGCGCGTAGAGTATCCGCCCCAACTCCGACCCGCTCTCCATGAACGTCAGCCCGCCCCAGAAGGCGAGCAGCCCGAAGAGGTAGCACCAGAACGCGAAGTCCTCGGTGCGCGGAACGTCGGGGCGGCGGTACGAACGCTCCAACCCGTAGCCGACCAGCACCGTCAGCAACCCCACGACGACGCTCACCCAGCAGCGCTCCCCCCGCGTCAGCTCCTGCCCGAAGAGCCACGCGGCCACGTCCATCGAGAAGAACCAGAACGAGTAGGCCAGCGGCGCCGTCAAAAACCCGAACGGCACGAAGCGCAGCGCGACGAGCGCCGCCGCCATCGTCGCCAGCTCCATCACGATCCAGGAGGCGTGGACGCGCGGGTAGAACTCGCGGTACTCGCCGGGGCGCGCGGCCGGCCAGAGCCCGAGCATGTCCTCGACCGTGTAGGTGAGGAGCGGCACGAGGCAGACGGCGACCGTGATGAGCAGGCCGCCGCCGACGACGTAGCCACGCGCGCGCAGGAGTCGCCCGAGGGCGACGGCGACAAGCATGTAGACGAGCACGGTGACGAAGACGCCGCGCGAGCCGAGCGCCTCCCACTTGTCGCCGAGGAACCACGCGCAGGCCGAGATCATCAGCATCGCGCCGAAGTAGTAGGCGACCGTCACGGCGTTCAGACCCTTGCGCGTCTCGGGCGCGGGCGGCGGCGCGGGCTCCGGGAGGAGCGCGCGGTTGAAGCGCTGCTCGTAGCCCCAGCCGATGAGGCGTTCGGCGTCGCCGTCCTGAAGCACGCCGGCGGCGGCGGCGCGCCGGATGTCGGCCGGGGTCAGCAACAATTCTCTCTCGGCGTATGCGGTTTCGTCGGTCAAGGGCGTGTCCTTTCTCGGCGGCGAGCGGGCGCGGGCGGGCGTGCGGGGCGGGGAGCGCGTGCCGGCCGGGCGGCACCCTGAGAGCTTAACACGAAATCAGGGCTCGATTTCGCGTGCGATCTTGTCGGCGAGGTAGGTGGAGAAATAGCCGCGGTACTTCGCGCGCAGGTCGCTTCGGCGCCAGTCGCGGCCGGTGATGACCTTGCGGCAGGTCGGGGCGCCGCAGCCGCAGTCGAGCTCGTACTCGTCGTCGTCGGTCGTGGCCCAGTCGTGCGTCAGCTCCTCGCCCGCGGAGACATCGCGCATCGCGACGAAGACGATCTGACCGCGGACGCCCACGTTGGGCTCGCACGAGTGGTTGCTGAAGATCATCGAGCCCTCGCGTTCCGATTCCGAGAGCGGGCCGATGAAGAGGTCTTCGGTTATCTGAATCTCCGCCGCCCTGTACCAGCCGGGCATTGAGTCGAGTGTGGCGCGGTCGAAGACGTAACCGCCCTTCACGCACACCACCTCGCCGGCCGCGAACGGCTCGCGCGCGAAGAGGCCGCGCCCGTGAATCGGGCTCGGCCTCACTTCGGCCTTGGGCGAGATGTAGGAAAGATTCCGCAAGCGTTCATAAGTGCGTGAACCGTGAACCGTAAACCGTGACGAGTAGGAATGGCACGGTCTTTCTTCTCCTGTCACGGTTTACGGTTCACGGTTCACATTATTCGTAGCTCAGAGCGTCAACCGGGTCCTGGCGCGCGGCGCGCAGGGCCGGGTAGAGCGCGCCGAGCGTGCCGCCGAGCAGGCCGATGCCGAGCGAGACGAGGAGCCACTTCGGCTCGATGTCCACGGTGAGCGTGGTCGTGCGCATCACGACGAAGCGCGCCGCGAACGTCAGCACCACGCCGAGCAGGACGCCCATCACGCTGACGGCCAGAGCCTCCTGCTCGATGACCCACGCCACGCCCGCGTTCGACATCCCCAGGGACTTGAGCACGCCGATCTGGCGCGTGCGCTCGGTGACGGTCGTGTACATGGCGAGCAGGATGACGAGCATGCTGATGACGGCGGCGACGCCGACGACCACGTCGATGAACACGTCGAGCGCGGGCACGCTCGACGCGTAGAGCTCGGGCAGGTCGCGCGTGAAGATGAGCTGGTCTTCGGGGAAGGCGGCGTGGATGCGCTCGGCCACCTGCTCCTGCTCGGCGGGGTTGACGACCGAGACGAAGACGGTGGTGCCGAAGGCGCCGCCCTCGACGCCCGCGTTCTCCTGCATCGTCGAGAGCGGGATTTTGATGCGCGCCCCGCCGGACGGCTCGTAGACGCCGACGAGCCGGAAGTCGCGGCCGAAGAGCTTGACGGGGTCGCCGATTTTGGCTTTGCGCTGCTCCTTCCAGTGCGTGTCCACGATGGCCTCGTCGCCGCGGTCGAACGCTCTCCCCTCGACGACGCGCAGCCCCGAGAGGCGCGAGTAACAGTCGAAGGGGATGCCATCGACGACGCGCATGCCGAAGCCCGTGTCGCTCGTGTCGGTGGTCTGCGCGGCGGGGCAGGCGACGCGCACGCCGGGGATGCGCTGCACCTCTTCGGCGCGCGAGACGGGCATGGCGAAGCGCTGCGCGCCGAAGCCGGTCGTGCCCGCGGCGCGCATCATGATCTCGGCGCCGACCTCCGACTCGCGCCGCCCGCGCTCGCGCAGGACGCCGTGCGCGAGCCCGACGGTGAAGGCCACCAGCAGGACGCCGACGGCGACGCCGAGGATGCTGACGAAGGTGCGCGCCGGGCGGTGCGTCATGTTCGAGAGAACAAGGTTGTCCATAACTTCTCGCAGTCGCGGGTGGCGCTCGACGGCCTTGCGCAGCGCGGCGGGCGCCGTGTGCCGGATCAGCATCAGGAGCCCCGTGAGCGCCCACACGATCATGCTCGCCTTGCGCACGATGCCGATGGTCAGACCCGTCGCCACCGCGTAGCCGAGCGTGTGCAGGATGAAGCCCGTGCCGCCCTCGTAGACGCCGATGGTGGCGGGCACGAAACTGAAGACGAGGTTAATGACCTTCGTCAGCGAGTCGATAATGTACGACACGGCGAAGCCCGGCTCAAAGCCGAGCATCCAGAGGACGGCCGCCACCTCGGCGACGGTCGTCGCGTGCGCGCCGAAGTCGCACGCGAGCATGGCGAAGAACGTCCGCGGGCGCTTCTTGTAGAAGTCGTAGACGTTCTCCTCGATCTGGTGGAAGTGCCGGCGCCGCGACGCGAACCACTTGGCCTTCCAGCCGCGGCGGATGAAGAAGTCGACGGCGGCCGTCACCGGCATCACGTCCGAGAGCACGGCCGCGACGATGAGCGTGATGACGAGCGCCATCCCCGCGGCGATGCCCATCAGCGGCAGGCGCGCGCCGACGGGCAGGTCGTACGTGAAGAGCATGACGAGCGCGCCGCTGGAGATGAAGACGGCGACCGAGAGGTTGTAGAGCAGGTTGTCGACGGCCAGCGCCTGCACGGCGGCCGGGAGCGGCACGCTCTTGCGCAGCAGCGCGGCCTTCGTCGCCTCGCCGAGGACGGGGCCGGTGAAGGTGAAGAAGCTGATCGTCTCGCCCGCGAGGCGCGTGGTGTACGCCTGCCAGAAGCTGAAGCGGCGGTGCTCGCGCGCGACGGCCGTGCGCATCGAGAGGGTGCGCAGCGCGTGGCGCGCGCCAGCGAGGCCGAGCAGCAGGAAGAA
Source organism: Pyrinomonadaceae bacterium (assembly GCA_036794905.1). Lineage (GTDB taxonomy): Bacteria > Acidobacteriota > Blastocatellia > Pyrinomonadales > Pyrinomonadaceae > QHXN01. The sequence goes on along the minus strand of DAIRFV010000063.1, from coordinate 580 downwards.
GCCGTAGCCGATCTGGCCGAGCGCCTGGAAGATGGGCTCGACGCCGACGGCGCGGATGAGCAGGACGAGCAGCGTGGCGCCGAAGAGGAAGGCGAGTAGTTGGACGTAGATGAGCCGGCTGCGCCGCTTGCCTCCGGGCTGGCCCGTGTCGGCGGTGATGTGTATCTCGGCCTCGAAGAGGTCTTCGCGGCCGATGTCGGCGGCGCGTACGGCCTCGCCCGTTTCGCGCGTCGCGCTCAAGGCTGTGCCTCCGGCGTCGTGGCGTCGGCGACGGGGGCGGCGGGGGCGGGAGCGTCGAGGAGCTCGCGGACGACGCGGCCGGGGAAGGGGCGGAAGCCGCGCCGCCAGAGGACCGGGACGGGGCGCGAGTTGTCTTCGAGTTGCCCCGTCAGCGTGAGCATCGTCGGCATGAAGCTCAGAGAGTCGTAGGGCTCCTCGACCGAGAGGCCGCGCGGGATGCCCGTGGCGTCGCCCCCGGCGAGCATGAGCGTCGAGTGCGTCGAGACGCGGAAGAAGGAGCCGTGATTGCCGCCGGGGTTGAAGCCGCGCACGTCGAAGTTCCAGTGGTCGTTGGCGAGGA
>DAIRFV010000322.1:0-6607 GCA_036794905.1 Pyrinomonadaceae bacterium | reverse complement strand
GCGCCGCCCTTCCGCGAGTGCGAGTTCGACATCATGTACGGCGAGGGCATCTCGCGCGAGGGCGACGTGCTCGACCTCGCGGTCACGAACCGCGTCGTCGAGAAGTCGGGCGCGTGGTTCTCCTACGGCGGCGAGCGCCTGGGCCAGGGTCGCGAGAACTCGAAGACGACGCTCAGGGAGAATCCGGAAATGCGCGCGCGCATCGAGAACGACGTGAAGAAGGCGCTCGGCATGCCCGTCCACGGCGAGGAGTCCGAGTAGGCTAAAAGCCGTAAACCGTAAACCGTGAACCGTGACAGGAAGAAGGCAGGCCGCCTTTCCCCTGTCACGGTTCACGGTTTACGGTTTACGGCTTTTCGTGGATAATCGCGCGGCAAGAGACTCCGATGTAAAAACTCTCTTCGACTTTTTCAGTTTTCAGATGGATCAGACTGTCCTCATCAAGGGCGGCACGGTCGTCACGATGGACGCCGCGGAGACGGTTCTGGACGGCGACGTGTTCGTGCGCGGGCGTCGCATCGAGGCCGTCGGCGGCGACCTCTCGAACGTCTCCGCCGACGTGACCATCGACGCGCGCGGCTGCGCCGTGCTGCCGGGCTTCGTGCAGACGCACGTCCACCTCTGCCAGACGCTCTTCCGCGGCGCGGCCGACGACCTCGCGCTGCTCGACTGGCTCAAGCGGCGCGTGTGGCCTCTGGAGGCCGCGCACGACGCCGCGTCCTTGCGCGCCTCCGCGCGCCTCGGCGTCGCGGAGATGATCCGCGGCGGCACGACCTGCGCGCTGACGATGGAGACCGTGAATCACACCGAAGAGGTCTTCCGCGTCGTCGAGGAGTCGGGCTTCCGCGCCACCGTCGGCAAGTGCATGATGGACAAGGGCGACGAGGTGCCCGCGGGGCTCCGCGAGGGGCGCGAAGATTCGATACGCGAATCGCTCGCGCTCCTTGAGAAGTGGCACGGACGTGCGGACGGGCGCGTGCGCTACTGCTTCGCGCCGCGCTTCGCGGTGAGCTGCACGCGTGACTTGCTTGAGCGCGTGGCCGAACTCGCGCGCGAGCGGGGCGTGATGATTCACACGCACGCCTCCGAGAACCGTTCGGAGATCGAGCTGGTCGAGAGCGAGACGGGGATGAGGAACGTCCTGTACCTCGACTCGCTCGGCGTCTCTGGGCCGCACGTGCTGCTCGCCCACTGCGTCCACCTGGACGAATCAGAGGTCGGGCTGCTCGCGTCGAAGGGGACGCACGTCGCGCACTGCCCGTCGTCGAACATGAAGTTGGGCTCGGGCGTCGCGCCCGTCTCGGAGATGTTGGAGCGCGGCGTCTCGGTCACGCTCGGCGCGGACGGCGCGCCGTGCAACAACCGCCTCGACATGTTCACGGAGATGCGCTCGGCGGCGCTCTTGCAGAAGGTGAGCCGCGGCGCCGACGCGCTGCCCGCCGCGCGCGTGCTGCGGATGGCGACCGCGGGCGGGGCGCGCGCGCTCGGGCTCGAAGGCGAGGTCGGGAGCCTCGAAGTCGGCAAGCGCGCCGACATCAACGTCCTCGAACTCGGGCGGCTGCACACGACGCCGCGCCCCGAAGTCGTCTCGACGGTCGTCTACGCCGCCGGGGCGCGCGACGTGCGCGACGTACTGATAGACGGTCGTGTCGTGCTCCGCGACGGCCAGTTGCAGACGTTCGACGAGCGCGAGGTGGTCGCGGAAGCGTCGCGCCAGTACGAACTCCTCAAGTCCCGCTCCGCCATCTGAGACACGTTCTCAGTCTCCTTCTCGAGAACATTCATCGCGGACAGCCGCAAAGTCATACTCCGCGAGTACGACGACGTGTCGGAATTTGACGAAATATTCAGGGGATTCTTCGGCGCGGGATGAAAACTGGTGCGGGATAAGATCGCGGGCAAAAATAAGGTGGCAGCTCGAAGGTAGCGGCTGTGGGGGGCACAATCGGCGTTCGAGCTGCCACTGGCGGGCACTGTCGATGTTCGGGCTTCGGCTGGTTGTCCCTCGCGGAACGCACCGGCTGTTTGGCAACCGGCACCACCCTCAGACGCGTCGGATTATACCCCTTGTCGTAAAATTGTCAACGTTTTTTTGTGACGCATTTGACAAAAAATAAACCCGCCGTGCGACGTTTGACAGGCCAGTTTCGAAACTCCTATACTCTGCCTTCTGTTCGCGCACAACGGTTTACGGCCAGGTAGCTCAGTTGGTAGAGCACGCGACTGAAAATCGCGGTGTCGGCGGTTCGACTCCGTCCCTGGCCATCAAAAAAAATAGAGAGAAGCGGGCGTCCTCCGGGGCGCCCGCTTCTCTCTGAGATGAGAAGGCCGGGACATGCCTCCAAAGCTTACTCCCCACTCTGTCTGAATCTTCAAATAAAAATCGTCCCTTCCTTGATCCCTTTGGGCGAGCCTCTACGCGTTGTGGGTCGGGACGCGAGACTCCGTGTCTCGCATTGCACTCACAGCCGCGCCGACACCTTCCTACGTGGCGCCGCCCTGACACAGAAAGGCTTACTCATGAGCATCCGACGCACTAGTACCCGTCTGGCTGACAAAACCGCGTTCAGACTCCTCGCAATCGCATTCCTACTCTTCTCCTTCGCCGCCGTCGCCGCCGCGGACGAGTCGGGGGAGAGCGTCAAGGTCGAGCGCCTGAGCTTCCCCGTGACGCTCTCCGACGGCAACGCCGCCGAGGTCGTCGGCTACCTCTACTACAAGGGCAGCTTCCACAACCGCACGCTGCTGCTCGCGCTCCACGGCGCCACCTACAACCACAAATATTGGGACGTGCCGAACATCAACGGGCACGAGTATTCGTTCGCGCGCTACATGGCCGAGCGCAAGTACGCCGTGCTCGCCATCGACCAGCTCGGCACGGGCGAGAGCAGCAAGCCCGCGGACGGCGACCTGCTGACTCTCCACCAGACGGGCTCGGCCATACATCAGGTCATCACACACCTGCGCGCGGACACGGCCGGCGTCGGCCACGCGTTCGAGCGCGTCGTGACGGTCGGCCACTCGCTCGGGGCCATCAACGCCATCTACGCGCAGGGGACTTACCACGACGCCGACGCCGTCGTCTCGACGGGGATGGGGCACGTCCCGCACGAGCTGCCGGTGCCGGCGGATGTCATCGGCCAGATGCTCCAGCACGAGTACGCGCAAGCCCCTGGCGAGGCGCGGGCCCCGCTCTTCTTCTACGCGCCCGGCGCGGACGCGGAGGTCATCGCGTACGACCGTGACGTGCTGGCCGACCAACTGCCGCGCGGGCAACTCGTCACGGGCATCCTCGCCGGGTTCGACACGAACGCCACCCGCGTGGGCTCGGTCACCGGCCCGGTGCTCGTGCAGTTGGGCGAGTTCGACGCGCTCTACCCCGCGTCGTTAGCCGCGGGCGAGGCGGCCTTCTTCAACAGCGCTTCCGGCGTGACCGTGCAGTCGCTCCCCGGCGTCGGGCACAACTTCAACCTGCACTACCGCAACCACGAAGGCTGGAAACTTATCGACGGGTGGCTTCAGACGCACGGGCTCGGCCGCTGACGCCCGTCCGAGAAAAATTAGAGGGGGCGACCGTTGCCGGTCGCCCCCTCTAATTTTTACGCTCAACCCGGAGAACACTTAGGCCCCGCTCGTGTCTTCGTCCGCGGACTTCTTCGAGCGGGTCGGGGTGGCGCGTTTAGTCGCGCCCTTCTTCGAGGGCGAGGCCGCACGAGGTCGCTTGGCCGCGGCCTTGGGGGCGGCCGGGGCGTAGTTCACCTGAGTCTCGGTCTGGTCGCCGGGCGCGGCCGCCTCTTTGACCGAATCGACGATGGAGGAGACGACGCCGGTCGCCTGCCCCAGGAACTCCGTGACCGTGTCCACGACGTTGGACGGGAGGTCGCGGACGGACTGCGGCAGGACGGAGTCGGCGGCCGACTGCGCGGCGGAGGCCGCGGCGGCGAGCGTCTGGGACGCGCCCGGCGGCTCGGGCTGCGGGTTCAGCATGTTGTCCCAGCGGTAGCGGTTCTCCGTGCGCGGCTCGGCGAGGCGGCGGAAGACGAGGTCGGTGACGGCCTTCGTCAGCCAGTTGTGGTAGAACTCGCCGACCGAGGCGATCTCGGCGTCGGGCGCGGGGTTCATGAAGTCGATGGCGTAGGGAATGCCGTCTTTAATGCAGAACTCGACCGTGTTGATGTCGTAACCGAGCGCGCGGTTCAGGGTCAAAACGTCCTGCGCGACGCGCGCGGCCACCTCGGGTGTGAGATAGGTCGGGTTGTGGAGGTACTGCTCGCCCGACAGGTACGCCTTGCGCGGGTCGTAGGGCATGATGAGCACGTCCTCCTGCCCGATGCAGTAGCAGCGCACGAACTGATCCCAGTCGATCATCTCCTGCAAGGTCATGCAGAGCGTGTCGGTCGTGTCGTAGACCTCCCACAGCTCTTCGAGGCTGTTGATGCGCGAGACGTTCTTCCAGCCGCCGCCGTCGAAGGGCTTGAGGATGGCGGGGAAGCCGACGTAGTCGGCGACGGCCTGCCAGTCGAGCGGGAATTCGAGGTTGCGCAGCGACTCGCTCGTGATGCCCGCGATGTAGTTCTTCTGCGGGAGCAGGACGGTGCGCGGGATGGCGACGCCGAGCTTCGTGGCGAGCGAGAAGTTGAAGAACTTGTCGTCGGCCGACCACCAGAACGGGTTGTTGATGACGACGGTGCCTTCGAGCGCCGCGCGCTTGAGGAAGGCGCGGTAGAAGGGCACCTCGTGCGAGATGCGGTCGATGATGAGGTCGTAGCCGACGCCCGCGTCGTGGCGCACGCCGCCGATCTTGACGAACTCGGCGACGACCTCGCCGCCGCCCCGCTCGTTGATACTCTCGATGAGCGAGACGGGGAACGTCCGCTCGCGGCCGACCAGCAGTCCTACTTTTTTCACGATTCCTGTCCTTTCGCTAAACCGGTGAGTCAGGGGTCTTGGGTCAGGGTCAGAATGGAAACGGCGAGCGCCTTAATGGTTCTGACTCCGGTCTCTTGACTCCTGAATTCCCCGGCCCTGATGAAAACACAGGACTTTACAGGCAGTCGCGCGGGGTTGTCAAAGCGCGGGCGGGCATCCGCCGCAAGGCTATTGGCATCAATTGTTTTGGACTGAAGGACGGCGCTCGGCCGCTGGGGCTACGCGCGCACGGATATGTTACAATCCGCGCAAGTTCGGCCGCCGAACCTCTCCTCAAGGCGCGGCTCGCGGGCCGGGCCGCCGGGCGATCAAATCAGGAATGGAGAAGAACTCAGTGTTACGACGCTTACTGGTGTGCGCGCTGTCGGCGCTCTTTGTCGGCGCGGCTGGCGCGCACGCGGCCGCCTCCGCGCAGGAGACCGCCCCGAAGGCGGAAGAGCAGCCGAAGAAGAAGGAGGAGCCGCCGAAGCGCGTCAAGGGCGACCAGAACGTCACGGCCGAGCAGGTCGCCGAGACGGTCGTCCTCGTCTACGGCTCGCGCCCGATGCTCGCGCAGATTCGGAGGACGGGCGTCGAGCGCGGCCGCATCACGCGCACCGGCCAGGACGGGCGCCCCGAGGAGGTCTCCTACGAGCGCATCTTCAAGCGCGGCGAGACCTACGAGAAGGACAAGATACGCTTCGACCAGCGCCTCTCCTCCCTCCAGTATTCGCTCGTCCTCAACGACGGCCGCGTGACCGGCCTCCTGCGCGGGACGCCGTTCACGCCGAAGCAGGAGGACGTGACGAGCCTGATGACCGACCGCGTCCACGGCATCGACGCGCTGCTGCGCTACAAGGAGAGCGGCGCGACCCTCAAGTACAACGGCAAGGAGACGCAGAAGGGCCTCGACCTCTGGGTGCTGGAGCTGGCGGACAAGGAGAAGCGCGCGACCCGCTACTACATCAGCGCGAAGACGGCGCGCGTCCTCTGGCTCGAATACGAGGAGGGGGGGACGAAGTACCGGCGCACCTTCCACGACTACCGCATCGTCCAGCAAACGCTCGTCCCCTACCGCTCCGTCCTCTACGCGGGCGACCGGCAGGTCGAAGAGTCGCAGGTGCTCACCGTCACCTACGGCATCAAGACCGAGGACTCGGTCTTCGCCGCCGAGTCGGCCGCTGCTCAGGAGTAGACAGTAGACAGTAGACAGTAGTCAGTAGAAAAGTGAGGCGGCGCGGCTCTCATCGTTGATGACGAAGCCCGCGCCGCCTTTAACTTTCCCTGCTGACTACTGTCTACTGACTACTGTCTACTTTTTTCCTCTCTATTGGCGGCGTCAGAACTCATGTGATAGTATCCCGCCAATTCGTCACAGCGTCGTTTGAAAGGGATACAGCCGGGCCTTGCTGCCCGGCGCGGCGGCGGCCGAAGTGTAGCCCCTCGCCCCCACTGCAAAATCTAGTTAAGGCCGTCCGTCCACTGTTTTCACCCCGTCTGAGGAGAGAGTTTATGAGCAACCGACTCGTCGAAATCATGAAGCTCGGCCAGTCCATCTGGTACGACAACATCCGCCGCGCGATGCTCACGACTGGCGACCTACAGAAGAAGATCGAGGAGGACGACCTGCGCGGCGTCACCTCCAACCCGACCATCTTCGAGAAGGCCATCACCGGCTCGACCGACTACGACGAGCAGC
>DAIRFV010000561.1:0-1697 GCA_036794905.1 Pyrinomonadaceae bacterium | reverse complement strand
CAGGCGCGCCGCGCTTCCTGCTCTCCGAGGCGCTGCGCGGTGAGGGCGGCGTGTTGCGGAACACCGAGGGGCGCCGCTTCATGCCGCGCTACCACGAGCTGGCCGAGCTGGCCCCGCGCGACATCGTCACGCGCTCCATCGTCGCCGAGATGGGGCGCACGGCGACGCGCACGGTCTTCCTCGACATGACGGCCTTCGACGCGGCGCACCTCCGCCGGCGCTTCCCGAAGATTTACCGGACGTGCCTGGAGTACGGGCTCGACCTCGCGCGCGAGCCCATCCCCGTCAGCCCCGCGGCGCACTACGTGATGGGCGGCGTGCGCACAGACCTCGAAGGGCGCACGACGCTCGCCGGACTCTACGCCGCGGGCGAGGTGGCCTGCACGGGCGTCCACGGCGCGAACCGCCTGGCGTCGAACTCTCTGCTCGAAGGGCTGGTCTTCGGCGCGCGCGCGGGGGCCGCGGCCGCTTCGGACTTGAAGGGGCTGCGCGCGCCTTCGGGCGAGGGCGCGTTTGAAGGCGCGGCGCCGCCGCGCGCGGACGTGGGGCGCGTGAGCGCGGCGTCGGCGGCCGTGCGTAAGCGCGTGAGGCGTTTGATGTGGGAGCGCGTCGGCATACTGCGCACGCGCGCGGGGTTGGAGCGCGCGCTCTCGGAGTTCGAGCAGATCGCGTCGGCGCCGCTGCTGCCGGGCCCGCGCAACTTCGTGACGGTCGCGGGCCTCGTCGCGCGCGCGGCCCTCTGGCGCGAGGAGTCGCGCGGCGCGCACTACCGCCTCGACTTCCCGGCCAGGGACGACGAGCGCTGGCGCGCGCACTCAGTTATTCAAAAGGGGGCCGGCATCACACGCGCCGACACCATCGAGTTCCCCGCGCTGCGATCAACTTTCGATGCACATTCGGAATGAAGGTCAGTCTTTCCAAGACACCGGAATGTCGATGGTGACCGCCGACCCGTTGGTCAACTGCAAGACCTCGCGCAGACGAACGGACGCGATAATTTCAAGCACCCTGTAGTCGAAGTCATTCGCCGCGTGCGTGGTGGCCCACGCGAACCCATAAATCTTACCCGTCTCCTCCCTGTAAACCTCACAGGGGATGAGGCAGATATCCCGATTACCGCCGTAGGGAATCAGCGAATACACTTTTTTGAACGGCTCAAGGCTCGCGTCATCCCAATCAAACTTTGCGGCCAGGTGGACGTTGAGCGAGCCCGGAATAATCGTCATCCCCGTCCATAACCGGTAGACGGCGGCATATTCGCGCAACCAGAATGATGCGTCCCCTACGCCCTCCTGCACAGTCCCCTGTAGTTTCATGGTTATGACAGTTGCGGGCGCGACGCCGCAGCGGTCAGTACCGCCCGCGGTGGCGGGTGGGTGCGTGTGACTCAGTCGGCCCTTATGATGGTAGTCCGACCCACCCGCTACCGCGGGCGGTACTGACCCGGTCTGCACGGCGGCGTTCGCACTCGACCGCGAAGTTGCTGAAGCGTATATAAAACCTCGCCGCCCGGCAAGTTCGACACGGCGCCGTGTGCGGTCAATATGGAAGTGTCGGCGCCGAATATGGCGTCGGACGAGGCTGATATGGCATCGGGAGGGGCGCACATGAGGCCGGCACGTCCGAATACGTCACCGGACTGTCCGCGCACGGCGTCGGCGCGACCGAATACGGCTTTAGCGCGGCCGATATGAGAC
>DAIRFV010000321.1:0-6612 GCA_036794905.1 Pyrinomonadaceae bacterium | reverse complement strand
TGTTTCTCATCTTCGTGCTCCTGTTCACCACGTTCGGCTCGGTGAAGCAGGCGCTGCTGATCTACACCGGCATCCCGTTCGCGGTAGTCGGAGGCGTCTTCGCACTCTTCATGCGTGGGATGCCGTTCTCGATCTCGGCCGGCGTCGGCTTCATCGCGCTCTTCGGTGTGGCCGTCCTCAACGGCGTCGTGATGGTCAGCTACATCAACAAGCTGAGGGAGGAGGGGCGCTCCGTCTGGGACGCCGTTCACGAGGGCGCGATGACGCGCCTGCGGCCCGTGCTGATGACGGCGCTCGTCGCCAGCCTCGGCTTCATCCCGATGGCGCTCGGCTCGGGCGCCGGCGCGGAGGTGCAGCGCCCGCTCGCGACGGTCGTCATCGGCGGGCTCGTGACCTCGACGCTCCTGACGCTGCTCATTCTGCCGACGCTCTACGGCTGGTTCGAGCGCGAGCGGGTCGAGTACTGAGCGCGGCGGGAGGGGTGTTTGAAGCGAGTCGTAACCGGACGGGAGGCGGGGTGAAGTATGTTCGCCGGTGAACATTCGTCGAGCTGGACGCACGTGCTCTATCACGTGGGCATGACCGCGCTGTTCGTCGCCGCCGTCTACACGGTCATCTTGCTTCTGTTCAAGCCGCTGCTGCGCAAGGGCAGGCGCGGGGGGCGTCCGGGCAAGTGGCGGGCGGGCGGCGGCGCCAACAGGCAGCGCCGCCGCCAGGAGGGGGCGACGGCGAAGCGCAAACGGCGCTACTGACCGCGCCCGGCGCGCGGCCGGCGATTGTTCGTGAGGGGGTAATTCTATGAACTGCCTCGTTGGGAAAGAGAAGGCGACGGGGATGCGGGGAGTGGCGGACGAGCGGGGGCGGCGGTCGGCGGGGCACGAGATTTCGCGCCTCGAAGCCACCTACTCCCGCCACGCCGCCCCCGTCTACACGCTCTGCCTGCGGCTGCTCGCCGACGCGCGCGACGCCGAGGAGGCGACCGTGCGGGCCTTCGTCCGCTTCGGCGGCGAACCGGCGCGGGCGTGTGACGAGCCGCGCGACCTGGGGCGCCTGCGCGAGCTGGGTGTGGACGAGTCACTCCGGCGTCTGCGCGCGCGCCGCTTAGAACGCCCTGCGCGACGGGCGGCAGTAAGGGCGTCGCCGCCCGCCCCGCAAGCCGTCCAGCCCCCGACCACGCGCGGCGGCCCGGCATCATTCCGCGCGCCGCTCGACGCGGCCGCGCTCGACGCGCTCGCCGCGCGGCTCCCCGACGACCTGCGCGCGGCCTTCGTGCTGCGCGACTACGAAGGCTTGAGCGACGGGGAGGTCGCCGCGCGCCTGCACGTAGACGGGCCGGAGGCTCGCCGGCTGATTCACCAAGCTCGGACGGAGCTGCGGCGGCTCCGGCTGGAACAGGAGGAGGATCCCACGCGATGAAGATGATCACGGCGATGGTGCAGCCGTTCATGCTGAGCAAGGTGACCGGCGCGCTCGAAGAGATCGAAAGCTTCCCCGGAATGACGGTGACTGACGCGCGCGGGTTCGGGCGTGAGAAGAGCGCGCACCGCGGGGGTGCGCCCCACCGCGTCGTCGAGGACTTCGTCGAGTACGTCAAGAAGGCCCGGATCGAGATCGTCGCGCGGGACGAGATGGTGGACTCGATAGTCGATACCATCGTGAGGACGGCGCACACGGGCCGCGGCGGCGACGGCAAGGTCTTCGTCTGGCCGGTCGAGCGCGCGGTGCGCATCCAGACGGGGGAGACCGATGACGCGGCGATCTGAAACGGCCCGCGCGGGGCGGCCGAACGTTGCGAGGGCGAGCCGGGCGGCGGCGTGCCTGACCGCCCTGCTCCTGCTCACGCTCTCGGCGCCGCCGGCCTCCGTCCAAGGCCAGCAGCCGGGGCCGGCGGTGGGGGCCGAGGTCGTGGACCGCATGATCGCGACCGTCAACGGCCAACTCATCACCTACACGGACCTGCTCTGGCAGTTGGCGCTCGAACCGGGCACGCCGCTCGACCGCCCCCGCGCCGAAGACCTCCGCCGCGTGCTGGAGACGGTCATCGACCAGCGGATCGTCTACCACGAGGCGGAGAAGCTGCCGCACATCCACGCCGACGACAAGGAGGTGGAGCCGGCCCTGGCCGAGCTCGTCCGCCGCTTCCCGTCGCAGACCGAGTTCCAGCGGCGCGTCGCCGGCGTCGGGCTCACGTCGGGACAACTGCGGGAGATCGTGCGCGAGCGCGTCGAGATCGAGAAGTACGTCAACTTCCGCTTCCGCTCGTTCACGGTCGTCACGCCGCAGGAGGCGGAGGTCTACTACCGCGACGTGTACGTGCCGCGCCGCCGCCGCCAGTCGCCCGGCGCCATCGTCCCCGCGCTTAAAGATGTCTACAAGGAGATCGAGGGGACGATGATCGAGGACAAGGTCGCGTCCGACCTGGCGAAGTTTTTCGACGAGGTGCGGAACACCGCCGACATCGAGATCATCAACCAGCCGTGAGGGCGCTCGCGGCGAGAACCACAATCACTTGGAAGAGTCTCCCTATGACTAGCGAAAGAGTGACCGCGCCGGCGGCCCACGCCCACGGCGCACCTTACCCCGGCCTGCGGCCGTTCGGCGCGGACGACGCCGTCCACTTCTTCGGGCGCGACCAGCAGGTCGGAGAGCTGGTTGACCTGCTCGGGCGCACCGGCTTCCTCGCCGTCGTCGGGGGCGCGGGCTGCGGGAAGTCGTCTTTACTCCACGCGGGACTTTTGCCCGCGCTACACGGGGGGCTGTTCGGGGCAGCGGGGCAGCGCTGGCGGGTCGCGTCGCTCAGGCCCGCCGACGACCCCGTCGGCGGGCTGGCTCGCGCCCTCGCGGCCCTCGACGGGTTCGGCCCCGCGGAGTGGGACGACGGCCTCCGCGCGGTGGTCGTCGAGACGACCCTGCGCAGCGGCTCACTCGGGCTGGTCGAAGTCGTGCGCCAGGCGGGCACGGCGCGCGACGAAAATCTGCTCGTCGTCGTCGACCAGTTCGACGACCTTTTCCGCCTCGCCCCGGAAGGCCAGGGTAGCGGCGAAGGGGCGGCCGGCTTCGTCAAGCTGCTGCTGGAGGCGGTGCGGCAGAACGAGTCCCCCGTCTACGTCGCGCTGACCCTGCGCACGGACTACATGGGCGACTGCGCCGAGTTCTCGGGGCTCCCCGAGGCCATCAACTCGGGCCACTACCTGGTCCCGCGCCTGTCGCGCGACCAGGGGCGCGAGGCCGTCACGGGCCCCGCGAGAGTCCGGCGGGGGGGCGTCTCCCCGCGGCTGGCGGACCGCGTGCTGAACGACCTCGGGAACGACCCGGACAAACTGCCGTCCTTCCAGCACGCGCTCATGCGCACGTGGCAGGCGTGGGAGGCAGACCACGGGGAGGGCGAGCCCGTTGACCTCCGCCACTACGAGGAGGCGGGCGGCATTTCGGGCGCGCTCGCGAAGCACGGGGAGGAGGCTTACGCCGAGTTGCCGGACGACCGGGGCCGGGAACTCGCCCGCGGCGTCTTCGGGGCGCTGACGGAGTGGTGCGCGGGCGGGCGCGAGATACGGCGCCCCCTGAAGGTCAAAGACATCTGCGCGAAGACCGGCGCCGGGGAGGCGGAGGTCACAAGCCTCGTCGAGTTCTTCCGCCGCGAGGGACTGTCGTTCCTCTCGCCGTCCGGCCCGCAGCCTCTAAGCGCGGAGTCGCTCGTCGAGGTCTCCTACGAGAACCTGATCCACGACTGGCCGCGGCTGAAGGGCTGGGCCGGCGCGCCGCCGCCGCGGCAATGAAAAGTGTGGTGACGGCCGTGGTGAAGCTGATCATAGTTCTCTTAGTGGTTCTGCACGCGTACCTGCCCGCGCCGGCACAGGAGAGGGTGGTTTCGGCGCGGGCCGGGCTTGTCACCGGCGTCGAGGGGGAAGTCCTCTACCACTGCCACGAAAAGGGAGAAGGCATCAATCAGCTTCAGGCGGGCGTGCAACTCCACGACGGCGACCGCGTGTTCACGTCCAGGGGCGGGAGGGTCACGTGGGCGCTCAACCCGGGCTCGTACATGACCGTCTCGCCCGACTCCGCCGTGCGGGTTTACGACGGGAGCCTCGGCGCGATGCACTTCGACGTGGAGCGCGGGGAGGTCGTCGTCATAGTCCGCTCTCTCAGGAACGACGCGGGGCTGGTCATACATACGCCGCCCGGTCTAATCACCGTCCGCAAGGCGGGGCGCTACCTCTTCCGCGTGGAAGAGGACGGCGAGACCGAAGCCTCGGTCGGGGAAGGCGAGCTGCGTTACCGGGAGAAGGGCAAGGAGGTCGGCCTCAAGAAGGGCCGGAAGGTCAACTTCTGCCGGACGGGCAAGGGCGTCGAGCACGAACAATAACGGGGCGGGGCGGCCCCGCCGGAACCGACGAGAGGGACAAAGATGACTGTGGGAGAAGAGGCGGCCGAGGCGCAAAAGAAGGTCACGCTGCTGGGTGACGCGAAGTTCAGGTGGCTCGTCTTCAGCGTCGTCGTGGTCGGCGCCTTCGAGTTCCTGTCGCTGGCCGGGTGGGAGCTGCCGGCGGCCGTCGCCGCGCCCTTCTTCGCGGCCGTCATCCTCGCCATCGGCCACCGCACTCTGCTCGGCGGCCTGCGCGCGCTCCTCAAGCTCAACTTCCGCAGCATCAACCTCCTGCTGCTGATCGCCACCGCCGGGGCCTTCTACCTCGGCGAGTACGAGGAGGCGGCGGTCGTCATCGTGCTCTTCACCCTCGGCGAGCGGCTGGAACAGTTCGGCATCCAGACGAGCAAGTCGGCGCTACAGGCCCTCGTCGACCGCACGCCGAAGACCGCGACGGTGAAGGCGGAGGGAGGCCAGACGAGGGAGGTGCCGGTCGCGGACGTGAAGGTTGGTGACGTGCTCGTCATCAAGCCGTCGGACATGATCGCCGTGGACGCCGAGGTCGTCGCCGGCTCGTCCTCCGTTGACGAGTCAACCATCACGGGCGAGCCGCTCCCCAAAGACAAGCACCCCGGAAGGCCGGTCTTCGCCGGCACGCTCAACCTGCACGGCTACATGGAGGCGCGCGTCACCAAGCCGGCGTCGGATTCGACGCTGGCCAAGATCATCGAGACGACGTTCCAGGCGACGAAGTCGAAGGCCGAGACGCAGAAGTTCATCGAAAAGTTCTCCGCCTACTACACGCCGGCGGTCATCGCCGCCGCCCTGCTGCTCGTACTCGTCCCCACACTTTTAATGGGCGCGCCTTTCGAGCCGTGGTTCCGCGAGGCGCTCACGCTCCTCGTCATCGCGTGCCCGTGCGCCCTCGTCATCTCGACCCCGATCTCGATCTACGCGGCCATCGGGAACGCCTCCGGGCGGGGCGCGCTCGTCAAGGGTGGCAAATACATAGAGGCGATAGGGCGCGTCCGCGCGGTCGCGCTCGACAAGACGCGCACGCTCACCTACGGGAGGCCGAAGGTGACGGACGTGCTGCCGTTCGGCGAGGCGACGCGCGAGCACCTGCTGGCCTGCGCCGCCGGCATCGAGAGCTACTCTGAGCACCCGCTCGCGCAGTCGATCGTGGACGCCGCGCGCGCCGAGAACGTCACGCTGCACGAGGCGGAGAACTTCCAGGCGGTGCTGGGGAAGGGGGTGAAGGCGGACTGCGTCGTCTGCTACGACCGCCACCACTGCATCGGCAAGCTCCCCTTCATCACCGAGGAGCACGACGTGGGGGAGGAGGTCGTCGCGCGCGTGGACGCCCTCCAGCGCGAGGGCAAGACCTCGATGGTCATCAGCAACGCCGAAGGCGTCGAGGGCATCATCGCCGTCACGGACGAGCTGAAGCCCGAGAGTAAGGAGGCGGTGGCGGAGCTGAAGCGCCTCGGCGTCGAGGTGGTGATGCTGACGGGCGACAACCGCGCGCCCGCCGAGGCGGTGGCGAAGGAGGTCGGCATCCTTGAAGTCAAAGCCGAGATGCTGCCCGAGGACAAGGCGGAGGCCATCCGCGAGCTGACGCGGAAGTACGGGGCGGTCGCGATGGTCGGCGACGGGGTGAACGACGCGCCCGCGCTGGCGCTCGCCTCGGTCGGCGTCGCGATGGGGGCGGCCGGGAGCGACACGGCCATCGAGTCGGCCTCCATCGCGCTCCTGAACGACCGCCTAGAGCTCGTGCCCTTCCTCGTCCGTCTCGGCCGGAAGACGGTCTCCACCATCAAGCTCAACACGGCGCTCGCCATCCTGACCAAGGTCGTCTTCATCGGGCTGGCGCTGGCTGGCCTGAGCAGCCTCGCGCTCGCCATCTTCGCCGACGTGGGCGTGACGGTGCTCGTCATCCTGAACAGCCTGCGGCTGCTGAAATACGGCGCGCCCGGCGCGTGACGACGCGCGAGTCGCTCGGGTGAACTTCCATTCGTCGGCGGACGAAAGTGTTTAGGAGTAAAGATGGTAAAGGCCGAACAGATCAAGGCCTCGCGGGCGGCGAAGCCGGGCGACATTCTGCCGTATCTGGCGTGGGTCATCGCGCTGCTCTCCACGGTAGGCAGTCTCTTCTTCAGCGAGGTGATGGGTCTGCCGCCGTGCGTGCTCTGCTGGTACCAACGCATCGCGATGTACCCGCTGGTGCTCATCATCGCCGTGGGCATCCT
>DAIRFV010000320.1:0-6614 GCA_036794905.1 Pyrinomonadaceae bacterium | reverse complement strand
CGCGCCTCGGCGCGCTGGCGATGCTCGCCTACCTCGCGGAGGGCGCGGCGGGGCTGCCGTTCTTCCGCGGCGGCGCGGGCGGCTACGCGCACCTTGCGGGCGCGACGGCCGGGTACCTGCTGGCCTTCCCCGCGGCGGCCTACGTCACGGGTCGTCTGGCCGAGCGCGGCTGGGACAGGCGGTACGTTCCGGCGGCGGCGGCGATGGCGCTCGGCTCGCTCGTCATCCTCGCGTGCGGGTGGGCGTGGCTCGCCGCGGCGTTGGGCGGCGCCCAGGCGTTCCGGCTGGGCGTCGCGCCGTTCCTGCCGGGCGACGTGGTCAAGATCGCGCTCGCGGCCGCGGCGCTCCCCGCGGGCTGGGCGCTGCTGCGCCGCGTGCGCCCGCGCGGCGAGTAGGTCGCTTTTAGAAAGCGTTAAGGAAGAAAGTCGAGAGCCCCCGGCCGGGTCGGTCGGGGGCTCTCGCTTTGGGGGCCGCGCATCTTGAAGTCGGGCGGGCTCGGAACCTATAATCTCGCCGTCTCTGACAGCCGCCGCCTCGGCGCGCCTCCCCTCGACATTTAACGGAGCAGCCTTCGATGAAACTCGCCGCCCTCGCTTCCCTCTGCGTGCTCCTCCTTGCGCCCGGCGGCTTCGCGCAGGGCGGCGGCGCGCCGCGCATCGCCGAGGTCAGCCCTTACACGAACGTCGCGCCCGGTCAGATCATCGAGCTGCGCGTCGAGAACCTGGGCGAAGAACTCTTCTCGCCGCCCGCCGACGGCGGCCTCCGCATCCTCCTGACGCAGGACGGCGAGACGCGCGAGGCGCGCGCGCGCACGGCCGCGCCCGTCTTCAGCAGCATGACCGCGGCGCCGGACGGCGGCGCCTCGCCCGGTGCGTTGAAGGAGCTGAAAGCTTATCAGGGGATGACCTTCGTCGTGCCGAAGGGCCTGCGCCCGGGCGAGGCCGAGGCCGTCGTCTCGTTCCGCGGCCGCAGGAGCGCGCCCTTCAAGCTCAACATCGTCACGCGGCCGCAGCGCCCCGTCGTCGGCACCACGTCCATCGCGAGCATCGCGCCCGCGAGCCGCCCGGCGACGCCGCTGCCGGGCGACGCCGCGGGGCGCGAGCGCATGGGTCTCAGGTTGGAGCGCGGCGCGAAGGGCGTCGCGCTGCACGTGCGCCCGCTCGCCGACCCCGGGGACGCGGAGGCGGGCGTCGTCGTCCGCTTCAAGCAGGGCGGCGCCTTCTACGACGCCGACGCGCGCGTCGTCCACCGCGCGGGCGGGCGCGAGCGTCTGCCGCAGGGACGCGTCGGCCTCTCGGTGGCGCGCGACGTGCTCGAACTCGACGTGCCCGAGATGCTCGCGCCGGGCGAGGCCGAGATGGAGGTCGCCCTGCGCGCGGGCGGCCAGACGGGCGAGGCCGCGCTCGTCCCCGTCACCATCACCGACGCCGCGCGCGCCTTCGAGTCGCCGCAGACCGCGGCGCCGCGCCTGCTCTCCGTCACGCCGCATCGCGTCGGGGCGGGGCAGGCGCTGACGCTCTCCGTGGATCGGCGGCTCACCCTCGACCCCGACCCTTCGAAGGCGCGGGTCGTCTTCGAGACTGCGGACGGCGCGGCGAGCCGCGCGGCCACGCCCGAGATCAACAGCGCCGTCGCCCAGCCTTCGACGCCGCCCGACGCGCCCGTCTTCATCCTCGTGCGCGCGCCCGCCGACCTGACCGGCGCGGTGCGCCTCCGGCTCGTCAACCCCGCGCGCGCCGACTACGAGGGCGCTTCGAGCGAGCCCGTCGAGGTCGAGGTGGTGCGCGAGGCGCTCGCGCCCGAAGTGCAGGGCGCCGCCGAGGCGAACGCGGACGAGTTGGCGCGGCTGCGTGAGATAGACGCGCGGCAGCCGCCCGGCTCGCGCGGGCCGCGCGTCTACGACCCGGCGGCGCGCTACGTCTCCATCCGCGCCGCCGGGCTCGACATGAACCCCAAGTACGTGCGCGTGCGTTTCGAGCAGGAGGGGCGCGCCGCGGCGACGCTCGACGTGGACGACTTCCTGGTCTTCACGGGACGGTCGCTCGTCGTCCGCCTGCCGCAGGGCTTCGCCCCCGGGGCGCTGCGCGTGAGCGTCGAGAACCTCGGCGCGTCCGGCTACAGCGCGCCTGCGTTCGCGACCTTCGAACTTTCCGGGCGCCGCTGACGCCCGCCGCCCGCACAACAGCAAGGCCAAGACAATGAAGACTCGCCACACACACCCCCGCCCCTTGCGCGCCGTCGTCGCGGCGCTCGCCGTGCTGCTCGCGGCGCAGGCCGCCAACGCCAAGGACACCTGGACGAGCGTGCGTTCGCAGAACTTCCTCCTCGTCGGCAACGCCTCGGAGAAGGAGATCAGGCTGGTCGCCACCCGGCTCGAACAGTTCCGCGACGTGTTCAAGCGGCTGTTAGCCAACGTCAACTTCAACACGCCGGTGCCGACGACGGTCGTCGTCTTCAAGAACGACAGCTCCTACAAGCCCTTCAAGCCCGTCGTCGAAGGCAAGGTCTCCGAGGTCGCGGGCTACTTCCAGTCGGGCGACGACGTGAACTACATCACGCTCACGCCCGAGCACAGGGGGGCGGTGAACCCCTACAGCACCATCTACCACGAGTACACGCACCTGCTCGTCAACAACTCGATGGGGCCGGGCTCCGCCCCCGCGTGGTTCAACGAGGGGCTGGCCGAGTACTACAGCACCTTCGCCATCGAGGACGACCGCAAGGTCTACCTCGGGAACCTCATCAGCCACCACCTCCGCCTGCTGCGCGAACAGAGGATGCTGCCGCTCGCGCAGCTCCTCGCCGTCACGCAGTACTCCCTGCAGCGCAACAAGCACGACGTGCGCAGCCTCTTCTACGCGCAGTCGTGGGCGCTCATGCACTACCTCATCCTCGGCAACGAGGGGCGCCGGCTGCCGCAGCTCGGCGAGTTCCTCTCGCTGACGAAGAAGGGCGTGCCGACCGACGAGGCGTTCCGGCGCGCCTTCCAGACCGACACGGCCGCGATGGAGAAGGAGCTTGAGAAGTACGTCCGCGCCTACTCCTTCACGGGCCGGGTCGCGACCTTCGACAAGAAGCTCGAATTCGACTCGCAGATGACGGCCGCGCCGCTCACGGACGCGCAGGCCGACGCCTACCTCGGCGACCTGCTGCTCCACACCAACCGCCCCGACGACGCGGCCGTCCGCCTCCAGCGCGCGCTCGACCTCGACCCGGCGAACACGATGGCGCGCGCCTCGCTCGGCATGGCGCGGCTCCGCCAGAAGCGCTTGGCCGAGGCCGTCGTGCAACTGCGCGAGGCCGTGGCCGCGGGCGCGACCAACTACCTCGCGCACTACTACCTCGCCTACGCGCTCAGCCGCGCGGGGATGGGCGAGAACGGCTACATGCCGGGCGGCTACCCCGCGGAGGCCGCCGCCGAGATGCGCGCCGCGCTGCGCAAGGCCATCTCCCTGCGCCCCGACTTCCCCGAGAGCTACCACCTGCTCGCGTGGGTCAGCCTCGTCAACGGCGACGACCCGGCCGAGGGCGTCCAGCTCATCCGGCAGGCGGTGGCGCTCGCGCCCGGCAACCAGCACTACGCGCTCATCCTCGCGCAGCTCTACCTGCGGCAGGAGAAGTTCGACGAGGCGCGCAGGACGGCCGAGCCGCTCGCGCGCGAGGGCACCGACCCGTCCCTGCGCGCGACGGCGCAGTCGGTGCTCGCCTCCATCAACAAGTACGAGGAGCGGGTCAAGGAGTACAAGGCACAGCGCGAGGCTTACGAGCGCGGCGGCGGCGGCACACCGCGGCTCGCCGTGCGCGACCGCGAGGAGGATGCCGAGCAGGAGTCGGGCGGCGAGACGGCGGAGGGGCCGCGCAAGTCCGAGGACGAGATGGCGGCCGAGGCTTTGGCGCAGGCCATCCACGACGCGCTGCGCAAGCCGCAGGCGGGCGAGACGCGCGTGCGCGCCGTCCTGACGCGCATCGAGTGCGGGCCGAAAGGGCTGGTCTTCGTCTTCAAGGCGGGCGAACGCACGCTGCGCCTCGCGGCGGCCGGCTTCGAGGGACTGCACCTCGTCAACTTCAGCCAACAGGCCGAGGGCGAGTTGACCTGCGGCGCGCGCAAGTCCGAGACGCAGGCCGTCGTCACCTACCGCGCCGGCGCCGACGCGCGCTCCAAGTCAGACGGCTCCCTCGTCGGCCTGGAGTTGGTGCCCGCCAACTTTCAACTGAAGCAGTAGGGGAAGGTGTTTGGGGAAGGGTGTTGGGTGTTGGGTGTTGGCTAAAACCCAACACCCAGCACCCAACACCCAACACCCTTCCCCCAAAGAATCCGCCGGTGGTAAAGATTCCGTAATTCCTTTGTAGGGGAGAGGTGCCGACAGTGTCATCACCCCCAGCGCGGCCGCCGGACGACGCCGAGTCGTCGCAGGCCGAGATGATCCGGGGCGTCGCCGAAGGGGATAATCAGGCGCTCGCCTCGCTCTACGACGCGACCAGCCGGACGGTCTACGGGCTCCTGCTGCGCATCCTCTCCGACCACTCGACGGCCGAGGAGGTGCTGCTCGACGTGTACGCGCAGGTCTGGCGGCAGGCCGGGAGCTACCGCGCCGAGCGCGGCAAGCCCCTGGCCTGGCTGACGACCATCGCGCGCAGCCGCGCCATCGACCGCCTGCGCAGGGGACGGCACGAGCACCGGTTGACCGTCCCGCTCGAAGAGGCACAGCGTGCCGCGCGGGGCGAGTCGGTCGAGGACTGCGTGCTGGCGGGCGAGGTGGGGGCGGTCGTCCGCGCCGCGCTGGACGCGCTCGCGCCCGAGCAGCGCGACGTGATCGAGCTGGCCTACTACGGCGGGATGAGCCACAGCGAGATCGCCGCCGCGCGCAACCTCCCGCTCGGGACGGTGAAGACACGAACAAGGCTCGGCATGATGCGCCTGCGCGAGGCGCTCGGGCCGGCGTGGGAGGGGATGCTATGAGTCACACGACCGTTGACGAAGAGGCGGCCGGGCGGGCCGCGCTCTACGCCCTGGGCGCGCTCGACAGCGAAGAGGCGCGCGAGTTCGAGGGGCACCTGGCGGCGGGCTGCGAGGCTTGCGCGGCGGGGCTGCGCGAGTTCGAAGCGGTCGCGGGCGGCCTGTGCCTGGCCGCGCCCGAGGCCGCCCCGCCCGCGGGCGTGCGCGCGCGCCTGCTCGCGCTCGTCTCGGGAGCGCGCGGCAACTCCGGCGCGGACGCGTCTCAAGGGGACGTGCGCGGCGTCGAACCGAACTTCGCGCGCGACGCCGCGCCCGGATTCCTCGTCGTGCGCGCGGGCGAGGGGCGTTGGCGGCCGACCGACGACGCGGGCGTCACCTTCAAGCTCCTCTTCGCCGACCGCGAGCGCGGCACCGCCACGACGCTCGTCCGGATGGAGCCGGGCTCGCGCATACGCTCGCACCGGCACCTCGGCGTCGAGCAGTGCCTCGTCCTCGAAGGCGACGTGCGCTCCGGCCCCGTCGGGATGCGGGCGGGCGACTTCAACTGCTCGCTGCCGGGCAGCGTCCACGAAGAGTTGGTCACGGACGGCGGCGCCCTCCTCCTCCTCGTCTCCCCCGAACACTACGAGCCCATCGGGCCGCACGCCGGCCACCAGTGACAGGCACGCCGCGGAAAGATTTTTAACCACCGCAGACACGGGGGCACAGCTTGGAGCGAATAGCCCAACAAGCTGTGCCCCCGTGTCTGCGGTGGTTAAATTCAAATCTCTTCACCCTCAACACAGGCATAAACCCGCCCGCGGCCGCTTCCTCCCCCCGTCGCCGTGCGTGCTATAATCCGCCGTTGACAGCCATCCAAACAGGCCGCTCGTAAACCCTATTAGGAGGATTTAGATTCATGGCCACCGAACTCAAACGCGAGGGCTCGGCCCTCTCCCGCATCGAGGGTCTCCTCGGCGAAGACGGGCGCGCCCTTCTCGACTTCAACTCGCCGAAAATTTCCCGGGACGTTTTGCAGACGCCCGGCCCCGACTTCGTCGACCGCGTCTTCACCCACTCCGACCGCAACCCGCAGGTCTTGCGCTCGCTCCAATCGCTCTTCGACCACGGGCGGCTCGGGGGCACCGGCTACCTCTCCATCCTCCCCGTCGACCAGGGCATCGAACACTCGGCCGGCGCCTCGTTCGCGCCCAACCCGGTCTACTTCGACCCGGAGAACATCGTCAAACTGGCGATCGAGGGCGGCTGCAACGCCGTCGCCTCCACCTTCGGCGTCCTCGGCATCGTCGCGCGCAAGTACGCGCACAAGATTCCCTTCATCGTCAAGATCAACCACAACGAGCTTTTGACCTTCCCGAACAAGTTCGACCAAATCCTGTTCGGCACGGTCAAGCAGTCGCACGAGATGGGCGCGACCGCCGTCGGCGCCACCGTCTACTTCGGCTCCGAAGAGTCCGGCCGCCAGATCGTCGAGATCGCCAAGGCGTTCGCGATGGCGCACGAGCTGGGGATGGCGACGATTCTGTGGTGCTACCTGCGCAACCCGAAGTTCAAGACCAAGGAGGGCGACATGCACACGGCGGCCGACCTCACGGGTCAGGCCAACCACCTCGGCGTCACCATCGAGGCCGACATCATCAAGCAGAAGCTGCCCGAG
>DAIRFV010000319.1:0-6621 GCA_036794905.1 Pyrinomonadaceae bacterium | reverse complement strand
TGGCGCGATTATAGCGCAAGAAGCGCGAAGTTGCGCCCCCCACGGGCTTTACTATTCCTTGACGCCCCGAGCCCCGCCTCCGTATAGTTTCGTTTTACCGAGAGGCGGCACGAATCTTCCCCTCCAAACTAGCAAAGACCACGCGGGCTCGACGGGCGACTGTTTCATGCGCGACCTACGGCGACTCTTATTCTACCTCAAGCCACACTGGGGCAAGTTCGCGCTCGCGACGGTCGCGATGCTCTTCGTCGGGCTGCTGCAGAGCGCCATCGGCGCCCTCATCGTCCCCATCTTCGACCAGGTCTTCCGCCCCGAAGCCGCCGCGGGCCAGCGCACCGAGACGCTCTTCGGCCTCCAACGCTTCATCCCCGACACGGGCTTCGAGGCGTGGCGCACCATCGCCGTCCTGCTCATCGCCTTCACCGTCGCCAAGGGCGTGGCCGAATACCTCTCGACCTACTTCATGGCGCGCGTCGGGCAGGAGTCCGTGCTGAGGCTGCGCTCGGACATGTACGCGCACCTCCACGCGCAGTCGGCCGACTTCTTCGAGCGCCACCGCACGAACTACCTCGTCTCGCGCCTGGTCGGGTCGGCCGCCGCCATCGAGACCGCCGTCTCGAACACGCTGCGCGACATGCTGCGCGAGGGGTTCACGCTCGCCTTCTTCCTCGCGGCTTCGTTCTACTTTTCGTGGCGGCTGACGCTCGGCTCGCTCGCCATCGCGCCGCTCATCGGCTTCCTCACGGCGCGCTTCGGCCGCGCGCTGCGCAACCTCGCGAAAGAGTCGTACGAGGGGAACCAGCAGTTGGTGGACACGGCGCAGGAGGCGCTGTCGAACCAGACCATCGTCAAAGCCTACGGCGCCGAGGGGCGCGAGCGCGGCCGCTTCGAGCGCGTCGCGCGCCAGATCATGCGCGCCAACCTGCGCACGGCGAAGATTCAGGGCATCGCCCCCAACATCATCGAACTGATCGGCGTCCTCGCCGTCGCCGCCCTGCTCTTCTTCGCGCAGCGCGAAATCGTCGCCGGGCGGATGAACGCGGCGCTCTTCGTCACGTTCCTCTTCTTCCTCTTCTCCAGCTACGACCCGATGCGCAAGCTCTCGCGGCTGCACAACGGCATGGAGCAGGCGCTCGCCGCCGCGCGCCACGTCTGGGAGGTGATGGACGAGCGCGCCGAGATGCCCGAGAAGGCGGACGCCGTCCGGCTCCGCCCGCTGCACGAAGAGATCGAGTTCCGTGAAGTCTCCTTCCGCTACGGCAACGAGGAGAGGCCCGTGCTGCGCGACATCTCCTTGCGCATCCCGGCGGGGCGCATGGTCGCGCTCGTCGGCGAGTCGGGCGGCGGCAAGTCCACGCTGACCAAGCTCGTCCCGCGCTTCCACGACCCCGTGGAGGGCTCGGTGCTCTGGGACAAGATTGACTTGCGCGACGCGCAGGTCGCGAGCCTGCGCGCCAACACCGCGCTCGTGACGCAGGAGACCGTGCTCTTCAACGACACGGTGCGCTACAACATCTCGTACAGCCGCCCCGACGCCACCGAGGCCGAGATCGAGGCCGCCGCGCGCGCCGCGCACGCGCACGAGTTCATCAAGGAGCTGCCGCACGGCTACGACACGGTCGTCGGCGAGCGCGGCATCTTCCTCTCGGGCGGACAGCGGCAGCGACTCGCCATCGCGCGCGCGGTGCTCGCCGACGCGGCGGTGCTCGTGCTCGACGAGGCGACTTCGGCGCTCGACGCCGAGTCGGAGCGCCTCGTCCAGAAGGCGCTCGCCAACCTGACCCGGGGGCGCACGACCATCGTCATCGCGCACCGCCTCTCGACCGTCCGCCGCGCAGACCTCATCGTCGTCATCGAGCGCGGACGCATCGTCGAGACCGGCCGCCACGCCGAGCTGCTCGCGCACGGCGGCGCGTACCGCAGGCTCTACGAACTGCAATTCGCAGACGAGGAGGAGGAAATGCTCGTAAACCGTGAACCGTAAACCGTGACCAGTGAAAGCCCGTTCTTTCCTGCCACGGTTCACGGTTCACGGTTTACGGTTTACGAGGCTTATGAAATCAATGACCGGGTTCGGGCGAGGCACGGCGCAGGGCGAGGGGTACAGCGTCGCCGTGGACTTGAAGACCGTCAACAACCGTTTCCTCGACGTGCACCTCCGCGCGAGTTCCGAGCTGTCGCAGTTGGAGGCCGTCGTGCGCAAGCGCGTCGGCGAGCGTTTGTCGCGCGGACGCGTGGACGTGAACATCTCGGTCGAGCGGACGAGCGAGATCAGCTACGAGCTGAACCGCCCGCTCATCGCCGGCTACATCCAGGCCATGCGCGAGATGCAGCAGGAGTTCGGCCTGGCGGGCGAGCCCGACATCAACATCCTCGCGCGGCTCCCCGGCGCGATGCAGACGGCGCGCACGGGCGTCTCCGAGGAGGCGCTGAAGGGCGTGGAGCAGGCGCTCTCGCAGGCGCTCGACGAGCTCGAGGCCATGCGCCAGCGCGAGGGCGCGGCCCTCGCCGCCGAGATGTCCTCGCGCCTCGACGACATCGAGCGCCACCTCCCCGTCATCGAGTCGCTCTCCGGCGAGCAGGTGGACAACTACCGCGCGCGCGTCAACAAGCGCATCTCGGAACTGCTCGCGCGCGACGGCCTTGAGATCGTCGAGCTCGACCAGGGCCGCCTCTCGCAGGAGGTGGCGTACCTCGCCGACCGCAGCGACATCACGGAGGAGACGGCGCGCCTGCGCAGCCACGTCTCGCAGTTCCGCGCGGCGCTCTCCGAGACGGCCGACACGGGCAAGCGCCTCGACTTCCTCTTGCAGGAGTTCAACCGCGAGGCCAACACGGTCCTCTCGAAATCCACCGACCTCGCCATCAAGGACGCGGCGCTCGCCATCAAGGCGGCGGTCGAAAAACTCCGCGAGCAGGTGCAGAACGTTGAGTGAGTCACGGCCGGACTCCGGCACGCACGCCGCCGCCGGGAAGGAAGGCTACAAGGGGATTCTGCTCGTCATCAGCTCGCCCTCGGGCGGCGGCAAGGGCACGCTCATCAAACGCCTGCTCCAGACCGTGCCCGGCGTCGGCTATTCGGTCTCCTGGACGACGCGCGCGCCCCGGCCCGGCGAGGTGGACGGCGTCAACTACCGCTTCGTCTCCGAAGAGGTGTTCGCCCGCAAGCGGCAGGCGAACGGCTTCCTCGAATGGGCGGTCGTCCACGGCAACCTCTACGGCACGGTGCGCGCCGCGGTCAGGGAGGAGATGTCGAGGGGGCGCGACATCATTCTGGAGATCGACGTGCAGGGCGCGCGCGCCGTCCGCAAGGCGATGCGGTCGGTCGTGTCGGTCTTCATCCTCCCCCCCTCCTTCGAAATTTTGCGCGAGCGCCTGACGGCGCGCATGACCGAGCGCCCCGAGGAGCTTGAGCTGCGGCTCGCGAACGCGCGGGGCGAGGTCGAGCAGTACCGGCACTTCGACTACATCATCCTCAACGACGAGGTGGAGCGCGCCGGCTCGCAGCTCGCCTCCGTCGTGTGGGCGGAGAGGGCGCGGCGCAAGCGGCAGGAGTGGCTCGCGCGCCGCGTGCTCGAAACGTTCCCCGCCGCGCCGCGCGTTGAATAAATGGCGCGGAAAAGTTATAAAAGAGTGTTCATCTAAACGCTGGATTTATGAGGAGACCGGCCATAGAGAGCGAGAGCCGGCCGGAGAGAGACATGGCGAAACCCGCAGACGCGACGACGAAGACCGAAGAGCTGAACGAGCAGGAGCATGTGAACCCGACCCTCGACTCCAAATACCGCCTCATCCTGGTCGCGGCGCAGCGCAGCAAGCAGTTGCAGAGGGGCGCGCACCCGCGCGTCGAGATGGACTCACAAAGGCACAAGCCGACCCGCATCGCCCTCGAAGAGGTGCAGCGCGGCGTGGTCAACTTCTCCATCACCGAGAAGGAGTAGCCGCGCCGCGCGCGCGCGCCAACACCCTCCCCTAAGGCTGTGGCCGGTGCCACGCGTGCGTCTGCGCCGCGTAGGCGTCTTCGGCCGTGCGCGCCTCCCGCTCTTCTTCGATGGCGAGGTAGGCCGCCATCCGCCCGGCCGCGTCCCACCGCCCGCCCTCGCGCAGCGCACGCCAGTACCCGCTCAGGTAGCCCGCGAGGAAACGCACGAACCCCCGCTCCGCGTACTGTAAGACGTGCGCCGCCTCGTGCACGACGAGCCAGCCCGGCAGCGTCAGGCGCCCCGCCGCGTCTCTCCTCAACAGCCCCGGCCTGACGAAGACGTGCCGCCCCAAAGTCATCGCCCCCATCCCCGCCGACGCCATCATCAGCAGACGCGCGCACACGCCCCCGTGCAGACGTATGGGCGGCAGCACCAGCCCCGCGTCGCCCCTGTGCGCGCGGAGGAACTGCTCGACGTGAGAATGGGATTCGTCCGAGAGACGCATCACTGAAAAGCAGTAGACAGTAGTCAGCAGCCAGTAGGGCTCCGCCTCGCACACGTTGGGGATGAGAGCCGCAGGGTTCCGAGCGACGAATGTGCTTCTACTGACTACTGTCTACTGGCTACTGTCTACTGCCTTCTCCTACATGCCTTTGTAGTCGGGTCCGCCGCCGCCCTCGGGCGTGACCCAGTTGATGATCTGGTAAGGGTCCATGATGTCGCACGTCTTGCAGTGGACGCAGTTGGAGAAGTTGATCTGGAGTTTGCGCCCCCTGGCGCCGTCCTCGACCATCTCGTAGACGGCCGCCGGGCAGAAGCGCTGGCAGGGGTTGCCGTACTCCTCGGCGCAGCGCGTCGAGCAGATGTTGGTGTCGAGGACGTGCAGGTGCACGGGCTGGTCTTCGTCGTGCGAGACGGCCGCGTGGTACACGTCCGTCACCTTGTTGAAGGTGAGCTTGTTGTCGAACTTGAGCTTGTCGTAGCGCTGGCTGATGTCGTCGCCGTGGTAGCCGTAGTCCTTCAACTGCTTCATCGCCGCGTGCCCCGGCTCCGCGCTCGCGCGGTCGAAGAGCCCCCACGAGCGCCCGCCCGTGACGAACTGCAAACCGGCGTTCGCCAGCCCCAGCCAGCGGCCGTGCTTGAAGGCCGCGTGGAAGTTGCGCACGCGCCGCAGCTCCTGCGTGATCCAGCTCTCGCGTACGAGCTGGCGGTAACGCTTGAGCTGCTGCTTCGAGTAGTCCTCGTTGAGCAGCGCCTCGAAGATGGTCTGCGCGGCGAGCATGCCGCTCTTGATGGCGGTGTGGATGCCCTTGAGCCGCTGCGAGTTGAGGAAGCCGGCCGAGTCGCCGACGAGCAGGAAGCCGTCGCCGTGGAACTGCGGGATGGCGTAGAAGCCGCCGGCCGCGATGGTCTTCGCGCCGTAGCGAATCATCCGCCCGCCTTCCAGGAGCTTCGCGATGTGCGGGTGCTCCTTGTAGCGCTGGAACTCCGCGTGCGGGTCGAGCAGCGGGTCTTGATAGTCCAGACCCGTGACGTAGCCGATGTTGACGATGCGGTTCTGCATCCCGTAAATCCACCCGCCGCCGTACGTGTTCGCGTCCGAAGGGTAGCCGAGCGTGTGCGTCACGCGCCCCGCCGGGTAGCGGTCGTCGGGCAACTCCCAAAGTTCCTTGACGCCGATGCTGTAGACCTGCGGCTCCCGCCCGTCGTTCAATCCCAAACGCTGCGTCAACTGCTTGGTCAAAGACCCGCGCGGCCCCTCGCCGAGCACGGTCACCTTCGCGAGGATGTCCACGCCCGGCTCGAAGTTGGGCTTGCGCCTTCCCTCCCTGTCTATCCCTTTGTCGCCCGTCCGCACGCCGACGACGCGGTCTTGTTCGTCGTAGAGCATGTCGGCGCCGGGGAACTCCGGGAAGATGTTGACGCCGGCCTCCTCGCACTTATCGCCGAGCCACGCCGTCAGCTTGTTGAGCGAGACGACGTAGTATCCGTGATTCTTCAGCGGCGGCGGCGTGATGGGCGATTTGATGGCGCGCGTCTTCGTGAGGTAGAGGAAGTAATCCTCGTTGACCGGCGACTCGACCGGCGCGCCCTGCTCAAGGAAGTCCGGGATGAGTTCTTTCAGCGCCTTCGGATCCATCACCGCGCCCGAGAGGATGTGCGACCCGACGGCCGAACCCTTCTCGATGACGGCGATCTGAATCTCGCCGAGTGGCTTGCCCTTCCGCGTCCCCTTCTCCACCGCCTCGTTGTGCTCGCTCACCAGCCGCGACAGGTGCAGCGCCCCGCTCAAAGAGGCCGGCCCGGCCCCGACGAACAGCACGTCCATCTCGATGCTTTCACGTTCCATCACACGCGCTCCTGCTGTTATTGCCGAAGAGAAAAATGAATCGCCATTCAGTTTATCGGCACGGCTACAAAATAGCAAAACGGCCGCAGCCTTTGCCGATTCCCGGCGCAGGGCACATAATTCCCCAAGGACAACCCCGAACAATTTCCGAACGAGGTGGCAAGCCGCAGTGGCCGAGCATAAGCACACGAACCGTCTCGCCGAGGAGTCGAGCCCGTATCTCTTGCAGCACGCGCACAACCCCGTGGACTGGTTCCCGTGGGGCGAGGAGGCTCTGGAAAAATCGAAGCGCGAGGACAAGCCGATCCTTTTGAGCATCGGCTACTCGGCCTGCCACTGGTGCCACGT
>DAIRFV010000560.1:0-1701 GCA_036794905.1 Pyrinomonadaceae bacterium | reverse complement strand
GGCGGAAGTGCGCGAGCAGGCGCGCGGCCGTCGAGGGCTCGAACAGGTCGGTGCTATAGCGGAGCGCGCCGGTCAGGCCGTCGGGGCCGTCGCGGAGTTCCAAAGTGAGGTCGAACTTCTCGGCGCCGCTCTCGACCTCTTCGAGGCTGGTGTCGAGGTGACGGAGGTCGAGGTGCGTCGCCCCTGTGTTCTGCATGACGAACATGACCTGGAAGAGCGGCGTCACGTTGAGGCTGCGCGCGGGCTTGAGCTCCTCGACCAGCCGCTCGAACGGCACATCCTGGTGCGCGTACGCGCCGAGCGTCGTCTCCCTCACGCGGCGCACGAGCTCGCGGAAACTCTCGCCGCCTTCGATCCTCGTCCGCAACACCAGCGTGTTGACGAAGAAGCCGATCAGGGGCTCAAGCTCGACCCACCTGCGGTTGGCGACGGGCGTCCCGACGCTGATGTCATCCTGCCCCGTGTAGCGGTGGAGCAAAGCCTGGAACGCCGCCAGCAGCGTCATGAACAGCGTTACGCCCTCCTGCCGGCTCAGCCGCCTGAGCGCTTCCGTCAGGTCGGCGTCTATCCGGACGGCCAGCGACTCGCCGCGATAGCTCGGCACAGACGGCCTGCGCCGGTCGGTCGGGAGTTCGAGCAGCGGCGGGGCGCCCGCGAGTGTGTCACGCCAGTAAGCGAGTTGACGCTCAAGGTTCTCACCTTCCAGCCACCCGCGTTGCCACTCTGCATAGTCCGCGTACTGGATGGGCAGCCCCGCGAGTGGCGAGGGCCGGCCCGCCGTGTACGCCTCGTAGAGCGCCGAGACCTCCCTGACGAGCACCCCCATCGACCAGCCGTCGGAGACGATGTGATGCATCGTCAGGAGCAGGACGTGCTCCGAGTCGGCCACACGTACGAGTGTCACGCGCAACAGCGGCGCGCGCTCAAGGTCGAAGGGGCGGCGCGCTTCGGCGCGGCCGAGCCGCCGTAGCTCTGCCTCCTTGCGACGCTCGGGCACCGCGCGCAGGTCTGCGTACTCCCAGGCCGGCCTCAACGACAGCTCGACGATCTGCTCGGGCTCGCCCGAAGGGGCCGCGAACCGCGTGCGCAGCGCCTCGTGCCGCCGCACGACCTCTGTGAGCGACTGCTCCAGCGCCGCCGCGTTGAGCGCCCCCGTCAGCCTCACGCCCGCCGGCACGTTGTAGGCCGCGCCGCCCGGCTCCAGGCGGTCGAGGAACCACAGCCGCTGCTGCGCGAACGAGAGCGCGAGCCTGCCCTCGCGCTGCGCGCGCCCGATGCGCACGACCTGCGCGCCTTCCGCCCGAGCCGACTCGACGCGCGCGGCCAGCGCCGCGATGGTCGGCGTAGTGAAGAAGTCGCGCAACGGCACCTCGACGCCCGTCGCCGCCCTCACGCGCGAGACGACGCGCGTCGCCAAAAGCGAGTGGCCGCCCAGCTCGAAGAAGTCCGCCCCCGCCCCGAACCCCTCGACGCCGAGCACCTCGGCCCACACCCCGGCCACCAACTCTTCCAACGGCGTCCGCCACCCGCCCGCGCCTACAACGGTGCCCACGCCCGCGCCACCAACCTCGCCGCCCCACTCCGGCTCGGGCAGCACCTTCCTGTCAACCTTCCCGTTGGGCGTCAGCGGCAGCCGCTCTAACCGCACGAACGCCGCCGGCACCATGTACTCCGGCAGCCGCTCACGCAACCGCTCTCTCA
>DAIRFV010000559.1:0-1705 GCA_036794905.1 Pyrinomonadaceae bacterium | reverse complement strand
CGCAGCGGCTCTTCCGGCCGCATGCCGACGACGTTCCTGAGTTCGAGCAGGGCGACCTGCACGCGGCCCTCGGCGGCCTCGCGCATCGAGAGCAGGCGGTTGACCTCGACGAGCGTCATGTTCCGTTCGAGCGGTGCGGTGCGCCCCTCCTCGACGCGCGCGGCGACGAGGCGGTAGCCGCGCCGGCTCGCGTTGAGCTGGTCGTCGTTGAAGCCGAGCTTGAGG
Source organism: Pyrinomonadaceae bacterium (assembly GCA_036794905.1). GTDB lineage: Bacteria > Acidobacteriota > Blastocatellia > Pyrinomonadales > Pyrinomonadaceae > QHXN01. Next base: position 1,480 of record DAIRFV010000559.1, on the reverse strand, counting down.
ACTTCGGCGAGCACCTCGCCGAACTTCTGCCGGACCTCCGCCGCCAGCATCCGCTCGCGGTCGGCGAGCATCTGTTCACGCATCTCCAGCTCGCGCTCGGCCACCGCGACCCGGGCCGCGCGCCGGCCGCCGAGTTCGAGCGGGAGCACGCCCTCGACCATCACGGAGTTGTCCGAGCCGTTCAACTGTTTCGAACCGCCCGCCCCGACCTGCGGGTTGGCGCGAAGGGCCGCCTGCCGAACAAGAGCGCGCGCGGCGTCCACCTCCTTGCGCACGGCCAGCAGCTCGCCGTTGTGCTCCAGCGCGTACCGGACGGCCTCCTCGACGGTCAGCCCCGCGGCGGTGTCGACGTAGCGTTCGGGCGCCCTGTCCTCCTGCAGCAGCGCGGCGACCACGCCCGTCTCCTGCGCCGCCGGCGACTGGGCGAGCGCGGCCGGCGCGCCTCGCGTCGTCAGGAAGGCGATGAGAACTGCCGCGACCAGCCCTCCCAACCTAGTTGTTCCGAATCTCAAGAGTTTAGACATGACTGCTACTCCCGGAAAATCGCGCGGCCAAGCGCGCGGCGGCCCACAGCGAGGAGGGCACGAGCAGCGTGAGCTGCGCGTACGGCAGCAGGCCGACGCCCAGTACGGGGACGCGCGGCATCCCCGGGGCGTACGACCAGTAGCCGGCGGCGAGCGCGGCCCGCTCGATCAGGACCGCGAGCGCGCCCCCCGCGAGCGCCGCCACGCCGTAAGCCTTCCACCCGCCGTCCCACACCCACTGCCGGGGGCGCTTCACGACAGCCGCCGCGCCGAAGACGAGGAGCGTCAGCGCCGCGTCACCCACCGAGGCGAGCGTGCAGACGAGAAACTCTTCCGCCCGAGAACGGCCCTCCGCGGGCGCGTAAGCGGCCATCTGGACTACCTCCCAGACCCAGTTCACGGCGAAAGAGACCGCGAGCAGGGCCGCGACGTATGATCTGAGGCCGGTAGTGGCGCTAACGGCGTACAAGTTCCTCCGCCTCCCTTTCACCTAACGCGGTGTCCTCCGGCGCGCCCCCTTCCGCTTCGTAGGCCATACGCCCGCCGCCATCGGAACCCTCGCCGGCCCGCTCATCCCTCTTCAGCTCGCGCAGGCGCAGCCAGTAGAAGATGACCGGCGTGACGATGAGGACGTGCAGCAGGCTCGACAGCATCCCGCCGAAGACGGGCGTCGCCAGCGGCTTCATCACCTCCGAGCCGGCGCTCGTCGACCACATGATCGGCAGCAGCCCGGCGACGATGGTCGAGACCGTCATCACCTTCGGCCGCAGCCTGAGCAGGGCACCCTCCGTCACCGCCTCCAACAGCGTCTCGCGGTTCAGCCGGCCGAGCTCTTTCTTCTTCCGCTCGACCGCCTCCTCCAGGTAGACCACCATCACGATGCCGGTCTGGACGGCCGCGCCGAAGAGCGCGATGAAGCCGACCCAGACGGCCACCGAGAAGTTGTAGTCGAGCAG
>DAIRFV010000318.1:0-6663 GCA_036794905.1 Pyrinomonadaceae bacterium | reverse complement strand
CGCCCAGCACGAGCGGCACGGGCTTGCCCGGCAGGTAGCCGTAGGCCGCGCGGTACGTGCGGTAGACGAGGAAGCCCGTGTTCTGAAACTCGATGGAGAGGAAGAAGGCCGCCGACGTGTCGATGCGCTTGACCTCGCGGCAGCCGTCCGACGCGCCGCAGGTCTCGACGCCTTGCGTCCAGAAGGCGAGCCCCTCGGCGTCCGGCTCGCGCGAGAGGAAGTCTGCGTAGTGCTGGCGGACGAAGAACTGCGTGTCGTAAATCCGGTTGACGAGCGTCGCGTTGAAGCTGAACGACTGGTTGCCGTCGCGCGTGTTGAAGGAGGTCTCGGACGGGCCGAAGGCGTAGCCGTACTTCGAGGGAGTCATCTTGACGGTCGCGTCGCCGTTCGCCGGGTGTGTGACGTTGATGGTGACGGTGCCGTTGGTGTTCGTCAGCGGCGCGCCGAACGTCTGTTCGCCCAACCTCACGGCCACGCCCGGAACGGCGTTCCCGGCCGCGTCCGTGACGCGCACGAAGACGGTCACGTATGGAATCAGTGTGAGGTTGACGGTCTGGTCGGCGTTGAGGTTACCTACGACGGTTCCGAATCTGATGTACTGGCCCACCTTCGAGGGCGAGAGGGTGTAGTTGCCGCCCGCGGGCAGTCCCGGGAAGGAGTAGTTGCCGGCCGCGTCGGTCGTGGTCAGGCCCGCGGCCGAGCCGCTGAGCGTCACGGTCGCGTCGGCGATTCCGTTGCCGCGGTTGTCCGTGACGCGCCCCGAGATGGTGTAGCGCGGCGCCGAGTCCGGAGTGGCGACGAAGTCGGCCGTGCCGCTGCCGTCGAGGCAGCGCGTGCTGACGAAGATGAGCCCCGGCGGCGTGAAGCTGAGCCCGGTCTTCGACGGCGTCACCTTCACGCCGTTGCGGCAGCCGAGGTCGCCCGAGGCGTAGTTGCCCGACGCGTCCGTCTGCGCCGCGCGCGTCTCGACCGCGCCCTCAAAGTTCAGCTCGAACGTGACGAGGACGCCGGCCACCGGGGCGCCGGCCGGGTCCGTCACGCGACCCGAGACGGAGTAGACGGGCGTGGGCGTGGGTGTCGGCGTCGCCTGCGCGAGTGTGGGGTCGGGCTGCCACGCGGGGTTCATCTCCTCGGCGGTGCCCGAGGTGGCGCGCGCCTGCCCCGTGCCGTCGGGGTGCATCAGGTAGATGGCGTAGGCGCCGCCGCGGTCGCTCGTGAAGGCTATCGTCTTGCCGTCGGGCGACCAGGTGGGGTGGCGGTCGCCGTGGAAGTCGTTAGTCAGTCTCAACTGACCGCTGCCGTCGGCGTTCATCACGAAGATTTCCGCGGGGCCGAACTGCAAGTCGTTCTCGTATGCGATGCGCGAGCCGTCGGGCGACCAGGCGGGTGCGATGTCTGTGCCCTGGCCGGAGCTGAGCTGCCGGGGCTGTGTGCCGTCGGCGTTCATCACGAAGATTTTGGTGTTGAAGAAGTCGGGGCCGCCCGCGTAGGCGATCAGCCTGCCGTCGGGCGACCACGCGAGGTCGCGGTAGATGGAGTTCGTGTTCGTCAGACGCCGTCGGTTGCCGCCGTCGGCGCCCACGAGGCAGACGTCGTAGTTCGGCGCCGCGTCGCAGACGAATGCGACCTGCGTGCCGTCGGGCGACCACGTGGGCGCCTGCGCGATGGCGAAGTCGGTGTTCTGCGTCAGCGCGCGCAGGCCGCCGCCGTCCGCGCCGAGGACGTAGAGGTTGCTGCCGCGGTCGGCCGAGACGACGAGCCGCGTGCCGTCGGGCGACCACGCGGCGGCGGCGATGCCGGCCAGACGGCCCTGCGTCACGTTGGTCTGGACGTTACTGTCGAGGTCGAGCACGAAGAGGTCGGCGCCCGCGGGCGCGCGCGAAAGGAAAGCGATCTTGCCACGGGTCGTGGTTTGTGCGCGGGTCGGTACGGCGTTCGTGAGCAGCAGGGACGCGCCGAGTAGCAGGCAGATGTAGGCGAGGGTACGCATGAGAGTTGTCCTGTAGAAAATCGTTCGTGTTATCCCGCGAAAAAAGTGGATCGCTCCGGACGGCCGACGGGCCGCGTCTATCCCGACACGTGAGGCCGGAATGCCCGCGGTGGCGCGACGGTGAGCCAATCTTCGATGTGCGGCCGTGCATGCCGGTTGCTCAAATGATGCGCGCCGTCGTCAGTGAGAAGCCTTCACGCGGCGCTGTTTCCTGCCGTTTTCGGTCGAAGGCAGGTCAGAGGAGACATGCCGCAGGTATTAAAGTCGGGGCAGCCGGGCCGGAGATTAGGTATAGTAGGCGGGCTCTTCGAGGTCAGCCAAGCTGGCCGTTAACATGCGAACGAAACGAGGATGGAAGAGGGCATGTTTTTTCGTTCACACAAGTCACATTCAAAGTCTACCCCCGCCGATTCTCACAGCCACTCAAATTATTTCTCCGACGAACTGCACGCGCGTGCGGCCGCGCCGTCACAGCCCGCGGCGCGGCGCGAGGCCGGTGACGCCCCGGGGCCGATCCACGGTTTTCTGGAACGCAGCACTACGGTGCTCTTCCCCTTTCTCTTCATCCCCGCTTTGCTGTCGTCCTACCAGCGACTGGCAGAGGCCGGGGCCGAGTGGCTGTCGATTCCCGGGGCGCTCTTCGGGCTCATCTTCGGCGATTTGGTGACGGGGCTGGTGCATTGGGCCGCCGACACGTACGGCCACGAGCACACGCCCGTCATCGGGCGCAGCCTGGTCAAGCCGTTCCGCGTCCACCACGACCGTCCGCAAGAGATATGCGAACACGGTCTCATCGAGACCGTGGGCAACACGTGCATTCTGGCGGCGCCTCTGCTGGCGATGTTACTCGCCCTCGCGGCCTGGGGCGGGTATTCGGCCGCGGCCGCCTTCGTCGTCTTCGCCTCGGTCGTGACCGTGGGCGTGACGGTCGCCACGAACCAGTTCCACAAGTGGGCGCATCAGGCCGCGCCGCCGCGACTCGTCCGCGCCCTCCAGCGGTCGAGAATCATCCTGCACCCCGAGCACCACCGGGCGCACCACACGGCCCCCTTCGAGTCGAGCTACGCGATCACGAACGGCTGGCTCAACCCGCTGCTGAACCGGACGGGATTTTTCCGGCGGCTCGAAGGCGCACTGCGTACGTTCGGGATCGAGCCCTCGGCAGTGGGGAGGAGTAATTAACAGTCCCGAGGACGCCTTGCCGCACTGCCCGGGTTGAAGCTTCACAAGGGGCGGCGGCGCGGATAGAATTGCGGCACCTCCGCACGATGCGTTGAAGCCTTGGCTTCGACATGCGGCCCCGGGAGGGGCATCAGGCAACGGCGTTCGACCTCACAGGTATATACGACTGAACAGGTATGCTCGAACAAGATGACACCGGGTCGGGTGCGTCACAGCCGGGGAGCGTCGGCATCCTTGAGGCCATCCTCGAAGGCACGTCCGACGCCATCTTCGCTAAAGACCTCGACGGGCGATACCTGTTGGTCAACTCCGCCTGCGCGAAATTCATCGGCAAGCCCAAGGAGCAGATCATCGGCGGCAGCGACTTCGATCTCTACCCGCCGGAGACGGCGCGCCGTTTCGTCGAGGCCGATAAGTTGGTGCTGGAGTCCGGGGAGACACAAGTGTTCGAGGGTCTGGCTACGGGGGCGGGCGGCACGCAGCTCTTCCGCGTGACCAAGGGCGTCGTCCGCGACCGCGAGGGGCGGGTCGTCGGCCTCTTCGGCATCTCACACGACATGACGGAGCGCAGGCGCGCCGAGGAAGAGCGCCTGGAGCGTGTGCGCGAGCAGGCCGCGCGCGCCGAGGCCGAGGAGGCGAGCCGGATGAAAGACCTCTTCCTGGCGACCCTCTCGCATGAGCTGCGCACGCCGCTCACTTCCATCCTCGGCTGGTCGATTATGATCGACGACAACGAGGTGGACGAGGCGGTGGCCCGCGAGGGGATTGGCACCATCCGGCGGAATGCCGAGCAGCAGCGGCACATCATCGACGACATCCTGGACGCGTCGCGCATCATCGCCGGCAAGCTCCACATCGAGACCCGGCCCGTCGAGTTGTCGCGGGTCGTGCTGGCGGCCCTGGACGTGGTGCGGCCCGCGGCCGAGGCCAGGGGAGTCCGGCTCAGCAGCGACCTGGCGCCGCACCCCTTGAGCCTGCCGGGCGACCCCCACCGGCTCCAACAGGTGTTCTGGAATCTGCTTTCGAACGCGGTGAAGTTCACGCCCGCCGGAGGCGAGGTCAGGGTCAAGGTCGAGCAACTGCCGGGTCACATGCGCGTCACGGTCAGCGACGAGGGGCAGGGAATCAGTCAGGATTTCCTGCCATACGTTTTCGACCGCTTCCGCCAGGCCGACAGTTCACCCTCGCGCGCGCACGGCGGGCTGGGGCTGGGACTTTCCATTGTGAAGTATCTGGTGGAGGCGCACGGCGGGTCTGTCGGCGTGTACAGCGCGGGCCAGGGGCAGGGCTCGACCTTCACCGTTGACCTGCCGCTGGCGCCCGCCGCGGAGCCGAGCCCGCCCGTCACACACACCTCGCAGGCGCAGGCGGGGGCGGGAGACTCGGCCGGCGCAGAGGGCGCGGCCGGGCGCTCCGCGCGCGAGCTGAACGGGTTGCGTGTGCTGCTGGTGGACGACGACGAAGACGCGCTGCAACTGCTCTCCATGCTCCTCAGGAGGCACGGCGTGGAAGCCGCGTCGGCCACTTCAGCCGCCGCCGCGCTCGCCAAGTTCGAAGAGCTGCGGCCCGACGTATTCGTCAGCGATGTCGGCATGCCCGACGTGGACGGCTACGAGTTGATGCGCAGAGTCCGCGCGCTGGAGGCGGCGCGTGGAGGGCGGACGCCCGCGGTCGCGTTAACCGCTTACGCCAGCGAAGGCGACCGCCTGCTCGCCCTCGACGCGGGCTTCGACGAGCACGTGGCGAAGCCGGTCGAGCCGGAGGCCCTGGTCTCGACCATCGCACATCTGGCGGGGAAGATGAAGAATCCCGCAAGGTAAGTCCGCGCTTGCATTGGCCTTTCAGGCCGAAGATAATTGCGCCGCTCCATTCGACGGGTTGACCCCCGGCTCATTGGCGGGTGAATTTCGCCCCGCAACTCTCCTCGGCCCGAAGTGTGATAATTCTTCGACATCAACTTCCCTGCTTGACGTCCCTGTGCGAGGCAGACTTTGCCCCGCGGCGTCGTGCTGTGATTTTTCCATGCCTCCCACGGCACAAAAGGAGCGACGATGCATAAGCCTTTCCTTCGGTCGGCGGCGATGCTTTTGACCCTGGCCGCCGCACTTTTCAACTCACCCTCCAAGGTGAATGCAGCCGACGCGGGTTTCACCACCCTGGACGTGAACGGCGAGGCCGTCCGGATTTACCGCGACGACTTCGGCGTCCCGCACGTGTTCGCCGAGACCAACCGGGGGCTGTTCGAGGCGTACGGCTACGCCGTGGCCCAGGATCGTCTCTGGCAGCTCGAATTGAACCGCCGCGCCGCCCGCGGGCGGCTCGCGGAAGTCTTCGGCCCCGGCGGCGGCAACAGCTTCTTGAACGCGGATCGCGCCGCGCGCACGACCGGCTACACGGACGCCGAGCTCGACGCGCAATTCGCCACGCTGACCGCCGAGGAGCGCGAGATATTCGACGCCTACCTCAACGGCATTAACCGCTACATCGGCGAGGCGGCGCTCTCGCCCCTGTCGAAACTGCCCTTCGAGTTTCACGCCCTGGGTTTCTTCCCGCAGCCCTGGACGCGGCGCGATTCCGTCGCGTTCGGCGCCTTCATGGTGCGGCGCTTCGGCGAGATCGGCGGCCGTGAGTTGACCAACCTCTCGCTGCTCGACAGCCTCGTCGCGACGCACGGCCCCGCCGCGGGCTACGCCATCTTCAACGACGTGCGCTGGGTGAACGACCCCGACTCCCCGGTCACGGTGCCGACCACGGGCGCTTTCGGCAAGCGGCAGAAGAGCGCCGGGGCTTTGCACGCCGCGCAACAGGGGATCGGCTCCGCACACACCCTCGACGTGTCCGAGGACGAGGCCAAGGAGGCGTGGCTGTCGCTGGGGGTGCCGACCAAACTCGGCAGCTACGCCTGGGCGGTCAGCGCGGCTCGCAGCGCCAGCGGTGACGCGATGCTCTACGGCGGGCCGCAGATGGGCTTCAGCGCGCCCGAAGTCCTCCACGAGGTTCAGCTCAAGGGCGGCAACGGCTTCAACGTCGCGGGGATGGCCTTCGCGGGCGTCCCCCCCGTCCTGATCGGGCGTAACGACCACATCGCGTGGACTTCGACCACCGCCACCGGCGACAACCTCGATCACTACGTCGAAACCACGTGCAACGCGGGCGCCGGCCCCGGCTCGGGCTACGTCTTCAACGGCGCGTGCGCGCCGTTCCAGGCGCGGGTCGAGGTCATCAACGTGCGCGGCGCGGCGCCCGTCAACCAGACCGTGCTGCGGAGCGTCCACGGGCCGGTCGTGGGGACGAGCGGCGCGAACGCCATCACGCAGAAGCGCGCGCACTGGCAGCGCGAACTTGAGAGCGTCCACGCCTTTTTCGGCTTCGACCGCGCGCGCAACCTCAATCAGTACGAGGCCGCCGTCAAACTGATCCCGACCTCTCACAACTTCATCTACGCCGACAAGGTCGGCAACATCGCCTACTGGCAGGCGGGCCAGGTGCCC
>DAIRFV010000317.1:0-6705 GCA_036794905.1 Pyrinomonadaceae bacterium | reverse complement strand
TCGCACGAGACGCGGCGGCAGATCGGCGCGCTCATCGACCGCAAGGGCTACGTCGAGTCAATCGTCGTCGGCGACGCGCGCCGCATCGAGTGGCCCGACCTCAAGCGCACGCGCGTCGGCGAGGGGCGCTTCCGCGGGCTGCGCGCCGTCCACACGCACCTGCGCGGCGAGGAGCTGACGCAGGACGACTTGAACGACCTGGCCCTGCTGCGGCTCGACCTGATGGTCGCCGTGGACGTGGACGACCGCACGGGTCTGCCCGGCAAGGTGCGCGGCGCGCACCTCCTGCCGACCACGGCCGAGCAGGTCAGCGAAGACGAGGCCGCCGACACCCACGACGCCGCCTACACCTTCTTCGAGGCGCCGGCCGCCTCGCAGTTGGACGTGGACTTCCTCGAACTCATCGGCTCGCTCGAAGAGGAGATCGCGCGCAACCGCAGCGGCGGGAGACGCGCGACGGCGCGCGAGCGCGCCATCCTCGTCGGCGTCACCACCAGCTCGCTGAGCGAGGCCGAAGAGTCCATGGCGGAGTTGCGGGAGCTGGCCGCGTCGGCGGGCCTCGTCGTGATGAACGAGACCATCCAGCGGCGGCAGGCCATTGACCCGCGCACCGTGCTCGGCCGCGGCAAGCTCGACGAGTTGATCGTGCGCGCGCTCCGGCTCGGCGCCGACCTCCTCATCTTCGACCGCGAGCTGAGCCCGGCCCAGGTGCGCGCCATCTCGGAGGCCACCGACCTCAAGGTCATCGACCGCGCCCAGCTCATCCTCGACATCTTCGCGCAGCGCGCGCAGACGAGCGAGGGCAAGATACAGGTCGAGCTGGCGCAGTTGCGCTACATGCTGCCGCGCCTCATCGCCGGCCACGATTCGGCCTTCTCGCGCCTGGCGGGCGGCATCGGCGGGCGCGGCCCCGGCGAGACGAAACTTGAGACCGACCGCCGCCGCGTCCGCGACCGCATCAACCGGCTGGAGAAAGAGATCGAGCACCAGCGCCTCCGCCGTCAACAAAGACGGAAGGAGCGCACGCGCCGGGGGCTGCCGATCATCTCCATCGTCGGCTACACCAACGCGGGCAAATCGACGCTGCTCAACACGCTCACTTCCTCGGAGGTGCTGGCCGAGCAGCGCATGTTCGCCACGCTCGACCCGACCTCGCGCAGACTCCGGCTCCCGCGCGAGCAGGAGGTGATCGTCAACGACACGGTCGGCTTCATCCGCGACCTGCCGCCCGACCTCATCGCCGCCTTCCGCGCCACGCTCGAAGAGATTGACGACAGCGACCTTCTCATCCATCTGGTAGACGCCTCGAACCCGCGCACGCAGCAGCACCTCGAATCGGTCGAGAGGATTCTGAACGACCTCGGGCACACGGACATCCCGCGCCTCGTCGTCTTCAACAAGGCAGACCTCCTCTCGGCGGAAGACCTCGACTCACTGCTCAGGCACGCGTGCGCCGTCGGCGGGCGCGAGTGCATCGCCGTCTCGGCGCTCAAGCCCGAGACCCTGCGCCCGCTGCTCGAACGCGCCGGGGCCATCCTCGCGCGCGACCTGACGCACGACGAGGGCCGGCCGCGGGTCGCCGACGGCGCGGACAACCAATCGGCCGTCGAAGACACCGAAAGCGAGCCCGACGACGGCGACGACGCGGAGCGCGCGTCCGAAGCCGTCGCGAGCTAGACCTACACCGATGAAGAGACACGGACGACGCCCCCGCTTCAAGTCCCCCTTCTCGGAAGCACGCGACCGCGCGCTCCGCGCGGCCACGCTCCCCTTCCGCAAGCTCCCGCCCACGACGCGCTTCCTCGTCTGCTTCTTCGCGCTCGCCGTGCTGACGACGCTGCTGCTCGCGCGCACGCACTCGGCGCTCACCTCGGCGGAGGTCTACACGGAGGGCGACGTGGTGCGCGCGGACGTGATCGCGCCCGCCGACATCACCTCGGAAGACGCGCGCCAGACCGAGGCGCGCCGCGCGGCCGCGCGCGCGAACACGCCGCCCGTCTGGGACTACGACCCGGTGCGCGTCGAGGCCGCCGTGCAGAGCTTCCGCGCGTCCTGGGTCTCGCTCAGGCAGCAAGCGGACGCGCGTGCCTCTGCCAACAACAACTCCGCCAACGCCAACGCGCAGCGCGAGCTGGCCTGGCCCGGCCAGGCCCCGGACAAGCAGGCGGTGGCGCGCACCGTCGCCGCGCACAACTTCGACGCGGGCGCGCTGGAGGCGCTCACGCGCGCTCTGCGCGACGCGGGCGGCGGCTACGTCTATGACGAGCGCGACGCGGCCGAGCTGCGGCCCGATGTGCGCGTGGCGGACGTACGCGGCAGCGGCGCGGAAGTCCTGAACGCCGAGCGCGCCCACTTCATGAGCGTCGAGGCCGCGCGCGAGCAGTTGCGCGCGCGCGTCGCGGAGCTTGCGGGGTGGAGGCAGGCGGAGCGCGAACTGATCGCGTCGGCGATGACGCCGCTCGTGGGGGCCAACGTCGCCTACAACCGCGCGGCGACCGAGGCGGCGCGCGAGGCCGCGGCCGCCGCCATCCCGCGCGCGCTCGTCGCCCTCAAGCGCAACCAGACGGTCGCCCGCGAGGGCGACACCGTGACGCCGCAGATGTTGGGTCAGTTCGAGGCCATCCGCTTCTACAGCCGCACCGAGCGCAGGCCGCAGCTCTACGTCGGACTCTTCATCTTCGCCTGCGCGCTCTACTGGGGCGCGTGGCGCTTCACCGAGTACCGCGCCACCATCACGACGCTCCCGCTCTCGGCCGCGCGCGGCTTCGCGCTCGTCGGGCTCTCCGTGCTCGCGGGGCTCGCCCTGATGCGCGTCGGCTTCGCGCTGGCCGAAGGCATCGCCTCGCAGTCCACGCACGCGCCGACGAACGACGTGAGCCTCTGGACGTTCGCCATCCCCTACGCGGCGGCGGCGCTGCTGGTCACGCTGCTCGTGGACACGCAGCTCGCGCTCATCACGGCCGTGCTGACGGCCGTCTTCGCGGGGCTGCTCGCGCCGGGCGGGATGCTGACGGCCTGCTTCGCGCTCGTCTCTTCGTCGTCGGCCATCTACGGCGTCGGCGGCCGCTACCGCGAGCGGCAGTCGGTGACGAAGGCGGGGCTGATGGTCGGCCTCGTCAACGTGGCGCTCGCCGTGGCCGTGATGCTCTCGTCGCAGAAGCCCCTGACACTGAACGCGATCCTGCTGGCGGCGGCCTGCGGGCTCGGCGGGGGATTGCTGACGGCCATCTTCACGGCGGGGCTCCTGCCCGTCGGCGAGTCCCTGTTCGGGATACTGACGGACGTGCGGCTGCTGGAACTCTCGAACGCCGACCTGCCCGTGCTGGGGCAGCTCGCGCTGCGCGCGCCGGGGACGAACCAGCACTCGCACGCCGTCGGCCGTCTGGCCGAAGACGCCGCGCGCGCCATCGGCGCCAACTCCCTGCTCACGCGCATCGGCGCGCTCTACCACGACATCGGTAAGGTGGGCTCCCCCGATTACTTCGTCGAGAACCAGTCGGGCGACAACCCGCACGACCGCCTGCGCCCCACGCAGAGCGCGCGCATCATCACGAGCCACGTCACCTACGGGCTCCGCCTCGCGCGCGAGATAGGTTTGCCGAAACAGATCGCCGACTTTATCCCGCAGCACCACGGCACGCGCACGCTCCACTTTTTCCTGCGCAAGGCGCAGGCCGAGGCGCCCGACGGCGAGACGGTGGACGAGAAAGAGTTCCGCTACCCCGGGCCGAAGCCGCAGTTCAAAGAGGCGGCCATCATGATGCTCGCCGACTCGTGCGAGGCCGCGGCGCGAAGCCTCGCGCGTCCCGACCCCGAGAACATCAACACCATCGTCAGCAAAATCTTCGACGCCATCGTCAGCGACGGCCAGCTCGACGAGTGCGACCTCTCCCTGCGCGAGTTGACGAAGGTGCGCGAATCAATCTCCGCCTCGCTCGTCGCCATCTACCACGCGCGCATTGACTACCCGGGCTTCAACCCGCCCTCGCTCGACCCCGCGCAGCCGCCGCTGCCGCTCGCGGACATAGACAGCGAGGAGCGCGGCGTCGGCTACACCCGCCCCATCGAGGTTCCCATCAGCAAGGGCGGCGAGGTCGAGGACGAGGCGCTCTCGTCGAAGCTCAAAGGTTAAGGGTTGTGTTCCGGGCGCGCCTGCGTTTATGCTGGCGGCCCGGGGGACTTGCACCGATGAAATGGTTTTCGAGTCCGAAGGTGCGCCTGGCGCTCATCGTCAACGGGCTCTACTTCATCAGCCTCTTCACGCCGCCGCCGCCGTACGCGCGGCCGCGCCTCTTCGCGCACACAAACAGGCTGCGCGCCGAGCACCTGGCGGCGCAGGCCCCGCGCGCCGCGCGCCTCGGGGCGAAGGCGCCGCCCGCCTACGCCCCGCTCGCGCCGCCGTCCGGCCCGACGAAGGCCGCGACCCACTACTGGAAGGAGCGCGACCAGCTCGACGTATACCTGACGAACGAGCTGACGCTAATCAGGCAACTCGGCCACACGCTCCTGCTCTCGCCGACCTTCACCGCGAAGGTTCTCGCGCCCGAGCCCCCGCGCTCCGTCCTCATGCACTTCGTCTCCTACTCGCAGCAGCAGGTATTCGACCCCGACAGCCCGTTCGCGATTACGGCCGACGGCTCCGAGTTGTGGCGCTCGGGCGCGACCGCAAAACCCCTCCACTCGGCCGCGTACCACGGCGAGCAGGTGGTCGAGACCTTCGGCCAGGAGATTCCCTACGACATCTTCCTTCAGGTCATCGGCGCGCGGCGCGTCGTCGTCGAACTCGGGGACGACCGGGTCGAGTTGACCGCCGAACAGATCGAGGCGCTCCGCGACATGCGCCGCCGCCTCCCGTAGAAGCCCCAGCCCACCGACTCTGACACCTGCCGAGCCTCAGCCTGTAAACTAAACAGACAACTGCCCCTGAAATTTTTCGGGAGATTAGAAGCGGCCGCGGAGTTTGTCGTAGGTCGTGCGGAGGTCTTCGGGGATGACGCGGGTCTCGCCGACGGTGGTCATGAAGTTGGCGTCGCCCGACCAGCGCGGCAGCACGTGCAGGTGCAGGTGGTCTGTGACGCCCGCGCCCGCGGCCTGGCCGAGGTTCATGCCGAGGTTGAAACCGTGCGGGCGGTACGCCTCGTCAAGGATTCCCTGCGCGCGTTTGGCTAAGTCCATCAACTCGTCGGAGGTCTCTTTGGCCAGGGCGGAGAGGTCGGCCGTGTGCTCGAAGGGGACGATCATGAGGTGGCCGCTGGTGTAAGGGTAGATGTTGAGGATGACGAAGTTGAGGCGGGCGCGGTGGAGGATGAAGACGGCCTCGTCGTCGCCGCGCGCGGGCAGCGCGCAGAAGACGCAGGAGGGGCCGGTGCCGGTCTTCTCCCCGCTCGCCCCCTTGATGTAGTCGAAGCGCCAGGGTGTGTAGAGCCTGTCCAAACGTTCGCCCCCTTGTCGCCGTCCTCCCCGCGCGTCGAGCTCACATCAGCGGCGGCGTCTGCCCGCCGCCCGTCTCGTTCCCTTCGGCGGCCTCGGGCTCGGCGGGGCTTTCTGCGCGCACGTCGGGCTGCGGCGGGTCTGCGGGCGCCGCGTCCGGGTCGGGCGGTTCGGCCGGCGCGGCCCCGACCGGTGCGCCCGAGCCGTTCTCGTCCTCGTTAATCAACTCCTTCAACTCCTTGCCGGGCTTGAAGTAGGGCACGCGCTTGGCGGGGATGTCCACGGGGTCGCCGGTCTTTGGGTTGCGGCCGCGGCGCGCGCCGCGCTCGCGCACGCGGAAGGAGCCGAAGCCGCGCAGCTCAATCTTCTCGCCCTGATTGAGCGTGTCGATGATGCTCTCGAAGACGATCTCGACGAGACGTTCGGCGTCCTTTTTGGTGAGTTCGGCCGCTCGGGCCACGTCTTCAACCAGTTCTGCTTTCGTCATAGTTTCCACCTCTCCGGCCTCTCGGTGAAAGCTGCCGCCGCAAAATAAGGGCAGTGCGATTGAGTATGGGGTACAAGAACCGGGCTGTAACTTAGCAGATACGGGGAACGCCTGACAAGGGGAAAACGTCGCGGAGCCAACAAGTTAGCGCGCCCTCGGCGGCGCAATCCCGTTCCCGCAGGATGGAGAAAGCCCCGCGCGGAATCGGGCGACTCCGCGCGGGGCTTTCCGTTTCTGTCCCGTTAGAGGCTAGCGGTTCTCCTCTTCGTCGGAGCCGCCGCGCTTGTTGAAGAAGTCGGCCAGACCCGCCAGCTCGCCCATGCTTGCCATGCCGCCGCCCGCCTCGGTCGTGTAGCTCTTCACGTCCATGACCGGCTCGTCGTGTTTGGCCGCGCGGTGCGAGAGCCCGATCTTCTTCGACTCGGGCTCGATGCGCAGGATGCGGAAGTCGAGTTCCTGCCCGATCTGCGCCGCGTCCTCGGGGCGCTCGACCCGGTCGTCCGAAAGCTCGGAGACGTGGCACAAGCCTTCCAGCCCCTCGGCCAGCTCGACGAACGCGCCGAAGTTGGCGAAGCGCGTCACGCGACCGCGGACGATGTCGCCGGGCTTGTGCTCGTCAACAAACTTCTCCCAGGCACTCGGCTCGGTGTCCTTGATCGAGAGCGAGAGGCGCCGGTTGTCGATGTCGATGTTCGTGATGACCGCCTCGATCTCCTGCCCCTTCTTGAGGACTTCGCCCGGGTGCTTGATGCGCTTGTTCCAGGAGATGTCCGAGACGTGGACGAGGC
>DAIRFV010000316.1:0-6707 GCA_036794905.1 Pyrinomonadaceae bacterium | reverse complement strand
TTGGTGGCGACGAAGGCGCGCAGGCCCGAGGTCAGCGTGAAGCCGATGCCGCGCCGCCGTATCTCCGCGATGAGCTGGTCGCGCGTGCCCGGCCGCTGCGGAATCTGCCGGACGAGCGCGAGGAACTCCGCGTTGGTCAGCGGCGCCTGCTGCTGCCGCGCCGCCGCCGCCCCTCCCGCCAGCGCCGCCGCGCACAGCGCCAGCGCCAGGAGCCGCGGGAGCAGTCTTCGTAAAGGGGATAAAAACATCTATGGATGCCCTCGAACAAATCGTAGGCGGCGGGCGGATGGCAGCAGGCAGTCGCTTTCGCGTAACGTTAGTTGAAAGATTAAATCGGAGGTTTTTGACCGAGGGGCTTTCAACTGCCTGCTGCCATCCGCCTGCCGCCTACTTCTACACCGTTTTATTGATGCTCTGAGCCGCAAAAGCGTTCGATTGTGCGGCGGAGGATTCGGGCGCATTCGCGCAGCTCCGCGGCGGGGACGAACTCGCCCGTGCGGTGCGCGACGCGTATGTCGCCGGGGCCGAAGACGACGGCGTCGGCGCCCAGCTCCGCCAACTGCGGCGCCTCCGTGCCGAAGGCGACGGTGCCCGCCTCCCGCCCCGTCAGCTCTTCGAGCGCGCGGACGAGCGGCGCGTCTGCGCGCGTCTCGGCCCCGCCGTCGAGGCGCGTGACGGAGACCTCACAGTCGAAGTCTGCGTCGCGCTCGCGCAGGCGTTCGACCTCGCGGCGCACCAGCTCTGCAACCAGCTCGGGCTTCTGACCCGGCACGGGTCGCCATTCGAGCGTGAAGCGGCACTCGCCCGCGATGATGTTCTTCGCCGTGCCGCCGCGGATGAGCCCGACGTTGAGGGTCGTGTGCGGCGGGTCGAACGCTTCGTGCGCGAGCCCCTTCAACTCTTCGGCGACCGCCCCGATCCGCGTGACGAGGCGCGCGGCGCGCATGATGGCCGACGCGCCCAGGGCGGGGTAGGCGCTGTGCCCCTCGCGGCCACGCACCGTCACCTCCGCGAGGCAGTAGCCTTTGCCCGCGCGCATGGGTCGCAGCGAGGTCGGCTCGCCGACCACGGCCGCCCGCGCGCGGAAGGGCTTCGCGTCGGCGAGGCGCTTCGCGCCGAGGCACCCGACCTCCTCGTCCGCCGTCAGCACGAGCGCGAAGGGCCGCGCGAGACTCCCGAGGTCGATCCCTGCGAGCGCCGCCAGCGCCGCCGCGATGAAGCCCTTCGTGTCGCACGCGCCGCGCCCGTACAGACGCCCCTCCCGCTCCGTCAGCGTCAGAGCCTCGGCCCACGCCGGGTCGAACGGCACGGTGTCGGTGTGCCCGACTAAAGCCAGTTCGACTTCGCCGCCGTCCTCGAAGTCTTTCGGGTGGACGGCGACGAGTTGCAGCTTCTTCACGCCCTGCTCGTCCGTGTACGGGAAGAGGCGGGCGCACAGTCCGAGGGCCTCGGCGCGCGCGGCGAGGTGTGTGACGACGCGGACGTTCGTGCGCGTCGAGGTGGAGTCAATCGCCACCAGCTCCGCCAGTATCTCTTCGACGCTCATCGGTTCAACGAAAACGCACGACCGCCGTCCGCCGCGGCTGTCACGCCGGGCGTCCGGCGGCCTCTCCAAAATCTTTAGGGTGCGGGTGGGGCGCGCGCTCACCAGGGCACGGTGAACTCGCACGAGACGATCTGCCAGCGGCCGCCGCGCTTATCCAGGTGGCGCGTGTAGCCGTAGCGCGGCGAGGTGAACTCGCGCCCGCGGAAGCTCCCCGTCAGCCGCGCCGTGCCGCTGATGATGGCGTGGCCGTCGCTGACGACCACCTGCACGTCGTCGGTCTTGAGCGAGGTGATGCGGAAGAGCGGGTTCGAGATGAGCGCCAGCCGGTGCTCCTTCTTGACCCTCCCGCCGAACATCGAGAAGTCGTCGGCCAGCACGCGGTCGAGCGCCGTCACGTCGCGCTCGACGTGCGCGCGGACGTACTCGCGCTCGACGGCGAGGACGGCGCGCTCGTCCGACGAGCCCGCCCAGACGTAACCGGCGAGGTTGGCCGACGCCAGTCCCAGAACGAAGGTGATTAAAGCCGCGGGGATGCGTGTGGCGAAATATCTCATGCCCTTTACTCCTTGGTTGTGCCCCGAGCGTAGCACGCGCCGCGCCGCCGCGACAAGAAAAGACGTGAACCGTGAACCGTGAGCCGTGACCAGTGAAAACTGTTCTCCTTCTTGTCACGGTTCACGGTTCACGGTTCACGTTCCCCACAGTTTTCGTTGGAGCGAGGCGAAGCGGGAGACGATCTCGTCCTGCGCGGGGTGGCGGCCGGACTCGGTGAGGAGGCGGCCGCCGACGGCCGTCTCGCGGACGGCGGCGCGCGAGAGCGAGAAGACTATCGCGGGCAGGAGGTCTTCGGCGCCGGCCCCGGCGATTGTCGGGTCGTCGAGATCGACGGTGAAGAAGTCCGCGGCGCCTCCGGGCTCGAACGCGGCGGTGGGTGCGCCGATGCTCTCGGCCCCCGCCGCGGTCGCGCACTCGAAGAGGCGCGCGGCGAGCGCGGACATCCCGCGCCCTTCGTCCGGCGCGGTTTCGGAAACGCCTCCGGCGCGACTTTCATCGCCGGCGCCGCGCGCGAGGACGTTGCGCCGGAGCGTCGTCAGGCGCAGGTGGTACTCAAGCTCGCGCGCGTCTTCGAGCAGGTCTATCTGCGCGTGGCTGTCGGTGCCGAGCGCCACGCGGACGCCCGCGCGGAGGAGCGCGTCCGCCGGCACGACGCCGTCGCCGAGGTTGCGCTCGGTCGTCGGGCACGCGCACACGCACGCACGCGCACGGGCCAACAGCGCCACCTCCTCCGGCGTGACGTGGACGGCGTGGACGCCGGTGAAGCGCGGAGACAGGAACCCCTCGTCCGCGAGCAGCGCGACGGGCGTGCGCCCCGTCTCCGCCACGCACGCCTCGACCTCGGCCGGCTGCTCCGCGACGTGCATGTGCAGCGGGAGGTGTCGCATCCACGAATATTCTCTCAGCGAGCGCAGGTACTCGACGGGGACGGCGCGCACGCTGTGCGGCGCGACGCCGGGCCACGCGTGCGGGTCGGCGTCGAGCGAGCGCGCGAGCGACTCGGCGTGGCGGATGAAGTCGGCGGGGTCGGGCTCGATGAAGCGCCGCTGCCGCGGGTCGGGCTCCTTCTGAAAACCCGCGCGGGCGTAGGCGACGCGCAGCAGCGCGATGCGCAGACCCACGTCGCGCGCGGCGCGCACGACCTCTTTCGAGAGCAGGTTCGGGTCGTCGTACTCGCCGCCCTCGGGCGTGCGGTGCAGGTAGTGGAACTCGCCGACCGAGGTGATGCCCGACAGCAACATCTCCATGAAGGCCATCCGCGACGCGTCGTAGATGTCCTCGGGGCTCAGGCGCTGGGCGGCCGCGTACATCATCTCGCGCCACGTCCAGAAGGAGTCCGAGACGGAAGAGCCGCGGTACTCGGTGCGCCCGCGGATGACGCGCTGGAATGCGTGCGAGTGCGCGTTGACCATGCCCGGCAGCATGGCCCGCTTGCGGAGCCGCACCGCCTCGGACTGTTCGGATACCTCTTCGACTCTGACGACGGAGACGACGCGGCCTTCGCGGCCGCACACGAGCGCGCGCCCGCGCTCAAACCTTCCGCCGGAGTAGAGCAGGTCGGGGATGAAGGTGGTCGTGTCGGGAATGTCCGGGCCGGCCGTCGTCATTTGTTTTGAACGCGCCGACTGACGGGTTGCGTCTTCTGTTGTCTGAGCCACACGCCCACGTTGCGCTCCAGCACGTCGAGCGGGACGGCGCCGGAACCGAGGACGAGGTCGTGGAACTCGCGCACGTCGAACTGTTCACCCAGCTCCGCCTTCGAGCGGGCGCGCAGCTCCTTGAACTTGAGCTCGCCGATCTTGTAGGCGAGCGCCTGGCCGGGGTCTGTGATGTAGCGGTCGATCTCGTTCGTCACGTCCAGCTCGGTCTTGGCGGCGTTGTCGAGGAAGTAGTCAATCGCCCTCTGCCTGTCCCACTTCAGGTGGTGCATGCCGGTGTCCACGACGAGGCGGACGGCGCGCCACATCTCGTAGGTGAGCTGGCCGAACTTCGAGTAGGGGTCGTCGTAGAGCCCCATGTCCTCGCCCAGTGATTCGGCGTAGAGCCCCCAGCCCTCGACGAAGGCCGTGTAGCCGCCGTAGCGCCGGAACTTCGGAATCTCGCCCAGCTCCATCGCGCGCGCGATCTGGAAGTGGTGACCGGGCACGGCCTCGTGCAGCGAGAGAGCCATCATCTCCCACTTCGGCCGCGTCTCGGGCTTGTAGAGGTTGACGTAGTAGTAGCCGGGGCGGGAGCCGTCGGCGGCGGGCTGGTTGTAGTAGGCGGTGGTCGTGTCGGGCGCGAGCGTGTCGGGGATGGGGATGACGCCGTAGGGCATGCGCGGGATGGTCTTGAAGACCTTGACGAGGTTCGGGTCGATGCGCTTGGAGACGGCGCGGTACGCTTCGAGCAGCTCCTCGGGCTTCTCGTAGTAGAACTGGTCTTCGGTGCGCAGCTTCCTGAAGAACTCTTTGTGCGTGCCCTTGAAGCCGACCTGCGTCATCACCTTCTGCATCTCGGCGCGGATGCGCGCGACCTCGCTCAGGCCCTTCTCGTGAATCTGCTCGGGCGTCATGTTCGTGGTCGTGTAGCGGCGCGCGAGGAAGGCGTATGCTTCGGCGCCGCCCGGCCACTGCCACGCGCCGACGTGGTCGAAGGAGGCGGGCAGGTACTCTTTGACGAAGTAGTCCCTTAACTTCCGGAGCGCGGGCATGACCGACTGCTCGACGGCCTGACGCCCCGCGCCCGCGAGGCGTTGGCGCTCGGCCTCGGGGATGTCGGGGGGGAAGTTGCGGAAGGGCTTGTAGAAGCCGCTCTCGTCCGTGCGCGCGCCCAACTGCCGGTCGAGCTGGCCGGGCACGCGCTGCAAGGTGACTTTGGGCCAGAGCACACCAGCGCGCACGCCCTCGCGCATCAGCTCCAACGTCTGCTCGACGTAGGCGGGGTAGGCGCGCAGGCGCGCGAGCCAGTCTTCGTAGTCCCTGACGGTCTGGAAGCGCAGGCGGTCGCTCAACTCGTTCGCGCTCTGGATGCCCCCGCCCTGGTTGATGGGCATGAGGTGGAAGCGGAACTTGAACTCCTCGATGTCGTCTTCGAGGTCTTTGCGGAAGAGGTCGTAGTTGAGCCGGTCGGCGGGGGCGAGGCGCGCGGGGTCGATTCTGTGGAGGCGCGCGAGCGTCTGTTGGCGGTGCTGCTGCCGGCGCTCGATGGCCGCGAGGCTCCGGTCGGGCCAGCGGTCGTTGTAGCGCCGGTCGCCGAGCGAGGAGGCGAAGGTCGGCGCCTCGCGCAGCCCCCACTCCCACTCCTCCTCGAAGAGCCGGTTGAGGGCGGCGGCCGGCGAGCCCGCACCGGCGCGGCGTTGCGCGCCCACGGGCGAGTCCTGTAGGACGACGGCGACGAGCAGCGAGAGCAAGAGGAACTTCACACGGGCGCGCATGACTTTTTCGAGTCCTCCGGGTTGGCGCGGGATGGGAAAGTCAGGAGACCGGGTTGGAGGATACCTTAAGAATTTCAAATTTGAAATTTGAAAGTTCAAATCACTTCGCGCGTCAACGAATCTTCCTCACGGATTCAAAAATGTGTGTCGGGCGCGTTACTGGCTACCCGCCGACACGCCTCAGGCATCAAAAACTCATCATGAGTGTTTCAGTCAAGGAGTTGAGGACTTATACGGGTTTCGCGCGGCGGTTCGCGGGGAAGTTCGTGCGGGATCGTTGGGAGGAGCGGCGCGTCCCCGTGCTGCCCGCGCCGCACAAACCGGAGCCGGCCCGGTGGAGCGACGAGCGTCTGACGGTGGCGTGGCTCGGGCACGCGACCGTGCTCATCAATTTTTACGGGACGTGGCTGCTGACCGACCCGGCGCTGCGGCACCGCGTCGGCGTGCGCGTCGGCGTGCTGACGCTGGGCCCCCGGCGCCTCGTGCGGCCGGCGCTGGACGTGAAGGAGCTGCCCGCCCTCGACGCCGTGCTCGTCTCGCACGCGCACATGGACCACACGGACTTGGGGACGCTCAGGCGCCTGCCGCGCGCGACGCGCGCCGTCGTGCAGGAGGGGAACGGCGACCTCGTGCGCCGCTTCGCGCGCGTGGACGAGCTGAAGTGGGGCGAGGCGACGGAGGTGAACGGCGCGCGCGTCGAGGCGGTCGAGGTCAACCACTGGGGCGCGCGCAAGCTGACGGACAAACACCGCGGCTACGGCGGCTTCCTCGTCGAGAAGCGCGGGCGCTCGCTCGTCTTCGGCGGCGACACGGCCTACACCGAAGCCTTCGCGCGGCTGCGCGGGCGGGCGACGCCCGTCACCCTCGCCATCCTCCCCATCGGCGCGTACGACCCGTACGTCTACGTCCACGCCAACCCCGAGCAGTCCTGGCGCATGGCGCGCGAGATGGGCGCCGAATACATCCTGCCCATGCACCACTCGACCTTCCGCCTCAGCCGCGAGCCGGCCGACGAGCCGCGCCGGCGCATCCTCGCCGCCGCGGGAGACGAGCGCTGGCGCGTCGCTTTGACCGAGATAGGGCAGACGTGGGTGTTGCCGGAATGAGGGAGTAGTCAGTAGTCAGTAGCCAGTAGACAGTAGGAAGACAAAGCGGCGCGTCCGGCCTGAAGGCTCCGGACGCGCCGCCTCT
>DAIRFV010000558.1:0-1721 GCA_036794905.1 Pyrinomonadaceae bacterium | reverse complement strand
CCTTCTTGTCACGGTTCACTGTTTACGGTTTACGCTTAAAAATCGTCCTCGGCGTCATCGACCTGTTGGAGGGCTGTGACGACGATGCGCGCCTCTTCCGACTCGTACTCGTCGGCCTGCGTTTCGAGGGCGGCGCGCGCGGTCTCGGCGTCCACGGGGTCTCCGAGCAACGCGACGAGGATGCCGGTCGGCAGTTGCAGTAAAGCCTCCTGCGCGACGGCGCGGACGGCCGGGTTGATGTGGCGCGCCGTCTCGCACAACTCGCTCGGCGCGAGGCGGGCCGTCATCACGTCGGCGATCTCGTCCACGCGCGCGTAGTCCCTGACGCGCAGCGCGCGTTCGAGCAGTTGCGCGAAGACCTCGGAGGAGCGCGCCTCGCGGTTGAGCACCGCGGCGCAGGTCTCGGACATGCGCCACAGGTCGCGCGACTGCTCGGCGCTCAGAGCCTGCGGGCCGACCTCTGCGGCGCGCTCGTCGAGCGCGGCCAGCAGGCGGCTCAGCTCCCACTCGGAGCGCGCGTCGTAGATGCTCTCGCGGCGTGAGGAGGTGGTGCTGGCGGCCGGGCCCTGCTGAGGCAGCGCCGGCGTCGAGAGGGCGCGCTCAACCAGGCTGCGCGTCGAGGGCCTCAGGCCCTGCCACACGCTCGCCACGCGCGCTCCGAAATCCTCAATCGTCATCATCTTTCAAAACTCTTCCCGCGGCCCTGGTGGCGGCCGAACGGCGGATACTGTAACACCGTAAACCGTAAACCGTAAACCGTGACAAGATGAAGAGCGTGGCTTTCTCCTGTCACGGTTTACGGTTTACGGTTTGCGGCTTTCTCAACGATTGTGGTCGATGATTTCGGTGATGGTTGAGAAGAGTATTTTGACGACTTCGCCGTCGGCGCGTTCGATCTTGACGCTGGGGCGTGTGAGCACCTGCGTCTGCTTGAGGCTGCGGACGACGCCGCGGACGCGCGCGCCCGTCTCGGTGACGATCTCGACGTTGTCCTTGCCGTAGAGCGGCTGGAGCGCCGCAAGTGCCTTGGTTACTTCCACCTATCCGACCTCCCTTTCTACTCACCGCGCAGAGCACGCGCCGTGCCGGGCGGCCGGAGGCGCTTGCGCGCGGGCGCGCCGCGAGCCACAATACCTTCAGGCGGCGTGACTTCGGGCGCGGGCACGAGTCTAAGTCGCGCGCGCGCGGGATGCAACCGCGGCGCTCCGACAGGCGTATATTGTTAACACACGACGCCGGCCGAAAGTGCGCCGCAGGCCGCACGCCGCGCGCCCGGCCTGCAACAGAACTTTCACGCGCGCCGCAAACAGGAGGGGGCGGGAATGCGAGCTGAAAACACGGTCAATTGCCCTAGCTGCGGCGCGACGCTCGACGCCGGGCTGAGGTTCTGCCGCATGGGCGGGTACCGCCTCGGCGAGGGCGTCGGAGAGTTCGTCGCCACGCAGAGCTCAGACGCCTCTTCGATGCCCACGGCCCCGGCCACGCCGCCGGCCACAGACCCCTTCCAGGCGCGCCAGACCTGGGGCGCCGCGCCCATGCAGCCCATCCGGCCCTTCGGCGCGCAAGGCTCGATGGGCGTGCAGCAGCCGCAGGGCGTGACCTCGAAGCTGGCGAGGGCGTGCCGCCCCACGCGCGGCGGCTGGTGGCTCTGGGTGATTATCGGGTTGATGATCCTGATCGTGGGCGGCACGTCGCCGCTCTGGATGGGGGCGCGGCGCGCC
>DAIRFV010000315.1:2076-6715 GCA_036794905.1 Pyrinomonadaceae bacterium | reverse complement strand
GTGGAGCCCTACAACTTCGTCTCTTCCCTGAACTGCGTGCTGGCGCAGCGGCTCACGCGCATGCTCTGCTCGGTCTGCAAGCGCCCGTACCGCCCGACCGAAGAGGAGCTGTTGGAGTCGGGCCTCCGGCCGTCGGAGCACGCCGACCGCACGTTCTACATGAGCGTCGGCTGCGACGCCTGCAACCACACGGGCTACCGCGGGCGCACCGCCATCCACGAGCTTCTGAACATGTCGGACAACATCCGCGAGATGATTATCGAGCGCCGGCCCGGCTCCGAGGTGCGCCGCGCGGCCGAGGCCGAGGGGCTGCGCTCTCTGCGCGAGTCGGCGCTGGAGAAGGTCTTCCAGGGCGTCTCGACGCTGCACGAGATCAACCGCGTCACCTTCGTCGAAGAGGTCAAGATGAACGGCGACGAGATCGTCGCGGTGAACGGGAAGTAGCAGGCCGCAGGCAGATGGCAGTGGGCAGATGCTCCGCGCAATGGGAGTTACAAGATTAAATCGGAGTTTCAGGCACCGGGGCTTTGAGCTGCCCGCCGCCTACTGCCTACTTGTTCCGCAGCCTTTAAGGAACTATTATCTACGCCCCGGCGTGTAACGGCCGAACGTGGTGGGGCGGACGTGGGAAATCCTCGCGAGTAAGCGTTTCGGCCACTCCCCGACCAGACCGGTTTTCGCAGGCGCGCGGCCGCCGAGGCCGCACCGGATGTCACGCGGCCCCTGAAGCCGACTCAACGCAACAAGGAATCAAAGTAAGTGAGGTTCGAGATGAAGTCTAAGCCCTTGGCCCGCCCCTTCGCGGCGCTCCTCATGGCGTTCCTGCTGCTCGCCGCGCCCGTCGGCGTGCTGGCGAAGAAGGGTGAGAAGAACTACAACCGCGGCATCGAGTACGAGAAGGCGCAGCAGTGGGAGAAGGCCGCGCAGGAGTTCGCGCTCGCCGTCGCCGCCGCGCCGAACGAGACCGAGTACCAGCTCCACTACCGCCGCGCCGTCTTCAACGCCTCGCAGAACTACATGACGAAGGGGCGCGCGCTCGCCGACCAGGGCGACTACATCGGGGCCTACAACGCCTACCGGCAGGCTTACGGGCTCGACCCCGTCAACGACCTCGCCGCGCAGGAGATGGATCGCGTGCTCAGGCTCCAGCGCGAGAAGGAGGGCACGACGAGCGCCCCGCGCCACTCCTCGACCAGCTACCGCGGGCCGGCGGGCACGGTGGCCCCCCCCGAGGGGCCGGCCAACGGCACCGAGGGGCCGGCGCGCACCGAGCAGCTCCAGACCGTCCAGTACAGCGGCGACCTCGAAGGGCTCATCCGCAAGCTGGCCGACGAGATGAACATCAACGTCGTCTTCGACCAGGCGTTCTCGCAGGTCAAGCGCACGGTCAACATCCGCTGGAAGGAGATCACCCCGGCGCGCGCGCTCGACTACGTCTTCCTCGCCAACGGCCTCTTCTTCCAGAAGCTCGACCGCCGCACCATCCTCGTCGCCGACCAGTCGAAGCGGCCGATGTACCAGCAGTTGGTCTTGCGCACCTTCTACCTCTACAACATCCTGCCGAGTGAGGCGCGCACGCTCCTGACGGGCGCGCTCCCGGCCAACGCCGGCCGCCAGCCGCAGTACATCGAGAACAAGACGACCAACTCCATCACCGTCCGCGACACGCCCGAGAACATCCGCATCATCGAGAAGCTGTTGCAGGGCGTGGACAAGGATCGCGCCGAGGTCGTGATGGAGGTCGCCATCTACGAAATCTCGCGCGCCGACCTCCTCCAGATCGGCAACCAGGTCGGCACGCAGACCTCGCTCAACAACCTCGGGGGCATCGCCGCCGGCTCGCTCCTCTACCGCGGCACGCCCGCGCTCGCCCTCGGCACCTCGACGGTGGGTCTGGGCTCGGGCCTCGGCCTGCTCATCCCGCCCTCTTCGCTCTCGCTCTTCCAGAGCAAGAACAACACGCGTCTGCTCTTCTCGACGCAGGTGCACGCCTTCGACGACGAGAAGTCTTCGACGCGCGTCGGCTCGAAGGTGCCCGTGCAGACCGCGTCCGTCTACAGCGGTCTGGTCGCGCAGCCGGGCGGCACCGGCGGCAACCAGGCCGGCGTCGGCAACGCGTTCGGCGGCAACGGCTTCCCCGTCATCCAGTACGAGGACGTGGGTCTCAACCTCGACTTCAAGCCCAAGGTCTACCCGAACCAGGACGTGCAGGTCTCGATGACCATCGAGTCGAAAGACCAGCAGGCCGGCCCCGACCCGCTGACGCCCATCTTCACGCAGCGCAAGATCGAGGGCGTGGCGCGCATCCCGAACGGCAAGACGATGATGATCGCCTCCATCGCGCAGGATCGCGAGCGGAACGGCCGCGCGGGGCTGCCGCTCGTCGGGCTCATCCCCATCCTCGGCCGCCTCTTCACCACGCCGACGAAGGACAATCAGAACAGCGACATCGTCATCACGATGACGCCGCGCGTGCTGCGCGCGCCCGAGATCACGCCGCAGGACCTTGAGCCGAAGGACACGGGCACGATGCAGACGCCGCAGTCGCCCTCGCTCGAAGCGCTCATCCGCGACGCCGAGCGCGAGGAGCACTTCGCGCGCATGCGCGCGCTGCCGACCAACGTGACCGCGCAACTGCCGACGCCCTCGGCGCCCGTCGTGCCGTCCGAGGAGGTGACCTTCGTGCCCGCGCCCAGGGCGCTCGCGCAGCCCGACGCGGCCGCGCCGGCGCCCGCGAATAACCCGGGCGCGCAGGCCGTCAACGTCGCCCGCGACCCCGCCACGGTCATGTCGCCCGTCCCCGCCGCCATCAATGTCGCGGGAACCGGCGGCGGCGCGGGCCCGATGGTTCCGGCGTCCGAGTCGCCGGCCGCGCCCGCCCCTGCGGCGGCCGCCCCGGCAATCTCCGTCCCGGCGGTCTCAGCCCCCGCGCGGGTCGAGAGCTCGGCGGAGCTGTTGCTGATGACCGACCGGCAGGAGTTGAAGGTCGGCGAGCGCGCGCGCGTGATGGTCTTCCTGAAGACGGACGCGCCGCTCGGGCTGGCGAGCGCGACGCTGCGGTTCGACCCGAAGGCGCTGGGCGTCCGCTCGGTCACGCAGGGGGGCCTGGCCGGCTCGGGGGCGGCGGCGCCCTCCGTCACGCATTCGGTTGACCCGTCGGGCGTGCTGGTCGTCTCGGTCGCGCCCGCGGCCGGCGCCCCGGCGCTGACGGGCGAGGGGCTGCTGCTCGTCGTCGAGGTCGAGGGGCTCGCGCCCGGCGAGACGGGGCTCCAGTTCGACGCGGACAAGGTGCACCTCGTCGCCACCGACGGCCGCACCGTGCGCCCGCGCACGACCCCCGGCCGTTTCAAGGTCACGCAGTAGAGCCGACGGGGGAGTGGGGGAGTGGGAGACGGGGAGACGGTGGAAGGAGCAGTTGAAATTATGACTCGTCCAGCCCACGCCCCGTCTCCCCGTCTCTCTGCCTCCCCGTCCTCTTCGGCCGGCGGGTGGACGCTCATCGAGCTGGTCATCACGATGACGGTGATGGCCGTGCTGACGATGGCCGTCATCCCCATCGTCCGCACCTCCATCAAGCGGCAGCGCGAGGTGCGCCTGCGCGAGGCGCTGCGCGAGATGCGCGGCGCGATAGACGAGTTCCACCGCGACACCGTCGGCATGCAGTGCGGCCCGCTCGGCGCCCCCGGCGTCCCCGGCGGCCAGCCGGGCGTCCCCGGCGGCCAGCAACTCTGGGTTGACCCGCGCAGCCGCGTGAGGCTCGCCGACTGCACCATCTTCGGCGTGGACAACCCCGACCGCTACCCGCCGACCCTGGAGACGCTGGTCGAGGGCGTGGACGTGCTGCCGCGCACCGCCACGGCCGCGCAACAGATGGGCAGCCTCCAGGGCAACATGACCGAGACCAACGCCCCGCCCATCCCGAAGAAGAAGATTTACCTGAGGGAGATTCCCATAGACCCGATCACGGGCAACAAGGATTGGTGCCTGCTCTCGAATTACGACGACGCCGACGGCGGCTGCTCCTCCAGCGCCAACAACGTCTTCGACGTGCGCTCCAAGGCCGAGGGTGATGCGCTCAACGGGGAGAAGTACAGCGACTGGTAGGGGACAGCGGGCAGATGGCAGTGGGCAGCTAAGACGGATTCAACTTCCAAGGGCTAATGTAAATGTTCGGCAGTGAGCAGCGACAGGTTAACCATCTAAGCAGGCTGAGAGCGCTGACCGCCTACCGCCATCTGCCTGCCGCCTACCCGCGCCGCGCGCGGGGCTTCACGCTGCTGGAGCTGATGATCGTCATCTCGATTCTGGTCATCCTGGCGCTCATCGCGATGGGGCAGTACAACCGGACGGTGCTGGCGGCGAAGGAGGCGACGCTGCGCGAAGACCTCTTCACCATGCGGAAGATGATCGACCAGTACGCCGCCGACAAGGGGAAGCTGCCGCAGTCGCTCTCAGACCTTCAGTCGGCCGGCTACCTCCACGACATTCCCATCGACCCGATGACCGACGCCGCCGACTGGCAGGTCGAGTTCGGCGAAGACCCGGGCTCGACCGGCGGCGAGCAGGGCGTCACCAACGTCCGCTCCGCCTCCGGCGACACCTCCTCCGACGGCTCGACCCGCTACAGCGAATGGTGACG
>DAIRFV010000315.1:0-1976 GCA_036794905.1 Pyrinomonadaceae bacterium | reverse complement strand
ATGAACCCTTTCCAAAAACTCATCTCGCCCCGGCTGCCGCAGGCGGCCGTGGGGCTGTCGGGCGAGGCCGCGAGCGTCGTGCAGTTGGAGCGGCGCGGGGGCGGGCTCGCGGTCAGGAGCGCGGGGCTGCTGCCGCTCCCGGCCGGGCTCGTGCGGCCGTCCTTCGACGAGCAGAACGTCTCGGACGGGGCCGAGCTGGCCGGCGCGCTCAACGAGCTTCTGACGAGCGCGGGGCTCGCGCGGCGTAAGCGCTGGTCGGTCGCGCTGCCCGAGGCCGCGACGCGCACCTCGATCCTGACGATGGAGACCTCCCCGGCCTCGCGCGCCGAGGCCGAGGAGATGCTGCGCTGGAAGACCGAGCGCGCCCTGGGCGCGCCGCTCGACGAGCTGCGCGTCTCGCGCGAGCGCCTGCAGAGGGACGCGCAGGGGCGCGCGCGCTACCTCGTCACGGCCGTGCGCCTCGTGGTGCTCGCCGAGTACGAGCAGGTCTTCGCCGCGCTCGGCTGGAGCGCGGGGCTCATCCTGCCGCGCCACATGGGCGAGGCGTGGTGGCTGATGCGCGACGGCGGGCGGGCGCCGGCCGCGGCGGGCGCCGACTCTCTGCTCGTCAGCTCGCACGCCGAAGGCTTCACGGCGGTCGTCCTGCGCGCGGGCTCGCCGCTCTACGTGCGCGGCGTCATCTGCGAGACGGAAGACCGCGCCGACGAGCTCTACCGCTTCCTGCTCTTCTACCGCGACCGCACCTCGCCGCAGGCGGCCGAGGGCGTGGAGGAGGCGCCGCCGCCTCTGTACGGCGCGGGGCTAGGGCGGCTGCTCGTCGCGGGGACGGGGCTCGACGAAGAGCAGGCGCGCGCCATCGTCGAGGAGACGCTGAGCACGGCGCCGCGCGCCGTCCAGCCCGCAGACCTGCGGCTCTCGTTCCCCGCGGCCGGGATAGACTTCCGCCAGATCGCCGCGCCCGCCGGCCTCGCCGCCCTCGCCTGGGCCTGAGTGGAAAGGATGAAGGGGGAAGGACGAAGTGAATGCTGACCGGCATCACTTCGTCCTTCCCCCTTCATCCTTTATACTGACGCCCTCCCCGACGGTCAGACTTCCGCCGCCGAGTTGGCATGAAAAAAGTTCTCTTCTTAATGTCCCTCGTCCTCTGCCTGTCGCCGCGCGCGCAGGCGCAGACGGGCGCGCCGGCGCCTGCCGTTCAGCCGGGCGTCACGGCCGAGGCCCCGAAGTTCCTGCCCGACGAGGTGACCGGGCGCGAGCTGCGCGACCTGGCGGGGCGCGCGTTCCGTCTGGGCGACTTCCGCGGGCGCGTCTACGTCATCAACCTCTGGGCGACCTGGTGCGGGCCGTGCCGGATGGAGATTCCCGGGCTGAACAGGGTCTACGAAGACTACCGCGCGCGCGGCGTCGAGTTCGTCGGGCTGACGACGGAGAACCCCGAGGAGGCTTCGGAGACGGTGCGCCAGTTCGTCGAAGAGTTCGGGATGACCTACCGCGTCGCCTGGGGCGACCGGGAGACGCTGCTGAAGCTCTTCGCCTGGAACGCGCCGCAGCAGTCGCCGCCGCGCCGGAGCTCCACCGCCATCCCGCAGACCTTCGTCGTGGCGGCGGACGGCCAAGTCGTCCTGCGTGTGCGCGGCTACAACCCGCGCGTCCCCGAGATGATTCGCGCGGGCGTGCGGAAGGCGCTCGAACTCTCGCCCCCGCCGCCCGCCCCGGCCCAGCCGGCCGCGGGCGGCGGGGGCCGCCGCTGAGCCCCTGATGCAGGGCGTGTCCGCCCTGAAACTTCCACCGCTCCCCGCGCGTAAAACTTTGGCGTCATGATCGCACACGCAGTTTCCCGGACGAACGCGCCCCCGGCCGACACCGAGCTGGTCGTGCGCGCCCTGGCGGGCCGCGAGGACGGCTTCGAGGAGTTGGTGCGCCGCTACCAGCGCCCCATCGTGGCCTACGTCTACCGCATGGTCGGCGACTACGAC
>DAIRFV010000062.1:6967-24791 GCA_036794905.1 Pyrinomonadaceae bacterium | reverse complement strand
GCGGCGGCCTCGGGCTTCTTCGAGCCGTGCGCGGGGCCGCCCGAAGGCGCGGGGCCGCGCGCCGTCGCCCCCGAGGCGGCGCTCGCGCCGCTGCCCGCCGGGACGGGCGACGACTTCGCGCGCGGCCTCTCGGGCGGACGGCGCGAGCCTTTAGAGGCGTGGCTCGCCAGACTCGTCAGACACTGCCGCGGCGGAGACCTCCGGGGAGAGACGACGAGGCGCGTGGACCTGGTGCTGGGGGGCGTGGACGGCGGGGCGCGCCGGTTCGTCTGCCTGAACGCGGCGACGCTCGGCATCGGCGCCGAGGTGTCCGCGCGCGTGGCGGCGCAGGGGCGCGCGGTGCGGCGACTGCCCGGCGAGGCGCGCTTCGCGCTCGCGGCGCTGCCGCGCCTCGCGGCGTGGCGCAACCGGCGCGTGCGCGTCACGGTGGACGGCCGCGTGTGGCAGGAGTGCGGAACCAACCTGCTCGCCGTCGTCAACGGCACCTACGCCGGCGGCGGCATGAACCTCTCGCCCGGAGCGAGTCTGACCGACGGCCTCCTCGACGTGCTCGCCGTCTGCGACATCTCGCGCCCGGCCCTCCTGCGCGAACTCTCACGCGTCCACACCGGCGGCCACACGGGCAGCCCCCACGTCAAACTCACGCGCGGCGCACACGTCCGCATCGAGACTTCGGACTCCGCAGACCCGCTCGGCGTCGAAGCCGACGGCGACCCGCGCGGCCGCACCCCCGCCGACTTCCGCGTCATGCCCGCGGCTCTCAACATCGTCTTCTGAGTAAAGCAAAAGGGGAGGCCAAGTCCTCCCCTTTTGCTTTGAAACAGTCCTTCAGTCGCTTACAGCGGTGTTCAGGCGGGTGCGACTTCCCTCCCGGGAGCGGCCAGGCTCCGGCCTGGCGTCTTGCGTGAGACGGTGCCGGGCTGGAGCCCGGCGCTCCCGGGAGGGCGCCGCCGCCGGGCCGTCGCACGCATCTGCACGCCGCTGGCAGCGTGCTCGCGCACGCTTCGGCGGGCAGGATGCCCGCGCTCCCGGGCGGTGGTCGCGTGCGTGTGAACCCCGCTCTAAGTCCCGAGCAGGGCGCGGGCGCGGGCCGTGAGGTTGTCGGTGTTGAAGCCGAGTTCTTTAAGCGCCGTGGCGCCGGGGGCGGAGGCGCCGAACTGGTCGAGGCAGAGCACGTCGCCCGCGTCGCCGACCCAGCGGTGCCAGCCGAGGCCGGCGGCGGCTTCGACGCCGATGCGCGCCTTGACCGCGGAAGGGATGACGCTCTCGCGGTAATCTGCCGCCTGCTCCTCGAACAGTTCCCAGCAGGGCATCGAGACGACGCGCGTGGGCGTGCCCTCCTTCTGCAACGCCTCGCGCGCTTCGAGGCAGAGCGAGACTTCGGAGCCGGTCGAGAGCAGGATGAGCTGCGGCGTCACGGCCTTGCCTTCGGCGTCGGTGGCGTCGGCGAGGACGTAGGCGCCGCGGCGCGCGCCCTCGGCCGGGGCGTAAGTGTTCGCGCGGTCGAGGAGCGGGAGCTTCTGGCGCGTGAGGACGAGCGCGGTCGGCGCGTGGCGGCGCAGGATCGCGAGCCGCCACGCCTCGCGCGTCTCGTGCACGTCGGCCGGGCGGATGACGTAGAGGTTCGGGATGGCGCGCAAGCCCGCGAGCTGTTCGATGGGCTGGTGCGTCGGGCCGTCCTCGCCCAAGCCCACGGAGTCGTGCGTGAAGACGTAGACGACCTGCACGTGCGAGAGCGCGGCGAGGCGGATGGCGGGCTTCATGTAGTCGGAGAAGCACATGAAGGTCGCGCCGTAAGGGATCAGCCCGCCGTTCAGGCTCATCCCCGTCAGGGCCGCGCCCATGCCGTGCTCGCGGACGCCGAAGTGAATCGTGCGCCCTTCGTAGGAGCCGAACTGGAAGCTGCCGCCGTCCTTGATGTCGGTGTTGGTCGAGGGGCCGAGGTCGGCCGAGCCGCCGACGAGCGTCGGCAGGTGCGGCGCGAGCGCGTTGATACATTCGCCGCTCGCCTGCCGCGTCGCCATCGACTTGGCGCCCTCGAACGTGGGCAGGTGCGACTCCCAGTCGGCGGGCAAATCGCCCCCCATCGTCACGCGCCAGGCCTCGCCCTGCTCGGCGTGCTCGCCCGCGTACCGCTCGACCAGAGCGTGCCACTCGCGCTCGGCTTGCTCGCCGCGCTCGATGGTTTTGCGGAACTCGGCGAGCGCCTCTGCGGGGATGAGGAACTCCTCGTCCTCGGGCCAGCCCAGCGCGCGCTTGGTCGCCTTGACGGCGTCGGGGCCGGGCGCGTCGGAGTGCGCCTTGCGCGTGCCCGCGGTCGGCATGCCGAAGCCGATGACGGTCTTGACGGAGATGAGCGAAGGCTGATCGGTCACGCCTTGCGCCTCGCGGATGGCCTTCTCGATGGCTTCGAGGTCGTTGCCGTCCTCGACCGTCGAGGTGTGCCAGCCGTAGGCGTCGAAGCGCTTGGGCACGTCGTCCGAGTAGGCGAGGTCGGTGAAGCCCTCGATGGTGACCTTGTTGTCGTCGTAGAGGTAGATGAGCTTGCCGAGTTTCAAGTGCCCGGCGAGCGACGCGGCCTCGGCGGCCACGCCCTCCATCAGGTCGCCGTCGGAGACGATGGCGTAGACATAATTATCGACGAGCGGGAAGCCCTCGCGGTTGAACTTCGCGGCGAGGTGCGCGGCGCCCATCGCCATCCCGACGCCGTTGGCGAAGCCCTGCCCCAGCGGGCCGGTCGTGATCTCGACGCCCGCCGTCAGAATGTTCTCGGGGTGCCCCGGCGTCTTCGAGCCCCACTGGCGGAAGTTCTTCAGCTCTTCGAGCGGGAGGTCGTAGCCCGTCAGATGCAGCAGCGAGTAGAGCAGCATCGAGCCGTGACCCGCGCTCAAGAGGAAGCGGTCGCGCCCCTGCCACTTCGGATTCTTCGGGTTGTGGCGCATGAAGCGCGTCCAGAGAAGGTAGGCCATCGGCGCGGCGCCCAGAGGCAGGCCGGGGTGGCCGGACTCGGCGCGCTGCACGGCGTCGATGGAGAGTGCGCGGATGGTGTTAATGCAGAGCTGGTCGAGGTCTGGCGTGGTGTCCCTGGTCGGCGTTGACGCGCTCATCTTTCGTCTCCCTGCCTTATCGAGTTTTGGATTTCAGGTGCGAGCCATCATACCGAAAGCGGGCGCGCGTGACGAGCGTTAGGCGAAAAGGTGTGCGCTCAACGTTCGCGGACGGCCGGGGCGCCGCCGTACTTCCGGTGGTAGCGTTCGAAGAGCGAGACCAGCTCCGCGAAGTTTATCTTCAGCGCGACCGAGGGGATGGAGATGGGGCTGCCGACCATTTTGGCGTTGGCCTTGTTGAGCGAGCGCTTCACGGCGCCGCCGCGGTCGAGGTACTTCTGCGGGTCTCGGACGCCGATGACGAGCATCTTCTGCTTC
The DNA here is from genome assembly GCA_036794905.1 of Pyrinomonadaceae bacterium. Lineage (GTDB taxonomy): Bacteria > Acidobacteriota > Blastocatellia > Pyrinomonadales > Pyrinomonadaceae > QHXN01. Next base: position 21,366 of record DAIRFV010000062.1, on the reverse strand, counting down.
TGCACCTCGTAGACGCCCGAGCCCAGGACTTCGGCCCAGGGGATGAACCCCGCCGCCACGCCGCTCGCGTTATCGACGATGCCGGAGCTGTTGAGTATCAGCCCGGGCCTCTTGTCGAACAGCTTGACGAAGGCGTACAGCCCGCAGAGCCCGAAGAACAGAATTGCCGCGAGTCCCACGCCGTAGACGACCCACGGCTCCCGGAAGAAGAAGTTGAACGAGCGCCCGGAGCGAATCTTTGACGCGTCGAACGAGAGCAGCCACGCCCCCGCCGCCACGAAGGCGCACGACCCGAGGATGGACAAGACGAGCTTCGTCCTGCTCAGCTCGATTACCGTTTCGTCGTTCGGGCTCATGTCGCGTCGAGGGTGGCGGGCGGACAAAGTGAGGGGGGCCGTGTCGTCACACGGCCCCCCCAGGGCGGCGCGCGCGGCCGAGCGCCCCGCGACCGACTACGCGCGCCTCATTTGATCTGCATCGCCCCGACGGCGCGCGCGGCGTTGACGCGCCCGCCCGAGACGACCTTGCCCTTCAGCGAGTCGAGCTTATCGGCCGTGCTCATGAGGCGGTCGCGCAGCTCCTTGACCGAGAGGTTCGGCTCGACCGAGAGGACGAGGCCGGCGACGCCCGCGACGAACGGCGTCGCCATCGAGGTGCCCGAATGCTCCTCGTACTCGCCGCCGAGCCACGTCGAGAGAATCTCCTTGCCCGGCGCGGCGACGTGGACGCCCTTCGCGCCGTAGTTCGAGAACGAGGCCAGCTCGTCGCGGCGGTCGAGCGCGGCGACCGAGAGCACGTTCGGCAGCTTGTAGCCCGAGGGGTAGTGCGGCCTTCGGTCGGCGTCGGCGCCGTCGTTGCCCGCGGCGGCGACGAAGAGGATGTCGGCCTCGCCCGCCTTGCGGATCACGTCTTCGAGCGCCTTCGAGCGCGACTGCGAGCCCCAGCTCGCGCTGATGACGCGGACGTTGACGCCGTCCTTCTTGCGCGCGATGACGTAGTTGATGGCCTCAATCGCGTCCTTCGTCGAGCCGAAGCCGCCGCGCCCCATGAACTTCAGCGGCATGATCTCGACCTGCCAGTTGACGCCGGTGATGCCGAGGCCGTTGTCGCCCTCGGCGCCGACGATGCCGGCGCAGTGCGTGCCGTGGCCGTTCTCGTCCATCGGGTCGCGCTCGCTCTCGACGGCGCTGAAGCCCTCGGAGTCGTCCATGACGCCCAGCTCGTCGTCGAAGTACATCTCAAGGTCTGCGGGGCGGTGCCACATGTTGCCGGCGAGGTCGGGGTGCGTGTAATCGACGCCGCTGTCGAGGACGGCGACGACGACCTTCCGGCTGCCCCGCGTCTTGTCCCACGCGGCGAAGGCGCTGATGTCGGCCTGGGCGCGGCCGCCCTTCTGCCCCGTGTTGAGCAGCCCCCACTGATCCGCGAACCGCGGGTCGTTGGGGCTGCCCTGCGGCAGGGACGCGTCGGGAGCCGGGAACGGCCTGCCGTCGCTGACGCCGACCGGCCCGAGATTGATGCGGTAGTTGGGCTCGGCGTACTCGACCTCGGGGAGCGAGGCGTACTCCGCGGCGACGCGCTCGGCGTCGGCGTCGTCGAGGTCGTCGATGGAGGTCAGCCCCTCGACCGACTCGATCTCGTCCTCGACCTGGTCGTTCAGCGAGGCGGCGACCTCTTCCATCCGCTCCCGCGAGACGCCCGGCTTGAAGCGCACGAGCACCTCGGCGGCGTCGAAGTCTTCCTCACCGACGGCGACGGCCGGGCGGTCTGCGACCGGCGCGGCGGGCGCGACGGCCACCTCGCGCCTCAATGTGACGGTGCGCCTCCCCTCCCAGCGCTCGATCCGGCCGGCCGCGGCCGCCAGCACGACGAGCGCGCCCGCCAGCGCAAAGTGAAGGGCGTAGTTTCTCCGTTTCATCGCTCACTCCTTGATGGAGGTGTTAGGTGCCGGGTGCTGGGTGCTAGTGAAAGCTCATGCCTTCACTAACACCCAGCACCCGGCACCTAACACCTCTCTTTCAAATCTTGTGGTTCTTCCCTTTGAAGTCGTACAGGCGTAACTGATTGCGGTCGGCGCGGTACTCGTAGGTCTCGCCGCGTGCGGCGAGCCGTATGCGCCAGCCGGGGGTAATCATCATCCCGCTCATCTCGCCGCGCACAGGCGCCCCGAGCGCCGCGTTGGGGAAGTCGGCCTCGGAGACTTCCGCCTCTTCGACCTCCCCTTCCGGGACGCCGAGCCGCTCCGCCAGGTCTCTGCGCGCGCGCGCGACCGCCTCCTCAGTGCTGTAAGCCATTCGTTTCTGAATCTCCCGCCCCAGGTTGTCCGGCCGACAACTTATACGCCCGCGCGCCCGCCCGCGTTTTCTTTTTTCAACCCGCTTCGGCGGCGCCCGAGTATTCTGCGCCCGCGGGGGAAAAAAAGAAAGAGTAGACGGTAGTCAGTAGTCAGTAGTCAGTAGAAAAACCACAGTTAGTCGAACAGTTCGGCTGTCAGCATCAGCCTTCGGAGAGCGGAACCTACTGACGACTGCCTACCGTCTACCGTCTACTTCCCCCCCCATCCAACCCTCGGGACGAAAATCCGCATCAAGAAATCGTCACGCCGAACGTTCTGCTGATGCGCCGGCCGGTGCCCGGCAGTCCCGGGAAAATTCCGCACACGAACGGACGCCTGCGAAGGCAAGGGGGCGGACGTGTGCCCGACCACACTCTTTATTTTCGGAGGCCCACCATGCCCACAATGACAGCCAAGCTCCTTCCGCTCGCACTGCTCGCGCTGTGCCTCGGCGCGGGCGCGCCCCACGCCGACGCGCAGCGCCGCGCCCCGCGCGCCGCCGTCAAGACGGCCGCGGCCGACTCCGTCGAAAGGACGACGCCCACGGCCGCGCGCCCGGCGCAGACGCTCCCCATCCGCCGCGTCATCCTCTACAGCAACGGCGTCGCCTACATCGAGCGGCGCGGCACCGTCACGGGCCACGCCGAGATCGACCTCTCCTTCAAGCAGTCGCAGGTGGACGACGTGCTCAAGTCGATGGTCGTCCTCGACCTCGGGCGCGGCCGCGTCGGGGCCGTCAGCTACAACTCCAGCGCGCCGCCCGCCGCGCGCATGGCCGACATCCCCTTCTCCATCTCGGCCTCGACGGGCGGGGCGTCGGGCGGACTCGCGGGCGTGCTCGGCCAGTTGCAGGGCGCGCGCGTCGCCGTCACGACCTCCTCGGGTCGCACGGCCCACGGCTCCGTCCTCACCGTCGAGGAGCGCCGCACGCAGGCCGACCCGCCGAAAGCCTCGGTCGTCATCACCCACGCGCTCGTCATCGCCTCGGAGGGCGGCGAGTTGCAGAGCTTCGACCTCGCGGAGGTGCGCGGCGTGCGCCTGCTCGACGCGGGGACGCGGCGCGACGTGGGCGAGTTCGCGGAGGCTTCGGCGAGCGCGCGGCGGCGCGACGCCAAGACCATCACCGTCACCTCCGACGGCGCGGGCTCGCGCGAGATGCTCGTGAGCTACACCATCGCCGCGCCCATCTGGAAGACGACCTACCGCGTCGTCTTAGACGCCGAGGGCAAGCCCTTCTTCCAGGGCTGGGCCATCGTGGACAACGTGAGCGAGGAGGACTGGACGGACGTGCGGCTCTCGCTCATCTCGGGCACGCCGGTCTCGTTCATCCAGCCCATCCAGAAGCCCTTCTACCGCTACCGCCCCGTCATCCCCGTGCCCGACGACCTGCGGATGTCGCCGCAGGTCTACGAGCCCGAGTCGGGCGAGGTCGGCGGCGCGCCCAACACCGTCGCCGGCTCGGTGCAGGACGGAAGCGGCGCGGTCGTCCCCGGCGCGAGCGTCGTGGTGAGGAACGAAGCGACCGGCCAGCAGCACACCGTGCAGACCGACGACGAGGGCGTCTTCCGCACGCCCACGCTCGCCCCGGGCAACTACTCCGTGCTGGTCTCGATGGCGGGCTTCAAGCAGGTGAACGTCACCGGGGTCAACGTCGGCCCGGCGCGCGGGGCGAACCTCGGCGTCACGCTCGAAGTCGCCAGCGTCAGCGAGACCGTCAACGTCACGGCCTCGGACGTGGCCGCGATGCCCGTGCTGCGACAGAACTTCCTCAACAACCTCCCGCTGAACGGGCGCCGCGGCGACAACGCCTTCGCGGCCGACGGCGCGGAGAGCGGCAGGGGCTCGGTCGTGGTGCCCGAGCCGTCCCTGAGCGCGCGCATGACGAGCAGCGATTCGGGCGTCGTGACGGCGGCCGAGGGCAGCGAGGTCGGCGACCTCTTCGAGTACAAGATCGAGCAGCCCGTCACCGTCCGCCGCGACCGCTCGGCGCTCATCCCCATCCTCCAGACGCGGATGGAGGGCTCGCGCGTCTCCGTCTTCAACCAGGCGGCGGGGCGCACCCGCCCGATGTCGGGGCTGCTTCTGAAGAACACCTCGCCGCTGACGCTCGAAGGCGGCGCCATCACCGTCATCGACGGCGACGCCTACGCGGGCGAGGCGCTCCTTGAGCGGCTCAAGCCCGAGGAGAAGCGGCTCATCTCGTTCGCCTTAGACCTCGGCACGCTCGTCACCGTGCGCGCCGAGGTGGAGAACTCGCCCGCCTTCGCCGTCCGCATCATGCACGGCACGCTCTACGCGTCGCACCACCACCGCGAGAAGAAGGTCTACACGCTGCGCAACCAGACGCCGCGCCCGCGCAGCGTCTTCGTCGAGCACCCCGTCCGCGACCAGTGGGAGCTGGACGAGAAGCTGACGCCGAAGCCCGACGGCAAGAGCCAGCGCTTCTACCGCTTCCGCGTCGAGCTGGGGCCGAACGAGACGCAGGAACTAATCGTCGCCGAGCGCCAGAGGGGCACGGAGACCTACGCGCTCTCGAACGTGACGCCCGACCAGATACAGTTCTTCATCTCGCGCCGCTACATCGACGACGCGACCCGCGCCGCGCTCCAGAACATTCTCGACCTCAAGGCGCGCGTGGCCGCCGCGCAGGCGCGCGTCGCCGCCATCGACCGCGAGATGGCCGAGATCGGCGCCGACCAGCGGCGCCTGCGCGAGAACATCGAGGCGCTCACCAAGACGGCCGAGGCGCGCCAGCTCATCGCCCGCTACGTCCAGAAGGCCGACCAGCAGGAGACGCGCCTCGAACAGCTCGCGCAGGAGAAGCAGGCCGCCACACAGGAGTGGGCGCGCCTCCAGGTGCAGCTCGAAGCCGCCCTGCGCGCCCTCGCCCTCGAACGCGACCTGGCGATGAAGGAGTGAGACCGGGTGTTGGGTGCTGGGTGTTAGGTGTTGGGTGTTGGGCTTAGGTTAGCCGTCGGGTCTGGGTCTTACCCCAGCACCCAACACCCAACACCCCTCACTTCAAATCCCCGTAGAGGTGTTGGAGCAGGGCGCAGGCCGTGATCGCGGCGGTCTCGGCGCGCAACGTGCGGCCGCCGAGGGTGACGACGTGCCAGCCGTGCGCGCGCGCGAGTTCCAGCTCCCCGTCCTCCCAGCCGCCCTCCGGGCCGACGAGCGCCGCCACGTTCGCGGGCGGGCCATCCCGGCGCGGCAGTTCATTCAGGCCGACGCCGCTGCGCTCCGCGAACATCACCCGCAGGAAGTCCATATCCGGGTCGGCGGTGACGAACGTCTCGAACGCCCACGGCGGCGTGACGAGGGGGACGCGCGCGCGCCCCGACTGCTTCGCGGCTTCGAGCGCGAGCCGCCCCCAGCGCTCGACGCGCTTCGCGGCGTCGCGCTCGTCGCGGGGCCGCACGTCCGCCCTCTTCGTCAGCAGCGGCTTGATGAGGCCGACGCCCAGCTCGACGGCCTTCTGCACGACGAGGTCGAACTTCTCGCCCTTCAGCAGCGCGGCGGCGAGCATGATGAAGACGGGCGGCTCCGGGCTCGGCGGCTCGACGGCCGCGCGCACCGCGAGCCGCGCCGCGTCCCTCCGCCCGCCCGCGTCCAGCACGACGCAGGCAAACTCCTTCCCCTCGCCGTCGAAGACGCGCGCCTCGTCGCCCGCGCGCAGGCGCAGCACGTCGCGGAGGTGGCGCGATTCCTCCTCCGACAGGAGCACCTGCCCGGGCGTCGGCCGGAAGGCGTCGGGGTTGGCGTAGAATCTTCTGAGGCTCACGGCGGAAGTCTCACACGACGAACGCGACCCACTCGCCGTCCCTGATGATTTCGGAGTCGCCGACGCCCAGCTCGACGAGGCGCGCGGCGACCTGCGCGGCCTGCGTCGTGAGGATGCCCGAGAGGACGAGGCGGCCGCAGGTGACGCCCAGGAGCGCGGGCAGCAGGGGCAGGATCACGTCGGCCGTCAGGTTGGCGCAGACGAGGTCGGCCGAGGCCGTCGCGTCTTCGACGCTGCCGACGCGGAAGGCGATGCGCCCGGCGACGCCGTTGAGGCGCGCGTTCTCTTCGGCGACCGAGACGGCCAGCGGGTCCGTGTCGCACGCCTCGACGCGCGCCGACGAATTGAGCTTCGCGGCGGCGATGGCGAGGATGCCCGTGCCCGTGCCCACGTCGAGGAAGCTCCCGCCGCCGAAATGCTTCTCGACGGCCGCGAGGCACAGCCGCGTCGTCTCGTGCGTGCCCGTGCCGAAGGCCATGCCCGGCTCGACGCGGATGACGAGGCGGCCCGGCCCTTCGCCGACCTCGCTCCACGGCGGCGCGACGACGAAGCGGCCGACCTCGACGGGGCGCCAGCCCTTCTTCCACTCCGCGAGCCAGTCGCGCCCCTCGACCTCGCGGAACTTCATCTCGCGCACGTCCGACGACGCGAGCCCGTAGACGCGCAGCGCCTCACCCAGCGCGCCCCGCACGCGCTCGACCTCCGGCGGCGCCTCGAAGTACGCCGTGACCCGGACGAGACCCGCCGCGTCCGCCGCGGCGTCGGCCTCCGTCCCCGTAGCGCCCGCCTCCATCAGCGCGTACTCCACGGCCTCCTCCGCCCCCACCGTGCAGCTCAACTCAAGCGCGTACCAGTTCATAAGTGGTAAGTGAAAGAGGGTGCTGGGTGCCGGGTTTTAGGTTCTGGTTTTAACCAGTACCCAACGCCCAGCACCCAGCACCCTCTTTACTCTTCAATCCCCATCTCGCTCAGGGCGCGCGGCGAGTCGCGCCAGCCCTCCTCGACCTTGACGAAGAGTTCGAGGTAGACCTTGTGCCCCAGCAGCCTCTCGATGTCGCGGCGCGCCTCGGTGCCGACCTTCTTGAGGCGGGCGCCGCCCTTCCCGATGATGATGCTCTTCTGCGACTCGCGCTCGATGTAGATGGCGCAGTAGACGCGCGTCAGCTCGTCCGACACCTCCTCGTAGCGCTCGGTCACGACCGCCGTCACGTAGGGTATCTCCTCGCCGGTCACGTGCAGAATCTTCTCGCGCACCATCTCGGCGACGAGCGTGCGCATCGGCTGGTCGGTCAGCTCGTCCTCCGCGAAGATGGGCTCGCCCGCGGGGAGGTTGGCGATGAACTCGCGGACCAGGTCTTCCAACTGGTCGCCCGTGCGCGCCGAGAGCGGGACGACGCCGCGCCACTCGTGCGCTTGCGAGTACCACTCGATGAGCGGGAGGAGTTGACGCTTGTCCTCGACACGGTCGGTCTTGTTGAGCAGCAGCAGCGCCGCCTTGCCCGAGCGCTTGACGAGGTCTAAGACGAAGCGGTCGCCGTTGCCCGTCGGGGCCGAGGCGTCGCGGATGAGGCACACCAGGTCCACGCCTTCGAGCGCGTCGTGGACGGCGGCCATCATCCGCCGGTTGAGCAGGAAGCCCGGCTGGTGCACGCCCGGCGTGTCCACCAAAACGATCTGCCCCTCGGGCCTCGTGATGACCCCGCGAATCTGGTGGCGCGTCGTCTGCGGCTTGTTCGAGACGGCGGCGATCTTCTCGCCCACCATCCGGTTCAGCAAAGTGGACTTCCCCGCGTTCGGCCGCCCCACCAGCGCCACGTAGCCGCTGCGGAAACTCTCGCGCCCTGTGCCCTCTGCTTCCATGTTCATCTGGCCGTCACTTCGAAGGTCGCCTCCAGCGTCTCGGGGTCGGCGGAGCTGCGGCCGGCGAAAACTTTGAACTGGCCGGGCTCGACGACGAAGCGCATCTCCTGGTTGTAGAAGCCGAGTTCGGCCGGCGTGAGCTTGAAGTTGAGCGTGCGGCGCTCGCCGGGCCGGAGCGTGACGCGCTGGAAGCCCTTCAGCTCCTTCAACGGGCGCACGCGCGAGGCGACCGGGTCGCGTACGTAGAGCTGCACGACCTCGTCGCCCGCGCGCCGTCCCGTGTTCTCGACCTCGACGCTCGCCTCGACGCTCCCCGCGGCGTTGACGCGCGTCGCATTGAGTCGCAGGTTCGACAGGCGGAAGGTCGTGTACGAGAGCCCGTGGCCGAACGGGTAGAGCGGCTGGACGGGCACGTCCAGGTATTTCGACGTGTACTTCTCGTTCGTCGGCGGACGGCCCGTCGGCGTCTGGTTGTAGTAGAAGGGCGCCTGACCCGCGTTGCGCGGGAAGGTGACGGGGAGCTTGCCGCCGGGGTTGTAGTCGCCGAAGAGTGCGTCGGCGATGGCCTCGCCGCCGCGCGTGCCCGCGAACCATGTTTCGAGGATGGCGGGCGAGTTCTCCGCGACCCAGTTGATGGAGAGCGGGCGGCCGTTCATCAGCACGACGGCGTAGGGCTTGCCCGTCTGGTGGATGGCCTGAAGCAGTTCCAACTGGCGGCCGGGCAAATCCAGAGAGGTGCGCGAGGCGGCCTCGCCGCTCATGTCTGCGGTCTCGCCGACGGCGACGACGACCGCGTCCGCGTCGCGCGCGGCGCGCACGGCTTCGGCGATGGAGTCGGCGCCGGTCGGCGTCGTGGACAGGCGCTCGGGGGCGATGTCGCCCGCGGCGACGACGTTCGTCCCGCCCGCCGCGCTCGGGTTGGGCGGCGGCGCGTCGTAGTTGCCGAGGATGCCGCGCCCCTCAATCGCCACGCCCTTCTCGTAGAGCACGCGCGTGCGCGGCGAGACCTTCGCCTTGATGCCCTGGAGTAAGGTCAGAGAGTCCTGCGGGCGGCCGTCGCCCGCCCACGAGCCGATGATGGCGCGCGGGTCGTCGGCGAGCGGGCCGACGACCGCCAGGGTGCGCAAGTCCTTGCGCAGCGGCAAGGTCTCGCGCTCGTTCTTCAGGAGCACGAGCGAGCGCTGCGCCACCTCGCGCGCCGCGCGCAGGTGCTCGGCGTTGAGCAGCACGGAGGACTCGCGCGCCTCGTCAACGTAAGGGCGGTCGAAGAGACCCGCGCGGAACTTGATGCGGAGGACGCGCCGGACGGCCTCGTTGACTTCGGCCGTCCGCAACTTGCCCTGCCGCAACAACTGCGCGCCGTGCTCGTTGTAGAGGCGGCCGACCATCTCCATGTCCACGCCCGCCGGGAGGGCGAGGCGCGCGGCGTCGGCGCCGTCCGCCGCGTAGCCGTGCGCGATCATCTCGGTCACGGAGGTGTAGTCGCTCACGACGAAGCCGTCGAAGCCCCACTCGCCGCGCAGGATGTTCGTGAGCGTGAAGCGGTTCCCCGACGTGGGCACGCCGTTGAGGTCGTTGAAGGCGCTCATCAGCGTCGCCACGCCCGCGTCCACCGCCGCCTTGAAGGGCGGCAGGTAGACCTCGCGCAGGCGCTGCTCGCTCATCTCGGTCGCGTTGTAGTCGCGCCCGCCCTCGGCCGCGCCGTAGGCGACGAAGTGCTTGGCGCAGGCGACGACGCGATCCGGCCTTGAGTAGTCCGTCCCCTGGAAGCCGCGCACGCGCGCGCGCGCGAACGCGGAGCCGAGGTACGTGTCCTCGCCCGCGCCCTCGGCGATGCGCCCCCAGCGCGCGTCGCGCGCCACGTCCACCATCGGCGCGAACGTCCAGTGCAGACCCGCCGCCCGCGCCTCGGTCGCGGCGACGTGGGCCGAGCGCTCGGCCGCCCCCGGGTCGAAGCTCGCCGCCTCGCCCAGGGGGATCGGGAAGATCGTCCGGTAGCCGTGAATCACGTCGAACCCGAAGATGAGCGGAATCTTCAAACGCGACCCGTCAACGGCCGCCCGCTGCAACTCGTTCGCGTTTTTGGCGCCCCGGATGCCGAGGGTCGAGCCCAGGCGCCCCGCCCGCGCGGCCTCGAACAGGTCGGGGTTGGCCTTCCCCGCCACGTCGCCGCCCGACTGCTGCAACTGCCCCAACTTCTCTTCGAGCGTCATCCGCGCGAGCAGCGCCTCGACCTTCCGCTCCACGTCGTCCTGCCGCGCGGCGCGCCGCGCCGGCGCGCGCGGCGTCCGGCGCTGCGCGCTCAGGTCAACGGGCAGGGCCGACAGCAGGACCGCCGCGGCGAGCAACAGTTTCGCGTGCTGAGCGAGTTTCATCCGTCCCTCCAAAGTCGAAAGTTGAGGACGGCGGCGGGCGCGGCCTCGTCCTCAACCTTCACACACCACCCCTCGCCTTTCGCCTTTTACTTGAGCGCGGCCTCGCCGTTGAGGCGCATGATTTCGAGGGTCATCTCGGCGGAGGCGTACATGTCTTTCACGTCGAGCCACTCTTTGACGGTGTGGATGGCGCGCATGCCCGTGCCGAGGTTGGCGCACTCGATGCCGCGCTTGTTGAAGATGTTGGCGTCGCAGCCGCCGCCCGAGGCCATCGTCTCGACCTTGAGCCCCATGCGCGCGGCGGCCCCCTTCACGAGTTGGACGACGCGCGAGTCGTCCGAGACATCCATCGCGTGGTACTCGCGCGTGACGAGCGACTCGACGCGCGCCTTCGTCGTCACGCCGTCCACCGTCACCTCGTGTTTGGCGGCCGCGTCTTCGAGGCACTTGACGATGTGCGCGGTCTGGGCTTCGAGCTTCTCGTCGTCGAGCGAGCGCGCCTCGCCGCGCAGGGTGACGAGGTTGGTGATGATGTTGGTCGCCTCGCCGCCGCGGATGACGCCGATGTTGGCGGTCGTCTCCTCGTCGATGCGGCCGAGCTTCATTTGCGAGATGGCCTCGGCGGCGATGCGGATGGCCGAGATGCCCTGCTCGGGCGCGACGCCCGCGTGCGACTCGAGGCCGTGAATCTGGAAGTCGAAGTGGTTGGCCGAGGGGCCCCTGGTGAAGAGGAACCCGGGGTCGTCGGAGTCGAAGACGATGCCGTACTTGGCCCGCACCTTCGACAGGTCGAGGTGCTTGGCGCCGAGCAGGCCGACCTCCTCGCAGATGGAGAAGACGGCGTCGATGGGCGCGTGCGGGATTGCCTGCTCTTGCAGGCAGCGGATGACCTCGATGATGACGGAGCAGCCCGACTTGTCGTCGCCGCCCAGGACCGTCGTGCCGTCGGTGCGGATGCGGTCGCCCTCGACGATGGGCTTGACGCCTTTGCCCGGGACGACCGTGTCCATGTGCGCGCTCATCATGATGGGCTCGGCGGAGGGGAGGGTGCCGGGAAAGCGCGCGATGACGTTGCCGCTGTTGCCGCCCACCTTGCTCCCGGCGTCGTCGATGAAGACTTCGGCGCCCAGCTCCTCGCACAACTGTTTGAGGCGCTCGGCCACGTCGCGCTCCTCGCGCGAGACGGAGTCGATCTGGACGAGTTCGAGCAGAAGGTTCTTGATGCGCTCCTCATTTATCATGCGAGTCTCCTCGGAAGAAAGGTTAAAACTCTCAGCCGGACTGCCGCCAACTTATGACTGCGTGGGGTGTGGGGCAATCCTACTACACACCCGCGCGCGCGCGCCACGTGCCGCCTCAGCGGCTCGCCCCGTCGAGGGCGCGTTGCAGTTCGGCGCGGAGGTCTTCGAGCCGCGCGTCGTCGGCGTCCGCGGGGACGTGGATGGGCGGGGCGAGGCGGACGACGGCGCGCGTGAAGGGGCCGGGTATCTGGAGCCCGTCCCAGCTCCCGAGCCGCCAGCAGCGCTCGGCCGTGACCGCGAAGGGGAGGACGGGCCGTCCGGTCTTCTTGGCGAGGAGCAGCGCGCCGGTCTTGGCGACGCGGCGGGGGCCGCGCGGGCCGTCCACGGTGAAGCCGGCCGGGCAGCCCGCGCGGACGAGCCGCGCCATCTCGACGAGCGCGCCCACGCCCCCGCGGGTCGAGGAGCCGCGCGCCGCGCCGTAACCGAGCCGCTGGATGAAGCGCGCGATGTACTCGCCGTCGAAGCTCTGCGAGGTCATCACGACCACGCGGCGGCGGCGGAAGTAGTAGGTCGTCAAAAAAATCTGCTCGTGCCAGAAGGCCATCACGGGCGGGCCGCCGCGCGACGCCTCCTCGAAGTGCTCCCACCCCTCGACGCGGAAGCGCGCCGTCGCGCCGAGCGCGCGGATGAGGAGGTAGAAGGCGAGGTCGGCGGCGCGGATGGCGAGGCGCTGCCCGAAGGTGTAGCCGGAGAGGTCTGCGAAGCGGTACGCGCGCGCGACGCGCTCGTCCGACTCCGACCCGGCCGTCTGCCTTTCCGTCGCGGGGGCTGGCATGAGTTTCGCGGGCGAGTCTAGCAGATTTCCGGGCGGAGGCGCGCGCCCTCAAAGTTTTCGCCGCGCGGCGCGAAAGGTGGTATAAAAAACGGCGTCTCGGCTCATCCCTGTCCCGGCGAGAGTTCTGAAGAAGATGCTTCTGCGCACAAGGCTCGCACTGACCATGCTGCTGGCGGCCGTCTGCGCCCAGGCGGCGCTGGCCCCCGCCCGGGCGGGCGCGCAGGCGCGCGCGCGGCGCGGCGTCAGCCTCGTCCTCACCAACGGCAAGGTCTTCACCGCGGACGCGCGCGGCCGCGTGGCCGAGGCCGTCGCCATCGACGGCGAACGCGTCGTCGCCGTCGGCACCTCGCGCGAGATCGGCGCGGCCTTCGCGGGCGCGCGCACGATAGACCTCAGGGGACGCCTCGTCACGCCCGGCTTCAACGACGCGCACATACACTTCCTCGGCGGCGGGCTCAGCTTGCTGCGCGTGAACCTCGTCGGCGCCAGGACGCTCGCCGAGGCGAAGGCGCGCGTGGCGGCGCGCGTGCGCGAGCTGCCCGCGGGCGCGTGGGTCACGGGGCGCGGCTGGGATCACACGCTCTGGGGCGGCCAATGGCCGACGAAGCAGGACCTGGACGAGGTCGCGCCGGCCAACCCGGTCATCCTCCAGCGCGTGGACGGGCACGTCTCCTGGGCCAACACGCTGGCCCTGCAAAAGGGCGACGTCACGCGCGAGACGCGGGCGCCGCAGGGCGGCGAGATACTGCACGACGCGGCGGGCGAGCCGACCGGCATCCTGAAGGAGACGGCCGCCGGGCTCGTCACGAAAGTGGTGCCCGCGCCGACGCGCGCGGAGATGTCGGAGGCGCTCGACCGCGCGCTCGCCGAAGCGCGGCGCTACGGCCTCACCTCCGTCTCGGCCAACGACGTGCCCAGTTTCGACGCCACTCCGCTCTACCGCGAGCTGCTACGGCAGGGCAAGCTCACCGTGCGCGTCGCCGAGTGGCAGCAGTTCGAGCGCACGGTCGAGGAGCTGAAGCGCGAGCGCACCGAGTTCGAGTCGCACAAAGACGACCCCCTGCGCTTGAGAATGACGGCGCTCAAGGGCTACGTGGACGGGACGCTGGGGTCACGCACCTCGGCCATGCTCGCGCCCTTCGCCGACGACCCGCACAACAGCGGCATCCCGCGCATGCCGCCCGAACAGCTCACGCGCATGGTCGTCGAGCGCGACGCCGCGGGCTTCCAGATCGCGCTCCACTGCATCGGCGACCGCGCCAACCGCATGGCGCTCGACGCCTACGAGGCCGCCCTGAAGGCGAGCCCGAGCCCACAGCCGAAGCAGACGGCGTCCGCCGGGGAGACGGGCGGGCCGACTTCGATCTTCACCACTTACGACGGACAGACCCTGCGCAAAGGTGAGTTCAGGTTCAGCGTGGCCTACGCCAACTACCAGCAGGCCGGCGCGAAGCGTCACCGCGTCGAGCACGCGCAGGTCGTCGCGCCTTTGGACTTCGCGCGCTTCCGCGAGTTGGGCGTCATCGCCTCGATGCAGCCCGCGCACGCCATCTCGGACAAGCGCTGGGCGCAGGAGCGTCTGGGCGAGTACCGCGTGCTCGGGGCCTACAGTTGGCACACCTTCAAGGCGCACGGCGTGCGCGTCCCCTTCGGCACCGACTGGCCGGTCGAGCCCATCAGCCCCTACCTCGGCCTCTACGCCGCGGTCACGCGCCAGAGCCCGGAGGGCGACCCCGCGGGCGGCTGGTGGCCCGAGCAGCGGCTCTCCATCGCGGACGCCATCCGCGGCTACACGGCCGAAGGCGCTTACGCCACCTTCGAGGAGCGCGAGAAGGGGCAGCTCTCCCCGGGGATGCTCGCCGACCTCGTCGTCCACTCCAGAGACCTCCTGACCATCGCCCCCGACGAAATCTTACAGACCGAGGCGGACATCACCGTCTTCAACGGCCGAGTCGTTTACGAGAGGAAGTAG
>DAIRFV010000062.1:0-6867 GCA_036794905.1 Pyrinomonadaceae bacterium | reverse complement strand
GGAGGTCACCATGCCCACGTGGATGAAAGTCCTGCTCGTCGCCGGGGTGCTGCTGGTCTTGCTGGTGGTGGGGGGCGCGGTCGCGGTCTTCCTGCTCGCGCGCACGTACGGGCCGGGGCTGGTGGAGGCGGGCAAGCAGACTTACGAAGAGGGCATGGAGTACGGCCGCCGCACGGACAACGAGGGCTGCCTCAACGAGGCGGTCGCGAGGCACGCGCGCGCCGACGGCCTCGGCGCCCAGATCAAGAACAACGTCTTCATGCGCGCCTGCCTCGACGCGAGCCGCCCCACGCCCGGCTTCTGCGACACCGTGCCGCCCCGCACCGAGTTCATGAAGTCCATCGGCTGGCAGTCGCAGCAGTGCCGGCGCTACGGCCTCTCGGCCGAGCAGCAGTGCAGCCAGCTCTTCAGCAGCGTGCAACAGTTCTGCGAGCAGCGCCGCGCCGTCCCCGAGAACGCCAACGCGGACGACACCGGGGCGAGCCCGCCCCCGCCGCCCGCGCCACCCCCGCCGCCCGCGCCGGCCGCGCCGCCGTCGAGAGTCCGCTGACATGTCCCACGCGCACAGAGCCCTCGCCCTACTCGCCGCGCTCGTCTGGCCGTGCGCGCAGGGCTGCCGCGTCGGCGCGTCCGCGCCGCCCGCCGCCCGGTCGATGCAGGAGTCGCCCGCCCCTTCGGCCGCGCCCGCGCCGACGCCGCACGTAGCGCCGCTGCCGGCGGACGAGCGCGGCACCGACGCCTTCGAGCCCTACGTCAACTTAAGCGGCGGACGCGCGATTGAATCGCGCGAGGTTGACCAGAAGCCCGTGCGTAAGGACTTGAAGGTGACCGCCAACTACCCCGCGCTCGTCGGAGACGACCGGCCCGCCGCGCGCGAGTTCAACCGCCGCACGCGCACCTTCGTCCTGGGCGGCGTGTCGCCGTACCTCTACGACACGGGCGACACGGAGAAGGCGAAAGACCCGCACTGGAAGGACGTCGAGGAGTTTTACGACGTCTCCCACAAAGTCGTCTACGCGTCGGACGAGTTCGTCAGCGTCCTCTTCTACATCGTGAACTACAACTGGGGCGCGGCGCACAGCATCCACCAGCCCGTCAGCTTCAACTTCGACCTGAAGACCGGGCGCGAAGTGAAACTCGCGCAACTGTTCCGACCCGGCTCCGCCTACCTGCGCCACATCGCGGCGCTCTGCGAAAAAGACCTGACGCGCCGGTTCCGCCGCGGATTCCCCGAGGGTCAAAGCATCATCTCGCCCGACGGCGTCACTCCGAAGCCCGGCAACTTCGACTCCTGGGTCGTCACGCGCGACGGCCTCGTCTTCATCTTCGAGGAGTACCAGGTGGTCTCCTACGCCGACGGCGAGCCGAAGGTTTTGATCCCCTTCGACAGCCTGAAAGAGTTCATCAACCCGCGGGGCGCGCTGGCCCGGCTCGCCGCACACCAATGAGTATGACCCGACACACACACCGCGCCGCCCCGTTCGCCTTCGCCGCGCTCCTTCTCTTCCTGCTGCTGCAGCCCGCGTCGGAGGCGCGCGCGGCGTGGCGCGCGGCGGGCGACGTGAAGGCCGTGGCGCGGCAGGCCGACGGCGTGGTGCTCACGCTGACCTCGGGCGCGCGCGTCGCCGTCACCTTCCGCGACATCGAGACGGCGCGCGTCCGCCTCGCGCCCTCGGGCACGTTCGAGCGCGAACACTCCTACGCCGTCCACTCGAAAGACCGCAAGACCGTCGCGGCGAAGGTCACGGAGACGCGCGACGAAATCAGAATCTCTTCGCTCAACGGCACGACCATCGTCGTCAAGCGCCGCCCCTTCCTCGTCAGCGTGCTCGACGCCGAAGGGCACCGGGTCGTCGAGGCCGACCCGGCGCGCCCCGCCTCCTTCGACCCCGAGACGGGCGCCGTCGAGACCTCCGTCAGGCGCGTCGAGTGGGAGACCTACTACGGCCTCGGCGAGAAGGCCGGCGCCACGCTCTCGCGCGACACGCAGCAGTTCGTGATGTGGAACACGGACACCTACGGCTACCCGCGCGGGCTCGACCCCATCTACCAGTCCATCGGCTTCTACATCGCCCTGCGCCACGTGAAGCCGCCGGCCGGCAACGCCGTCGTCGGGAGCGACCCGCCCCGCCCGCGCGGCCACGCCTACGGCCTCTTCCTCGACAACACCGCGCGCACACACTTCGACATGGGCAAGACCGACCCGGCGCGCGTCACCTTCGGCGCGGCCTCGGGCGAGCTGAACTATTACGTCTTCACCGGGGGCCAGGAGCGTTCGCCGCGAAACGTCCTGCGCGACTACACGGACCTGACGGGCCGCACGCCGCTGCCGCCGCTGTGGGCGCTCGGCAACCAGCAGTCGCGCTGGTCTTACTACCCCGAGGCGCGCGTGCGCGAGGTCGCGCGCGGCTTCCGCGAGTCGAAGGTTCCGGCAGATGTCATCTACCTCGACATCGACTACATGGACGGCTACCGCGTCTTCACCTGGAACCGCGAGCGCTTCCCAGACCCCGCGAAGCTGTTGGCCGACCTGCGCGCCGAAGGCTTCCGCGTCGTCCTCATCATCGACCCCGGCATCAAGCTCGACCCGAACTACCACGTCTACAAGGAGGGTCAGGCGGGCGGCCACTTCGTGAAGAACGCCGACGGGAGCGAGCTGCACGCGTCGGTCTGGCCCGGCGTCTGCGCCTTCCCCGACTTCACCGACGCGCGCGCGCGCGAGTGGTTCAGCTCCTACTACAAACAACATCTCGACGAGGGCGTCGCCGGCTTCTGGAACGACATGAACGAGCCCGGCGTCTTCCTCTCGAACGAGACGCCGAAGCCCGACGTGTATCACCACCCGATGAAGACCTTCCCGCTGGACGCGCGCCACGCGGGCGACGGGGCGCCGGGCACGCACGCGCGCTACCACAACGTCTACGGGATGCAGATGGCGCGCTCGACGTTCGAGGGTTTGAAAAAGCTCCGCCCCGACGAGCGCCCCTTCGTGCTGACGCGCGCGGGCTACGCGGGCGTGCAGCGCTACTCGGCCGTGTGGACGGGCGACAACGTGGCGAGCTGGGATCACCTGAGACTTTCGATCCCGATGCTCGTCAACATGGGCGTCTCGGGCGTGCCCTTCGTCGGCGCGGACGTGGGGGGATTTTCCGGCAACCCTTCCCCGGAGCTTTACGCGCGCTGGCTCCAGTCGGCCGCGCTCACGCCCTTCCTGCGCTCGCACTCCGAGGCCGGCTCGAAGCCGCACGAGCCCTACTCCTACGGCGAAGAGTTCACGAAGATCAACCGCGCCTCCGTCGAACTGCGTTACCGTCTGCTCCCCTACCTCTACACGCTCTTCCGCGAGCACACCGAGACGGGCGCGCCCGTCATGCGCCCGCTCTGGTTCGAGTACCCCGCCGACTCGCGCACCTACACGATTGAAGACCAGTACCTCGTCGGCCGCGACCTGCTCGTCGCGCCCGTGGTGCGGGAGGGTGTGACGAAGCGCGGCGTCTACTTCCCCGCGGGCGACAACTGGGTCGATTGGTGGACGGGGAAGACCTACGAGGGCGGGAAGGACGCCGAGATAGACGCGCCGCTCGAACGCCTCCCGCTCTTCGTCCGCGCGGGCGCCGCCGTCCCCACGCAGGCGGTCGTCCAGCACACGGGCGAGGTGTCGAAGTCGCCGCTCTCGCTCCTCGTCGTCCCCGGCGCCGACGCCGTGAGCAGTTTCTACGAGGACGCGGGCGACGGCTACGGCGAGCGGCGCACGACGACCGCGACGCTCGGCGGCGGCGCGCTCAAGCTCGCGCGCGCGGGCGCGTACGCGGGGCGCAGGCTCAGCGCGCTCGAATTCCTTCCCGGCCGAGTGCCGCGCGAGGTGCGCGCGGGGCGCGGCAACCCGCTCCTGCCCTCCGCGCACAAGCTCGACGGGCACGTCTTCGTGCCGCTCCCGCCGTCGGAAGACTTCGAAGAGTTCACGCTCGTCCCTTAAACCCTGATGCGTCAAGCAAGGAAAGGCTCGGAGAGAATGGAACACTACCCCGGCGCGCTCGACCGCCGCCGCTTCCTCTCGTCGGTGGGCAAAGGACTGGGGCTGGCCGCGCTCTCTTCGTCGGCGGTGGCCTCTCTGCTCAAGGACGTGCGCGCGGCGGCGAAACGCGTCGCGCACCTCCCGGCCGCCGAGGCCGCGCGCGACGAGGAGTTCTGGTTCAGCATCCAGCAGGCGTTCTCCGTCACGCGCGGGCTGGTCAACCTGAACAACGGCGGCGTCTCGCCCTCGCCCCGCATCGTCACCGAGGCGCTGGTGCGTTACCTCTGGCAGCAGGAGGACGCCACGGCCTACACGATGTGGCAAATCCTTGAGCCGCAGTCCGAGACCATCCGCACGGGGCTCGCCGACCTGATGGGGTGCGACCGCGAGGAGGTCGCCATCACGCGCAACGCTTCGGACTCGCTCGAAGCCCTGCTCTTCGGCTTCGACCTCCGCGCGGGCGACGAGGTCTTGACGACGACGCAGGACTACCCGCGCATGCTCACCACGCTCCGGCAGCGCGAGCGGCGCGACCGGATAGTCTTGAAGCTCGTCCGTGTTCCCGTCCCGCCGAAAGACCCTTCCGAGATCACGGCGGCCTACGAGGCCGCCTTCACTCCGCGCACGCGGCTCGTCCTCGTCTCGCACATGATTAACCTGACGGGGCAGATCACGCCCGTCCGCGACATCTGCGAGCTGGCGCGGCGGCGCGGCGCGGAGACGATCGTGGACGGCGCACACTCCTTCGCGCAGTTCCAGTTCAAGCGCGATGATTTGAACTGCGACTACTTCGGCACCTCACTGCACAAGTGGCTCCACGCGCCGAAGGGGACGGGGATGCTCTACGTCAGGAAGGAGAAGATTGCGAAGGTCTGGCCGCTCTTCGCCGCGGAGAAGACGCAGGACGCCGACATCCGCAAGTTCGAGGAGACGGGCACGCGCTCGGCCGCGCAGCGGCTCGCCATCGGCGAGGCGCTGCTCTTCCACCAGGGCGTCGGCCCCGGGCGCAAGGAGGCGCGTCTGCGCTTCCTCGCGCGCCACTGGATGAACCAGTTGAAGGACGAGCCGGGCGTCCGCTTCAACACCTCCTTCGACGACCGCCAGTCCTGCGCGCTCGCCAACGTCGAAGTCTCGGGCACAGACCCCGTCGCCGTCTGCGACCACCTCATGCGCCGCCACAAAATCTTCGCCACCCCCATCGTCCACGACGAGTTCAAAGGCGTCCGCATCACCCCCAGCGTCTACACGACGCTCAAGGAACTCGACCGCTTCTCCGAGGTCATGTCGGGTATCGCGCGCAAGGGGTTGCCGAAGGCCTGAAACCTCGCCCGAACTGAGACACTGTCAAAGGAGGCACTATGTCAGAGGAGAGCGTCAACGTCGTCAAAGGCATCTACGAGGCGTTCGGCCGGGGCGACATCCCCGTCGTCCTCGCCGCCCTCGACCCGCGCGTGGAGTGGCGGGAGGCCGAGAACTTCATCTACGCGGACGGCAACCCGTACGTCGGCCCGCAGGCCGTGCTCGAAGGCGTCTTCATGCGCCTCGGCAATGAGTGGGAGGGGTTCGCGGTCTCCGCCGAGGGAGTGCTCGACGCCGGCGAGACCGTCGTCGGGCACGGCTACTACAGCGGCACCTACAAGCAGACCGGCGCGCGCGTCCGCGCGCAGTTCGCACACCTCTTCACCGTCCGCGGCGGCAAGGTCGTCAAGTTCCAGCAGTACACCGACACCGCGCAGTTCCTGAAGGCCGTCGGCACATAGCGGCCACGCCCTCCGCACGCGCCTCGTTGCGCTCAGCCTTAAAACCCTTGCCAAACCGGCCGGGCTCGTCTATCCTTGCCCCACTCACGACAAGTGGGGTGACTCGAAATGAGATTTAGCATCATCATCTGGTTCGTCTAGAACCGACCGCCGTAAACGACTCCCGTCGTTTCCTTTCTTTCCCTCTTCAACGGAAAGCGGTTGCCCGACCACCCAAAGGCCGGGAAGGTGTGTGAGTGATGTCGAATCTCGGGATAGAAGTCCGCAGCCTCTCGAAATCTTTCAGCAAGCGTAAGGGTCTGATGCGCACGCGCCGCTCGGTCACGCGCGCGCTCTCGGAGGTCTCCTTCGAGGTCGCCGTGGGGGAGACCTACGGGCTGCTCGGGCCGAACGGCTCGGGCAAGTCCACGCTCATCCGCGTGCTCTCGACGCTGCTCGTGCCCGACGCGGGCGAGGTGCGCATGCTCGGCTACCGCATCCCCGGCGAGGAATCGGAGGTGCGCCGCCGCATCGGGCGCGTGAGCGTGGACGCGGCCTTCTACAAGAAGCTCTCGGCGCGCGAGAACCTGCTCTACTCGGCCTTCCTCTACGGCCTCGACAAGGCCGCCGCGGAGCGCCGCGCGCTGGAGATTCTCGAAGCGCTGGGGATGGAGGGCGAGAAGTTCACCGACCCGCTCGAAGAGCTGAGCCGCGGCATGCAGCAGAAGGTCGCCATCACGCGCGCGCTCCTGGTCAACCCGCCGCTGCTGCTCCTCGACGAGCCGACCACGGGGCTCGACCCGAAGAGCCGGCGCGACGTGCAGACCTTTCTCGAAAACTTGAGGGGCGAGCACGGGACGACGATTCTTTTGACCTCGCACGACATGGCCGAGACCGAGCGGCTCTGCGCGCGCATCGGCTTCATCGCGGGCGGCCGCCTCATCGCCGAGGGCACGGCCGACGAGCTGAAGCGCGCCTCGGGCGCCGAGACCCTGGACGACGCCTTCATCGCGCTCGCGGGTCAGAAGCTCGACGACGAGGGCGGCGGGAAGAAGCGGGAGGCGGCGCTGGCGGAGGTGTGAGAGCAGTAGGCAGTAAGAAGGTGCTGGGTGT
>DAIRFV010000314.1:0-6772 GCA_036794905.1 Pyrinomonadaceae bacterium | reverse complement strand
GGCCGCGACGGCATCCACGGCGCGACGATGGCCTCGGCCGAGTTCGACGAGGAGGCGCTGGAGAAGCGCCCGACCGTGCAGGTCGGCGACCCGTTCCTTGAAAAGCTCCTGCTCGAAGCCTGCCTCGAAGCGATGCGCGCGGGCTCGGTCGCGGGGATTCAGGACATGGGCGCGGCGGGGCTCACCTCGTCTTCGTGCGAGATGGCGGCGCGCGCGGGCAACGGCATCGAGCTCGACCTCTCGCTCGTCCCGCAGCGCGAGGAGGGCATGACGGCCTACGAGATCATGCTCTCGGAATCGCAGGAGCGCATGCTCATCGTCGCCCACAGCGGCCGCGAGCGCCAGGTCATCGACATCTTCCGCAAGTGGGACCTGGACGCCGTCGTC
This sequence comes from Pyrinomonadaceae bacterium, assembly GCA_036794905.1. Lineage (GTDB taxonomy): Bacteria > Acidobacteriota > Blastocatellia > Pyrinomonadales > Pyrinomonadaceae > QHXN01. Next base: position 6,385 of record DAIRFV010000314.1, on the reverse strand, counting down.
ATCGGCCGCGTCACGGACACCGGCCGCGTCGTCGTCGTCCACGAAGGCGAAAAGCTCGCCGACATTCCTTCCAGGTATCTGACCGACGAAGCGCCGCTCTACGAGCGCCCGATGCGCGAGCCGCAACCCGGTCACGGCAGTCAGGTTCCGAGTGCGGGGGACGCGAACGCGTCGGTCGTCAACTCCGACGAGCTGGACGAAGTCCTCGAAGCGCCGAGCGCGGTCGTCGCCGGAGAGGAGCAAGACCACAACGAGTCACTGCGCCTGCTGCTCGCGTCGCCGAACCTCGCGTCGAAGTCGTGGGTCTACCGCCAGTACGACCACATGGTGCGGACGAACACGGCGGTGCTGCCGGGCGCGGACGCGGCCGTCGTGCGCATCAAGGAGACGCGCCGCGCGCTCGCCATGTCGCTCGACGGCAACGGCCGCTACTGCGCCGTGAGCCCGCGCGAGGGCGCGAAGTTGATTGTGGCCGAGTCGGCGCGCAACGTCGTCTGCGTCGGCGCGCGACCCCTCGCCATCACCAACTGCCTCAACTTCGCCTCACCAGAGCGGCCCGAGGTGATGTGGTCGTTCTCGGAAGTCATCGACGGCATGGCCGAGGCTTGCGAAGCTTTGGGCACGCCGGTCGTCTCGGGCAACGTCTCCTTCTACAACGAGACCGAGGGGCGCGGCATCCACCCGACGCCCGTCATCGGCATGGTCGGCCTCGTCGAGGACGTGCGCCGCGTCGTCACCCAAGGGTTCAAGCGCGACGGGCACCTCGTCGCGCTCGTCGGCCGGAGCGGCGAAGACCTCTCGGCGAGCGAGTACGAGGCGGCCGTGTTGGGTCGCGGCGTCGAGGAGATGATCGCCGCGGGCGCGCGCGTGCCCGTGCTCGACCTCCAGCGCGAGCTGGCCGTGCAGCGCGCCGTGCTGCTCGCCGCCGAGGAGGGCTTGCTCCAGTCCGCGCACGACTGCTCGGATGGCGGGCTCGCCGTCGCGCTCGCGGAATGCTGCTTCTCGTCGCTCGGCCGCGCGGGGCTCGGGGCCACTGTTACGCTCGACGGCGAGACCTCGGTCGCCGCCTCGCTCTTCGGCGAGACGCCCTCGCGCGTCCTCGTCAGCCTCGAAGAGTCGCAGCGCACGCGCCTCGAACGCATCGCCGCGCAGGCCGGCGCGCCCCTCAAAGTCATCGGCCGCACGGGCGGCATGCGCCTCCGCATCAACGTCTCCGGCACCGAGCACGTCTCACAGGACGTGGCCGAACTGGAAACCCTCTGGCGCGACTCACTCGGCTCGCGCCTACAGGCCGAGGTCATCGCCACCGCCGCGGAGTGAAAGAGGCGGAAGCCCGACCGCGAGGGAGGGCTCCGGACAAACACCAAAGAAGGGATGACGAGAGACACGCTGTCTCTCGTCATCCCTTCTTCCTTTGTACGACAGGAGCCCTCCCTCCCTCGCGGTCGGGCTTCCGCCTCTTCCTTTCAGTCGCGCCGCGCGACGATATCGAACGAGACCTTCAGGCGGTCGCGGACGCGGACGGTGCCGTGGAAGGCGGAGGTGGCGGGAACTTTGAAGTCGCCGCGCTTGATGTCGAACTCGCCGCGGGCGCGTAAGGTGTCGCCGTCGAGCGTGACCTCGGCGGGGATACGGACGCGGCGCGTGACGCCGCGGAGCGTGAGGTCGCCGCCGAGCTTGACCTTGAAGACCCCGCCGCGCGGTTCGACGGAAACGTCCGTGCTCTTGAAGGTAATCTCGGGGTACTTGTCGGGCTCAAGGACGATGTCGCGCAGCTCGCCGTCGATTATTTTCTTTTGCTGCGGGGTGAACACGTCGCGCGTCTCTGCGAGCGAGGCGGCGCGCACGGTGAGCGTGAGCGAGGCGGGACTGACCGAGCCGGGCACGAGGCGCGCCTCGCCCGTGAAGTCGCGGGCGGCGACGAAGTGGTCGTGCCCCTTGAACCAGAGCAGGCCGCCCGCGAAGGCGCGGATCATGAACTTGCTGCGCGCCGGGTCGAGCCTGTAGGCGGCCGTCTGTTGCGCCGCCGCCCGGCGTTTGATGACAGGGCCGCTGTCCGCACTCTTAACTGAGGTCTTAACCGGCGCGGCCGCGCCGTGCGCGAGCAGCGCGGCGAGCGCGCCTGTCGAAAGTCTGAAGAGTCTCATCTGGGCGAACCTCCTTCCCTGTTGCCGCCGCCGCGGGTGCCCCCGCCGTCGCCGCCCGCGAGCCAGTCGCAGAGCCTTTGCGTGAGCAACTCGCCCGCGACGCGGTGGCCGTCCTCGTTCCAGTGGCCGTTGCCGCGCTGCGCGCCGAAGCCGTGGAGGAAGACGCCCGTGCGGTCTGCGTACTCTTGCAGGTCGGGCGCGAGGTTGTAGACGGGGAAGCCTTCTCTCTCGCCTAAACTTTTAAAACGTCGCTCGGCATAGAAGAGGTCTGCGGCGCCGACGCGGCGGGCGAAGGCCGCGCGCGCCGAGGGGTCCGGGAAGACCTGTATGCCGTTGCTGAGCGTGACGACGTAGAACCGCGCGTCGCGGCTTTTGACCTCCGCGTTCATCTCGGCCACGAGCCTTTCGGTGACGAGCCACGCCTCGCGCCAGACCTCGTCCGCGGGCTCGCGGTAGATGACGTTGGCCGTGCCCAGCTCGTCGGCCGGCACGTCCCCCGCGGGTGTCGTGCCGTTGGCCTGCGGCGCGCCCTCCGTCTTCACCCCTGCGCCCGCGCCCGCGCCGTCCTTCTCCTTCGCCTTCGCCAGACGCCGGCGCTCGCGCCACGCGTCGAGGCGCGACTTGACGGCGCCCTGACCCTCGTGGATGGCCTGGACGAAGCGCAGGTGCTCGCGCAGCCAGCGCCCCGTGCGGTTGAGCGGGGAGTTGCGCAGGCGGAAGGCGGCCGTCCGGCGGAACGAGTCGTCGAGGATGAGGCGGTCGCCTTCGAGACGGAAGTACGGAATCTCTTCCGTCGCCTTCAGCGCGCGCGAGTTGTCGAGCACGTCGTTGTTGGTTGTGACGGCGAGGAGCACCACGTCCGGCGAATAACCCCACACCTTCTCGCGCAGGGTGAGTAATTCCTGCGCCGTGCCGTAGCCCGAGACGCCGAAGTTGATGACCTCGACCTCACGCCCGGCGAGCGCGGGGCAGTCCTTCAGTCTTCCTTCCAGCACCGACCAGAAAGCCCTCTCGCGCTCGACCTGAAACGCCTCCGCGTAAGAGTCGCCGACGACGGCGATGCGAAGCGCCCCGGCGGGCTTACCCTTTGAATGCTCGCGGTCGCGCAGTCCGTCCGAGCTGATGCTCACGTGCGCCGCGCCCTCGCGCCGGTAGCGACCCGCCGCGCCCGGCCACAGAGAGTAGCCGCGCGCCTCGTCCGGCCGGTAGAAGACCGGGTAGGTGTAGCCGACGACGCGCAGGAACAGCTCGAAGATGAGCAGCGCGACGACGACGCTCGCGGCGACGACCGCGACGCGGACGCGCAAGCTCGGCTTCGCGCCTCTCTCCGGCGCGCGCTCGTTCTCCGGACTGCTTTCGGGGTTGGACATCTCTTCCGACGGCGAGCATACAACACGCGCGGCGGGGCGCAAAAAGTTGGCCAAGACCGGCGGCGTTCGTGTATGCTGCCGCGGCCGGCGCCGCCTCGCACACGGCGCGCGCGCCGCATCACTCCCGAGATGCACCAGCACGTCATACTCAACCGGCGGCTCCTCGAAGCGAGGCGCGCGCGGCTGCACGCCGTCACGTCGGCGGCGCTCTACGGCCGCGGCGTCTTCACGACCGTGGCCGTGCACAAGGGGCGCCCCTTCCTCTGGGACGCGCACTGGGCGCGGCTGCTCGCGCACGCCGAAAGAGCCGGCGTCGAGTGCGACTTCGGCGACAACGAGGCGGCGCTTCTGCTCTCACACCTCATCGAGGCGAACGGGGTCGAGGAGGGGCGTGCGCGCGTCCACCTGCTCGCGCGCGCCGTGCGCGGCCGCTGGAAGGTGGGGGGCGAGGGGCGCGCCTCCGACCTCCTGATGATGACGGCCGAGGCCTGGGCGCCGCCCGAGTCGTTGGGGCTCACCGTCTCGCCCTACCGCGTCAACACCTGCTCGCCGCTCGTCGGCGTCAAGACCGTCAACCGGCTCGAACACATCCTCGCGTGGGAGGAGGCGCGCGCGCGCGACTTCGACGAGGCCGTGATGTGCAACGAGCGCGGCGAGGTCGCCTGCGCGACGACGGCGAACCTCTTCTGGGTCAAGCACGGCACCGTGCACACGCCCGCGCTCGCGACCGGCGCCACGGCCGGCACGACGCGCGCGCGCGTCATCGAGCTGGCCTCCGACCTCGCCGTCCCCCTCGCGGAGGGCGCGCACACCCTGCACGACATGGCCGACGCCGAGGAGGTCTTCCTCACCTCGGCCGCGCTCGGCGTCGCGCTCGTCACCACGTTCGACTACCACCGCTACACGATCCCCGTCGGCAGCCCCGCCCTGCGCCTGCGCGAAGCCTACCGCCAGTTGACGCTCGACCCCGAAGCGTTCGCCCCCGTCCCCGAGCAGAGCCGCGTGCCCGAGTGACGAGAATTCTTGCGCCGGGGGGGCCGGTTTTGTGCTAATCTCACGCGCGCAAACTAAAGGCAGTTTGAAAGTCCGAAGCAGCCGCCGCCCGAAGCGCGCCCGTCCCCTTTCCGCGTCGAGGCGCGGGCCGCCCCGTCCGCCACCCGCCGAGGGCAGTTCGAGCAGGGGCACGGACGAGCACGCAGTTCATCCAGAGAAAAATTTCGGAGGATTGAGATGTTCGACCCAACCCTGCATCTTCCCGCGACCCTCGCGATGTTCCAGGACATCTTCCACGCGCCGGAGCCGAGCGAGCTGATAAGAATCATCATGCGCTGGGCGCACTTCGTCGCCGGCATCACCTGGATCGGGATGCTCTACTTCTTCAACCTCGTCAACGTCAACTTCATGAAGGCGCTCGACGCGCCGACGAAGAAGATCGTCGTCCCCAACCTGATGCCGAAGGCGCTCTGGTACTTCCGCTGGGGCGCGGTCGTCACCGTCCTGGCGGGGCTCGGCTACTACGCGATGTACATCCTGCGCCCGGACGTGATTAACGCCAACACCGACGGCGCGGGCGCCAACGTCTGGCTCATCCTCCTCGTCTGGATCATCATCGGCGCCGCGACGTGGGCCGTCTTCAACTTCGTGCTGCTGCCGAACCTGAACAAGGACGGGAAGATTCTGGCGGTGGCGACGGCCGGGCTGGTCATCGCCATGTCGGTGGCGCTCATCTGGTTCCTCGACTCGCAGTTGACGGGCCGGCGCGAGCACTGGGCCAGCAACAAGACGCTCTCCATCGGCATCGGCGGCGCGCTCGGGCTCATCATGCTGCTGAACGTGTGGGGCATCATCTGGCCGGCGCAGAAGCGCATCATCGCCGCCACGGCCGAGGGCACGCCGCCCGACGCCGCGCTCGCGCGCCGCGCCTTCCTCGCCTCGCGCACCAACGCCTGGCTCTCGCTCCCGATGCTCTGGTTCATGGGCACCTCGCACGGCGACTACATCATGTTCGGTAAGTGAAAATGAGTGGACAGTAGTCGGTAGAAAAAGAGGCGGCGCGTCCGAAGCCTTCAGGTCGGGCGCGCCGCCTCGTCCTTCTACCGACTACCGACTACCGTCCGACTGTCTACGGCTCCTCGTTCCCCCGTGCCCGCTCGCTCCCGCCCGCGTTACTGTTCTATAATCTTCCCAAGTCTCAGCCGAGCGACAAACGAGATCGTGAAAGCCTGCGGGCGCGCGTGTGTGTGCGCGCACGAACGGGCGGCGTCGCCGCGGCTCGGGGCGGCCGCCTCGCTTTCGGGAGTCGCCGCCATGATAACAAGGAGGATGTGATGGCAGACGTTAAGCTTTACACGGCGAAGCAGTTCGATTTGAGCGGGCTGAACGGCATCTCCGACCAGACTTTGGAGATGCACTTCAAGCTCTACGAGGGCTATGTCACGAACACCAACACGCTGACGACCAAGATTACCGAGATACTCTCGGACGGCAAGGTCGATCAGGAGGAGGTGCCCGCCTACTCGGAACTGACCCGCCGCCTCGGCTTCGAGTACAACGGCATGGTCTTGCACGAGTGGTACTTCGGCAACATGAAGAAGGGCTCGACGACGACCGACCCCGAGAAGAACACGAACTTCTACAAACTGGCCGAAAGCTCCTTCGGCAGCTACGACATCTGGAAGGCGGATTTCGTCGGCATCGGCAAGATGCGCGGCGTGGGCTGGGCGGTCTGCTACCAGGACCCGGTCAACGAGCGGCTCTCGAACCACTGGATCACTTTGCACGAGGTGGGCAACGTCGCGGGCTTCGTCCCCGTGCTCGTGATGGACGTGTGGGAGCACGCCTTCCTCCTCGACTACAAGCCGGCCGACC
>DAIRFV010000061.1:5819-24932 GCA_036794905.1 Pyrinomonadaceae bacterium | reverse complement strand
ACTGCATCGGCGTGCGCACGCCGTCGCGGTCGCCGAGGTAGATGTTGTCGCCCATCCCGATCTCGTCGCCGTAGTAGAGGAAGGGCGAGCCCGGCAGGGAGAGCAGGAGCGCGTTGAGGAGCTGGATGCGCCGGTGGCTGTTGTCTAAGAGCGGCGCGAGCCTCCGCCGGATGCCGACGTTCAGGCGCATGCGGCGGTCTTTCGCGTACTCGTTATACAGGTAGTCGCGCTCCTCGTCCGTCACCATCTCCAAAGTCAGCTCGTCGTGGTTGCGCAGGAACATGCCCCACTGGCAGTTCTCGGGGATGTCGGGCGTGCGCTCAAGGATTTCGACGATGGGCCGCCGGTCCTCCTGTCTCAATGCCATGAAGAGGCGCGGCATGATGGGGAAGTGGTAGCCCATGTGGAACTCGTCGCCCCGGCCGAAGTACTCGACCACGTCCTCGGGCCACTGGTTCGCCTCGGCCAGCAGGAGCGCGTTCGGGTGCTTCGTCTCGACGTGGGCGCGGAGCTTCTTCAGGAAGGCGTGCGTCTCGGGCAGGTTCTCGCAGTTCGTGCCCTCGCGCTCGTAGAGGTAGGGCACGGCGTCGGCGCGGAAGCCGTCGATGCCGAAGTCGAGCCAGTAGTCCACGGCTTCGAGCATCGCCTGCTGCACCTCGGGGTTGTCGTAGTTGAGGTCGGGCTGGTGCGAGAAGAAGCGGTGCCAGTAGAAGCCTTGGGCCGTCTCGCTCCAAGTCCAGTTCGACTTCTCGGTGTCGGTGAAGATGATGCGCGCCTCTCTGTACTTCTCGGGGCTGTCGCTCCAGACGTACCAGTCGCGCCTGGGCGAGTCGGGCGACGCGGACGCCTCGACGAACCACGGGTGACGGTCGGAGGTGTGGTTGATGACGAGGTCTGTGATGACGCGGATGCCGCGCGCGTGGGCGGCGAGGATGAACTGGCGGAAGTCTTCGAGCGTGCCGTACTCGGGCAGGATCGAGTAGTAGTCGGCGATGTCGTAGCCGCCGTCCCGCAGGGGCGAGGCGTACATCGGGAGCAGCCACAGACAGTCCACGCCGAGCCATTCCAGGTAGTCGAGCTTCTCGGTCAGGCCCCGGAAGTCGCCGACGCCGTCGCCGTCCGAGTCGTAGAAGCCGCGGACATAAATCTCATAAAAAACGGCGTCCTTGAACCAGAGTGGGTCGTCGCGCAGTCTGCCCGTCTCCGCCATCGGTCTCCAAACCCTTCCTTGTTCGCGTTGTTGGTTTGAGATGAAAGATAGCGGCAAGGAAACGGGAAGGCAAGCGGTAAGGGCCGTGAACCGTGAACCGTAAACCGTGACAAGATAAAATCTGCTTTCCTCCTGTCACGGTTTACGGCTCACGGTTCACGGCTTTTTCCGCAAGTTTCCCCGCCTCGCGCATTCAGCGTGTACGGCACGCGAGTCTCCCCGCAAAGACTCATTCCCGACAGCGAGAGAGCGGAGGTGTGTGCGATGAGGACGCGGAGAAGCTTCACGAGGGGTTGGCAGTTCTTCACGGCGGCGGCGGTCGTGGGCGGCTGTCTGTCGGCGTCGGCGCTGAGGCCGTACGCGGCGGCGGGGCCGGCGCGGAGTTCGGCAGGGGCACGGGCGGTCGCGGCGGCCTCCGCGCCGAAGGAGCCGAAGACGGCGGCCGAGGCGCCCGAGCCCGTGAGCATAGATTTGGGCAAGGCCGTCAAGGTCTCTCTGCCCGGGGCGGGGCCAGACCTACAGCCGGCCTCGTTCAAGACCGCGGACGGGCGCGAGGGCTGGGTCGTGCGCATCCCGGGCGGGAAGCCGCTGGCGACGCCCGCCTACTCGAACGGGCGCCTGTTCGTCGGCGGCGGCTACGGCTCGCACGAGTTCTACGCCTTCGACGCGAAGACGGGGCGGCTGGTCTGGAAGACGCCCACGGGCGACGACGGGCCGACGGCGGCCGTCGTCGAGGACGGATGTGTGGCCTTCAACACGGAGAGCTGCACGCTCGTCGTCGTGGACGAGAAGACCGGCAAGTTGGTCTGGCAGGAGTGGCTCGGCGACCCGTTGATGAGCCAGCCCGCCGTCTCGAAGGGGCGGCTCTACATGGCCTACCCGAAGGGGCAGCGCAACGGAAACCGGCGCATCATGCAGCACGGCGGGCAGCAGAAGGCGACACGGCCGGCAGAGGCAGAGGCGGGCAGTCATCGTCTGCTCTGTACAGACTTGAAGACCGGGAAGCACATCTGGGAGCGGGCCATCTCGGGCGATGTCATCTCGGCGCCGGTCGTCTCGGAAGGGAAGGTCTACGCGACGACCTTCGACGGCACCTCTTACAGCTTCGACGCCGCCTCGGGCGGGCTGGTCTGGAAGAGGGAGAACGCGGGGACGAGCGCGCCGGTGGTCGTCGGGGGCGAGGTCGTCGTCACGCAGAAGGAGGAGCGCGACGGCAAGTCTTACGAGGCGATGCACCGCCTGGACGCGCGGCGCGGCGTGGCGACGGAGCGCGCGCCCATCGCGCGCAGCGAGGCCGGGTACTTAGGCCGCGACAAGGGCGGCGGCGTGGCTTTGAAGGAGCAGCAGGCGGCTTCGCTCGACTCCTCGGTCGGCTTCGGGAGCGCGCCCGCGGCGGCGCAGCTCCACAGGGCGAACGACCACCTCGGCGTCAAGACGGTGGCCGGCGGCTGGGCGTACCAGGGCTCGCGCGCGGCCTACAGCAAGGGGCGGATGCTGAACGCGCAGGGCCGCTACCTGAACTCGATCAACGCGTCGGATGGGCGCTTCGCGTGGCGCGCGGAGGTACGGGGCGGCGGGCTCGCCGAGGACGCGCAGGTCTTCTCGCCGCCCGCGCTGGGCCACGAGTTCATGTATCTGGCGAGCGCGCGCGGCCACCTGCTCTCGGTGGGACAAAGGGACGGCCGCGTCGGCTTCATGTACCACTTCCCCGAGCCGATGGTCTTCCAGCCCGCGCTCGCCGAAGGCGCCGTCTACGTCGGCACCTCGGGCGGCCTGCTCATCTGCCTCAAGACCGGCTCGGCGGACGCCGACGGCTGGTACGCGTGGGGCGGCAACGGGGAGCACAATAAGAATAAGTAGACAGTAGGCAGACGGCAGTAGGAGGGTGTTGGGTTTTGGGTGCCGGGTGCTGGGTAAGACAAGCCTCTTGCCCGGCACCCAGCACCCAAAACCCAACACCCTCTTCTTTCCCCCTGTGGTTAGCCACACCGGCCGCGGGGCTTGTACACGCCCCGGGACTGGCGGCGGCCGTCTCGCGGGGGGCGCGGGTTGGGAGCAGAATCCGCGGCGTGTGGCGCGTGGGCCACGGGGGGCGGCGCGGGTGACGGCGGTCACCGTGCGCCGTCGGAAAAAGGGAGACAATTTCGTAAAGCCGTGATAGTTTTAGCGCGCCCGTCGTCGTCGTTGAAATCGTCCGTGCAAGTGGAAAGGATGCTTCCCCCTCTGCGTCTAACCCTCGGCCTACTTCTCTGCGTCGCGGCGCTCCCACTCTTCGCAGCATGCCGGCAGACGGCCGCCGGCCGCGACTCCGCCAGACGCGGCGCGCCCGCGCCCGCCCCCGCCCCTGTCTGGGGCGACTCCGACTCCGACGGCATCCCCGACCCCATCGAGCTGCGCTCCTACGGCGACCGCGAGAGCTTCCGCGAGTGGTTCGCGGCGATTGCCGAGGCGCAGTTCTACGACGCGAGCAGGGAGTGGAACGAGAGCCAGCGCGACTGCGCCGGGCTGGTGCGCTTCAGTTGGCGCGAGGCCCTGCGCCGGCACGACCGCGCGTGGCTGCTGCGGATGGGCGAGGGCTACGAGCCCGTCGCGCCCGACGTGCGCGCCTACACGCTGGAGCGCAGCCCGGTCGGCGAGAAGCTCTTCCGCACGGCCGCGGGCTCCTTCACGGAAGCGAACCTCTCGGACGGCACCTTCTCCGAGTTCGCCGACGCGCGCACGCTCAGGGAGTTCAACAGCCGCTTCGTCGGCCGCGATTGGCGCGCGGCCGAATCGGGCGACCTCCTCTTCTTCCACCAGCCCTGGGTGCAGAAGTACCCCTACCACGTCATGCTCTTCCTCGGCCGCGCGCGCACCGACGCGGAGGGCGCGGCCGACTGGCTCGTCTACCACACGGGCGCTTCGGCCGACGGCGCGGGCGAGGTGCGCAAGGTGCGCCTCGCCGTGCTCGCGCGCCACCCCGACCCGCGCTGGCGCCCCGTCGCGGCCAACAAAAATTTCCTCGGCTTCTACCGCTTGAAAATACTTGAGTAGACAGTAGTCAGTAGCCAGTAGGGCTCCGCCCCGCCGACGCTGACGCCGACACAAAGACGATTCATCAACGATGGCTTCCCTACTGACTACTGACTACTGACTACTGTCTACTTCTCCGGAGGGCTTATGTCCCGTCGTTCTTTCCTGACAGGCGTTGCGGTCTACGGGGGCGCGCTGGCGCTCCTGCTCGGTTTCGTCGTGCTGCGCGTCAAGGCGCGCTACGCTTACGCGGCGGCGGTCGCGCCCGACTCCATGACGAGCCCCTACGGGCGGACGCCGCAGCCGCCCGACCCGCACGCCAAGCCCTTCTTCTCGCTCCACACCAACCGCACGTACGCGACGACCGACCGCGCGCGCCTCTGGGTCAACTACCGCGGCGTGGACGCGCTGGACTTCCGCGTCTACAAGGTGCAAGACCCCGTGAAGTTCTTCCGCGGCCTGGACAACCCGCACCAGGTCGGCGAGGACGAGCAGGCCGAGGTCGGCAAGACCGTCGAGAAGCAGCCGACCCTCCTCGAGAAGCTGCGGCAGTTCAAGAGCTGGGGCTACGGCCACGTCAAGACCTACGTCCGCCAGCAGCTCCCGAACCAGTCGCGCAAGGGCTTCAACCAGCGCTTCCGGCCCGAAGAGGACGACACGAGCAACCGCACGCCCCTGAACGTCGCCACCGACTTCGCGCGCGTGCCGCTCCTGAACCCCTCGCAGATGGTCGATAAGTGGCGCGAGAAGATGCCGCCGCTCGAAGACGTGTACGACCGCCGGATGATTAGCCTCGGGCGCCGCGAGCCGGGCGTCTACCTCGTCGAGGCCGTCCACAACGACCTGCGCGCCTTCGGCATCCTCATCGTCACAGACCTCGCCACCGTCCAGAAGACCTCGCGCGACGGCTCGATGCTCGTCTACGCCGTCGAGCGCAAGACGGGGCAGCCGCGCGAGGGCGTGCAGGTGCAGGTCGTACGCAAGAAGGCCGACCTCGTGAAGGGCGCGACCGACAAGCAGGGACTCCTCAAGCTCCAGGTCGTCGAGCAGAAGCCGCCCGCGCAGGAGGACGAAGAGGGCGAGGCCCAAGGGGATGAGGAGGCCGAAGGGGATGAGGAGGCCGGGACGGAAGAGGAGACGCAGACCTCCGGCTCCTACCTCGTCATGGCGAGCCAGGGCGACAACTTCGCCATCTCCGACCTCGACTCCTACTACTTCGGCGGCTACGAAGGCGAGGGGGGCGCGGGCGCCGAGCTGACGAGCTACGTCTACACCGACCGCCCCGTCTACCGCCCCGAGCAGAAGGTCTACTTCCGCGGCATCCTCCGCGAGACCGGCGACGAAGGCCACCGGCTCCCCGCGGGCAAGACCGCCGCCGTCACCGTCACCGACGGCGACGGCGCGACCATCTACGAGCAGGAGCTGCCCATCTCCTCGCGCGGCACCTTCAGCGGCGAGCTCGACCTGCCCGAGGAGACGCCGCTCGGCTACTACCAGCTCAACGCCTCGCTCGGGGAGTTCTCGGCCAGCGGCAGCTTCGAGGTGCAGGAGTACAAGAAGCCCGAGTACAAGGTGCGCGTGACGGCCGCGCAAGGCTACGTGCGCGCGGGCGAGACGGCGCGCTTCAACATCTCGGCCAGCTACTTCTTCGGCGCGCCCGTCGCCAAGGCTTCCGTCAAGTACTACGTCTACCGCTCGCGCTACTACGGCTGGTGGCGCGGGGGCGAGGGGGACGAGGAGGACGAGTTCGGCGCCGACCCCACGGCCGAGGAGGGCGCAGACTACGGCAGCGGCTACGACGACGAGATGAAGCTCGAAGGCGAGGGCAAGCTCGACGCGCAGGGGCGCCTCGAAGTGGACTTCAAAGTCCCGCCGCCCGACCCGAAGGATCAGTGGGACTACAGCTACCGCCTCGAAGCCGAGGTCACGGACGCCGCCCGCCGCTCGATGAGCGGCTCGGCCTCGTTCACCGGCGTGCGCAGCAACGTCGTCGCCTACGCCTACGCCGACCGCTACGTCTACAACCAGGGCGAGGCGGCGCGCGTCAACGTCACCGCGCGCGACCGCGAAGGCCGCCCCGTGCAGACGCGCGTCCGCGTGACCTTCTTCGAGCGCCGCTGGAAGAAGGTCATCAAGAAGACGGAGGACGGCTACGACTACCCGGACTACGAGGTGGACGAGAAGGAGCTGTCCTCGGTGGGCGTGGACACGAACGCCGAGGGCAAGGGCGCGACCGACTACACGGCGGCCCAGCCCGGCAGCGTCCGCATCAAGACGACCGTCGAGGAGGCCGGCCGGCCGGTCGTCATGGAGGCCGGCTACCTCTGGGTCGCCGACCCGACGGGGCGCTGGACGGACGTCTCTTACATGGGCGAGGACGAGATTCAGCTCGTCGCCGACAAGCCCTCGTACCGCCCCGGCGAGACCGCGCGCATCCTCGCGCAACTGCCGAAGGAGGACGCGCACCTTTTGGTGACGACCGAGATGAACAACATCCTCGGCGTGCGCCAGCTCCACGTCGCCGGGCGGCAGGCCACCATCGACATCCCCGTCGAGGCGCGCTTCGCCCCCAACGTCACGGTCAGCGTCACCTACGTCCGCGGCAGCGAGATGTACACGCAGACCCTCGACCTCAAGGTGCCCGCGCGCGACAAGCTGCTCAACCTCCAGCTCATCCCGAACAAGAAGGAGTTCCGCCCGCGCGAGACGGCCTCCTACACCGTGCTCGCGCGCAACGCGGACGGCTCGCCCGCCGCGGGCGCGGAGGTCTCTCTGGGCGTCGTGGACGAGGCCGTCTACCAGATCGCGTCCGACTCGGCCGGCGACATCCGGCGCACCTTCTACGGCCCGCGCTACAGCTCCGTCTCGACCTCCTTCTCGGTCAACTACTACTTCTCGGGCTACGCCGGGACGAAGACGATACAGCTCGCGCGGAAGAAGAAGAGCACGCGCCAGTTCGCCGACATCAAGGACGACGCGGCCAACCCGCTCGTGCGGAAGATTTTCAAGGACACGGCCTTCTGGCAGCCCAACCTCTTGACCGGCGCCGACGGCAAGGCCACCGTCAAGTTCGAGCTGCCAGACAACCTGACGACGTGGCGCGCCACGGCGCGTGCCGTCACCGCCGACACGAAGGTCGGCGTCGCCGTCTCGAAGGTGGTCGAGCGCAAAGACGTCATCATCCGCGTCGCCATGCCGCGCTTCCTGACCGCGGGCGACACCGTCACGCTCTCCGGCATCGTCCACAACTACCTGAAGTCGGAGAAGGTGACGCGGATCAGCATCGAGGTGGCCGGCGCGCGCCTGCTCGACCCGGCGCAGCAGACCGTGACCATCCCGGCGCAGGGCGAGCACCGCGTCAACTGGCGCGTCGAGGCTCCCGCCACGGGCGACCTGAAGATTCTGGCCAGGGCGCTCACCGACCAGGAGTCGGACGCGCTCGAAACCGGCATGCCCATCCTCCCGCGCGGCCTGAAGTACACGCGCGCCGACTCGTTCGCCATCGCGGACGAGGAGGCCGACAAGACCGTCACCGTCAAGCTCCCCGCCAACGCCGACCCGAACGCGCGGACGCTCCGCGTCGAGGTCTCGCCCACGATTGCGGGCACGCTCTTCGGCGCGCTCGACTACCTGACGAGCTACCCGTACGGCTGCACCGAGCAGACGATGTCCTCGTTCCTCCCGAACGTCATCGTCACGCAGGCCCTCCAGAGCGTGCAGACGGCGAGCGTGCGGGACACGAACGACGTGGGCAAGAAGGCGCGCAAGGGGCTGAAACGGCTCTACGCCTTCCAGCACGGCGACGGCGGCTGGGGCTGGTGGAAGGACGACGAGACGAACGCCTGGATGACCGCGTACGTCGTGGACGGTCTGGTGCAGGCGCAGCGCGCCGGCTACGAGGTGGACGCCAACCGCCTCGACAACGCGCGCCGCGCGCTCCGCAAGATGCTCGACGCCGAAGGAGACGAGCGCGGCGACACGCGCGACGCGCGCGCCTACATGGCCTACGCGCTCGCCGAGAGCGGCGACGCCGACATGCGCTACTTAAACGCCCTCTTCGCCGAGCGCGAGAAGATGAGCGCCTACGGGCGCGCGCTCCTGACGCTCGGCCTGAAGGAGCGCGGCGACGCGCGCGCGCAGGCGACCGCGGGCGAGCTCGAGCGCACGGCGAAGGGCGGCGGCGCCGAAGCCTTCTGGGACACGACCGAGGCGACGGCGCTCGTGGTCAAGGCGCTGGCGCGGACGCTGCCGCAGAGCGAGGTGCTGCCGCGCGCGGCGCGCTGGCTCGTCCGCAACCGCCGCCACGGCCACTACTGGCTCTCGACGCGCGAGACGGCGCTCGCCGTCTTCGGGTTGATCGACTACGTGAAGGTGAGCAGGGAGCTCGACCCCGACTACGCGCTCGAAGTCTACGTGGACGGCCAGCCCGTCGCGCAGAAGCAGGTGACGGGGGCCGACTCGGCCTCGATGCAGGTCTTCACCTTGCAGCGGCGCGGGGGCGAGGTCGGCGCGTCGAGCGAGGTGCGGGTCGTCAAGCGCGGCCGCGGCATGGTCTATCTGGCGACGACCGTGACGCACTACACCAACGACGAGCAGACGCAGGAGCAGGGCGTGCCGCAGCTCAAGCTCCGGCGCGAGTACCTGCGCCTGCGCGTGGCCGAGAAGTCCGACGGCACGATGGGGTGGCAGGTGGAGCCGCTCTCGGGCGAGGTGCGCTCGGGAGACACCATCGTCTCGCGCCTCAGCTTAGAGGGCGAGCGCGGGAGCTACCTGATGGTCGAAGACCCCATCCCCGCCGGCTGCGAACCCGTCGAGGAGGTGAGCGGCATCAACCTCAACCACACGGAGAGGGACTGGAGCGACTGGTACAGCGAGCGCGAGTTCCGCGACAACCGCGCCGTCATCTTCCTCAACTACTTCGACGGGAGCGCGCGGTTCCAGTACGCGATGCGCGTGCAGGTGCCCGGCCAGTTCCGCGCCGCGCCCGCGCGCGTCGAGCGCATGTACGAGCCCGACGTGCGCGCCAACTCGGCCACGGCCAGCCTGACGATTCTGGACAAGTGAGCGGCGGGACTCAAAGGATAGACGACGATGATTAAAGATTCATTCGGCGCCCTCGGGGCCTCCACACGCGACCTGTTCCGCAACTGGCGCGGGCTGCTGCTCGTCGCGGCCCTCTACGGGCTGCTGCTGGCGAGCGTCTACTACTTCTTCGTGACGGGCGTGGCCAGCGTGTGGCAGCTCGTCGTGACGGCGGCGACGGCCGCTGCCGCGCCGCTGCTCTTCTTCCTGTTCCAGGCGGCGGCCGCGAACGCCGCGCTGCCCGAGGCGACGGCCGGCAGTGTCGCGCGCCGCGCGCCGCGCGACCTCTTGAAGGTGTTGCTGCTGGCCGTCCCCGTCGCCCTCGTCGCGGCGCTCTTCGTCTACCTGCTCTTCAAGCTGCAAGGGTGGCTGCCGAAGGTGGCGGAGGAGTCGTCGCAAGTCACCGCGCGGGTGGTGAGCGGCGTAGGGTCGAGGCCCGCGCCGCTGCACTGGCAGGAGGCGCTGCTGGCTACGACGTGGCTGGTGCTGCTCGGGTTCGTGGTGCCGCTCGCGGCGGCGCAACTGTGGCTGTCGGCGGCGCGCGCGGGGCTCAAGGCGACGCTCAAGGGTCTGCACCGCGTCGTGGGTCGCGCGTTCGCGCCGCGCTCGGTGCTCGTCTACGCCGTCGGCCTCTTCCTCTTCGGGCTGATGCCGTACTTCGTCCTCTTCACGCGCACGGGCCTGACGAACGGCTGGGCGGAACTGACGCTCTTCGGCCTGCGCCTCGTCTTCGTCTTCGCCCTGACGCTCGTCGGCTGGGTCGTCACGCTCGGCGCGCTCGCGCGCGTGACCCCGCCCGAGACGGGAACGCCCGTGGCCGCCGAGCCCGCGCCCGCCGAGCCCGCGCCCGTCACGGAGTCGGTCACCGAGCCGCAGTTGCAAGCCTGAGTAGTGTCGAAGTGATGAAGTGCCGGCGGAGTGTGTTGTCGTTCGTGCTCGCGTTTCTCTTCGGCGCGTGCGTCCCCGCGCGCGCGCAGGAGGCGGAGGCGAAGCCCGCCGCGGACGAACGTCTGGAGCGCATCCTCGGGCGCGTCGGCGAGGGCGTGGCGCGCTATCAGGCGGAGCTGTTCCGCATCGCCTTCACGGAGACGATGCGGCACGAGGAGCTGCGCAAGGACATGACGGCGAAGAAGTCGAAGGAGTACGTCTTCGACGCCATCGTCGCGCGCGAGGCGCTGTCGGAAGAGGAGGACGACTACTACCCGAGGGCCGTGCGCCGCCTGCGGACAATTGACGGCAAGCCCGCGAAGCGCATCAAGGGCCGTGACGCCGCGGCCGGCATCGGCGTCTCGTCGCTCGTCTTCCTCCTGCCGAAGCACCGCAAGGACTTTCGATTCTCGCTCGAAGGCGAGGAGCAGTTCGAGGGCCGGCAGGTCTTCCGCATCCGCATGGTGCGGCCGGGCGAGGGCCCGCCGCGGGTCGAGTGGCAGAAACGGCTCGTCGGGATGAGGTTCGGCGTCTTCGCGCCGAACGTCAACTTCCTGCTGGTGGACGCCGAGACGTACGACGTGCTCCGGTACGAGTCGCACCTCGCGGAGCCGTTCGAGTTCGAGAGCCCGCGCGCCATCGGCGCCGGCCCCTTGGGCCGCTTCGGCCCCTCGCGCCGCCTCCGCTACGTCGCGCGCGACTACGTCGTCAACTTCCGGCGCGAGCGCTTCAAAGACCCGGAGCAGACGCTGCTCGTCCCCTCCGCGGCCGAGTGGGTGAACGTCATCGAAGGCGCGAGCAAGCCGCGCACGCGCTCCACGCTCCGCTTCGCAGGCTACCGCCGCTTCCGCTCCGACGTGAAGATCATCGAAGAAGAAGAGCCGAATGAGTAAGGCAGTGGGCAGGAGGCAGATGGCAGCAGGCGGAATCGGAAGGCGCGTGCGTCACGGCTCGTTTCCGCCTTTCATCCTTTGCCTCTTGCTGCTCGCCTTTTGCCTTACTACTGCCTACTGCCTACTGCCTACTGCCTACCTCCCCTTCCTTCCGCCCTTCGTTCGGAGTGAGACGCCGCCGCCCGCGCCTCTGAGCGTCGAAGGCGCGGACGACGTTCTGCGGCGCGCGGCGCGCGCGGCGCTCGGCGGGCGCGACGGCGTGGTGCTCGTCCTCGACGCGCAGACGGGGCGCGTGCGCGCCTCGGCCGGCGGGCGCGCGGCCTTCGAGGAGGCGACGCCGCCCGGCTCCGCCGTCAAGCCCTTCACGATGCTGGCGGCGCTGCGCGCGGGCTCGCTCGACCCCGACGGCCGGAGCGCCTGCCGCAGCCATTACGAGCACGAAGATTTCGAGATCAACTGCTCGCACCCGCGCTACCAGACCGACTTCGGCCCCGCCGAGGCGCTCGCCAACTCCTGCAACTACTACTTCGGCCGCGCCGCCGAGTCGCTCGACGCCGGGGCCTACGCGCGCACGCTCCGCGAGTTCGGCTTCGGCGCGCGCACAGATTCGGCGGACGGGCGCGAGTCCACGGGGCTTCTGCCGCGCGAGGCGGCGGGCGTGCCCGAGATGCTCGGCGAGAGCGAAGACTTACGCGTCACGCCCGCGCAGCTCGCCAGCGCCTACGCGGCGCTCTTCAACGGCGGCG
Source organism: Pyrinomonadaceae bacterium (assembly GCA_036794905.1). Lineage (GTDB taxonomy): Bacteria > Acidobacteriota > Blastocatellia > Pyrinomonadales > Pyrinomonadaceae > QHXN01. Next base: position 13,062 of record DAIRFV010000061.1, on the reverse strand, counting down.
CGCTGCTTGAGCCGCGCGAGGCGCGCGCGGAGGGCTTCACGCCCGCGTCGCGCGCGCGCCTGTCGGTGGGGCCCGCGCACCGCGCGCTGCTGCTTTCGGGGATGCGCGGCGCGGTCGCCTACGGCACGGCGGCGCGCGCGGGGCTGGCGACGCTGCCCGTCTACGTCTTCGGCAAGACGGGCACCTCGACGCCGCAGGGCGGCTGGCGCGCGCAAGGGTGGTTCGTCGGCCTGGCCGCGGGCCGCGCCGCGCCCGGCGGCTCGGAAGCCGCGGCCGTGAGTGAAGTGCCGTCTGACGAGGTGAAGCTCGTCGTCCTCGTCCTCCTCAAACGCTCGCGCGGCTCGGAGGCGGCCGAGGCCGCGCGCCCCGTCTTCGAGGCTTACGCGCGCATGCTCGGGGCGGGGGAGGACGTTCGGGGGACACCACTTTCAAACTCGAACGGCGAAGGAGGCGCGACCGGCGAAGACGACGGCCGGACTCTGCGCGTGCGGCTGTCGCGCGGGGACGCGACGCCGAGACTTCAGCTCGAAGACTACGTCTTCGGCGTGCTGGCCGCGGAGGGCAGCGTCGAGACGGAGGCCGAGTCGCTCAAGGCTCTGGCCGTCGCCGCGCGCACGTACGCCGTCCGCAACCTGCGCCGCCACGCGCGCGACCGCTTCGACCTCTGCGACACGACACACTGCCAGCGCTTCGTGCCCGTGCGCGACGAGTCGGCGCGCCCGGACTTCTACGAACTCGCGCGCCGCGCCGTGCGCGAGACGGAGGGCGAAGTGCTGCGCGATCCGTCGGGCCGCGTCGCCGAGAGCTACTTCAGCGCCGCGTGCGGCGGGCGCACGGCCGACGTGTCGAAGCTGTGGGGCACGTCGCGCGCACCCGCGCACCTGCGCGGCGTTAATGACGAGGCGTGCGCGTTCGAGTCGGAGGCCTGGACTGACGTGATACCGGCGGCGCGGCTCCTGACCGCCCTGCGCGCGGACGAGCGCAGCGACGTGGGGGCGCGGCTCGAAGGCGTGCGGGTCGTGCGCCGCGACCGGACGGGGCGCGCCGAGCTGGTCGAGTTGGAAGGCCAGCGGCGGCGTCGCCTGCGCGGCTGGGACTTCAAGATCATCGTCGGGCGCACGCTCGGCTGGAACGTGCTGAAGAGTTCGCGCTTCGAGGTGTCGCGCGCGGGTTCGGCGTTCGTCTTCCGCGGGACGGGCTTCGGCCACGGCATCGGGCTCTGTCAGGCGGGCGCGCACGTCTCGGCCGCGCGCGGCGCCGCCTACCGGCAGATACTCGCGCGCTACTTCCCCGGCGCGGGCGTCGGCGAACTGCGGGACGCGGACTTCGGGTCGAGGGTTGACGAGAGTGCCGCTGTCGAAAATCAACTCCTGAAGGAACCGCTGACGGCGACGGCTGAAGTCGAACTTGACGCCTCTCAACGGCCCTCTTATCAACCGTCGGACGTTCGACCCGCGGGCCTTCGACTGACGAGCTACGTCCCGAACCCTTCAGTCCTTAACACGCAGTCCGCGACCCGCAGTCTCACGAGCGAGCACTTCCGCGTGAGCTACCCGGCGCGCGCGGCGCGGGGCGAGGTGGAGTCGCTGGTGCGGACTCTGGAGGCCGCGTACGCGGACGTGACGGGGCGTTTGGAGCGCGCGGGCGTGGGCGCGCGCGTGCCCCTGACGGAGGTCGTCGTCTACGAGACGACGGGCGAGTTCGTCGGCGCGACGGGGCGGCCGGCGTGGGTCGCGGCGGTGACCGAGGGGCGGCGCATCAGCTTCCAGCCGCTCAGTATCTTAAGGCGGCGCGGGGTGTTGACGACGACGCCGCGCCACGAGTTCGTCCACGTCGCGCTCGAAGCCCTGGGCGCGGGGCGCGCGCCGCTGTGGCTGGCCGAGGGGCTGGCCGCGCACGTCGCGGGCGAGGGGCGTTCGCTCTCTGCTGCGCTGCCGCGGACGGGGCTTTCCATCGAAGAGCTTGAGCGCAGGCTCGGCGCGCCCGCGTCGGCGCAGGAGATGCGCGCGCTCTACGCCTCGGCCCACGCGCGGGTGAGCACGCTCGTCCGGCGCGAGGGCGAGGCGGCCGTGTGGCGGCACGTGCTGCGTTGATTGAAAAATAAGTTAACCACAGAGACACAGAGACACGGCTTTGAAGACATAAGTCAACCAGCCGTGTCTCTGTGTCTCTGTGGTTAATAAGTCCGACTCGAACCACAAGTCTCGATTTGCTTTGACCCCGGCGAGGCGTGATAATTCCCTCACTCGCTCATGGAAGCCAATAAACAATTTGCGCGGTACGCGTGGTTCGTGACGGCTTTGACGCTGGCCGTCATCCTGTGGGGCGCGTTCGTGCGCGCGTCGAAGTCGGGCGACGGGTGCGGCGACCACTGGCCCCTGTGCAACGGGTCGGTCGTGCCCGACCCGCAGTCAGCCAAGACGCTCGTCGAGTTCGCGCACCGCGCGACGAGCGGCATCGCGTTCCTGCTCGTCGTCGTGCTCTGCGTCTGGGCGCTGCGCGCCTTCAGACGCGGACACGCGGTGCGCGCGGCGGCGGCGGCCTCGGGGTTCTTCATGGTGACCGAGTCGCTCATCGGTGCGGGGCTCGTGCTGCTCAGGCTCGTGGGCGAGAACGCCTCGGTCACGCGCGCCGTCTACCTCTCCGTGCACCTCGTCAACACGTTCCTGCTGGTGGCGGCGCTCGTGCTGACGGCGTGGTGGGCGGCGAGGGACGAGGCCAAGCGGCCGGCGCTCTCCGAGTTCTTCCGCGGGCGCGTCGGCGTGGCGCTGCTGGGGTCGCTGGCGCTCGGCGTGAGCGGGGCGGTGGCGGCCCTCGGCGCGACGCTCTTCTCGGAGGGCGGCGGGTCGTCAATCGACGTGGAGGGGATGGGCGCGGCCGCGCGGCTGCTCTTCAGCCTGAGGAACTACATGCTGCACCCGGCGCTGGCCGTGCTGGTCGGGGGTTATCTGGTCTACTTCGCGCTCTGGACTTTAAGGCAGGGCGGGGGACTGTGGGCGCGGCGGTGGGCGTGGACGGTCGTAGCGCTGGTGGCCGTGCAGTTCGCGGCGGGGCTTGTGAACGCGGCGCTGCTCGCGCCCGTCTGGTTGCAGATCGTCCACCTGCTGCTCGCAGACCTGCTCTGGATCGCACTCGTCCTGCTCGCGGCCGTGAGCCTCGCCCCGCGCGAAGCCCGCGCGGGAGAGTTTGAGCGAGTCGGCCTCAGCCCCGCGGTCGAACTCTAAACCCTCACGCTGACCAACTTCGGATTCACCAGCGTACGTCGTAGCGTGCGAGGCCGGCGCGCCACTGGCCCTCGCCGAGGATGGGGAGGTGCCCGTCGTGCGTGAGCGCGGCGTCGGCGGGGCGGCGGACGCGGTAGGTGTGGCCGGTGGGCGAGGCGACGTTGAGGACGACGCGGCCCGCGCCCGGCTCGAAGGAGGCGACCGTGGCGGCGCGCCAGTCGGCGCGGCAGCGCAGGATGAGGCGGGCGCCCACGGGGAGCGAGCCGAGGGGCGTCGTCGTCGTGGTGGTCGCGGCGTCGGCAGAAAGTAAGAGGCCGTCGGGCGGCGCTGCCTGTGCGCGCGCTTCCGGCGGCCTCTCTTGCGTTATCTCCAAAGCGCTTGCGATCCCTCGGACTCAGGCTTCGAACGGCGTGTCCTCGAACGGCAGGTCGGGCTGGGCGGGGCCCTCCTTGCCCGCGACGTAGGCGCGCAGCGCGAGCGTCAGGATGATGAACGCGACCGCGATCCAGAAGAGCGCCCAGAAGACCGAAGGGACGCCCGTCGCCGCCGCCATGTTCGCCGCGTCGGTGTGCGCGTCGGTCAGGGCCGAGGCGAAGAGCACGTTCCTCAAATCGAAGACGGCGTTCAGGACGCACTGCACGGCGAGGAACGAGACGAGGAAAGTGGCCGCGCGCGGCTTGAGGTACCTGGCCGCGGCGAAGAGCCCCAGGGGGAGCGCCACGCCCGAGATGAGCGTGAAGAGCCCCGGCAGGCTCCAGTTCCACAGCGGCGCGAGGAACCCGAAGACGGTCGCCAGCAGCAGGACGAGCGCGCCCGCGCCGGCGAGCACCGCGCGCGCCTTGACGCGGTGGCGCACCAGCCAGAGCAGCAGCGCGCCGAACGTCATCGCGCCCAGGTAGCCGGCGCTGGCGACGAACATGCCCGAGAAGAGCCCGCTGTTCGTCGAGTAGACGAGGCCGCTCCCGTCGGGAGAGACCGTCAGGCTGTGCACCGCGTTCCCCGTGACGAAGGCGGCCAGCGCGTGCCCGCCCTCGTGGATGAAGGTGACGAAGATGCGGAACGGCCAGGTCAGAAGCTCCGCGTAGGGGAGGAACCAGAGGAAGAGGCTCAGGGCCGTCGCGAGCAGGAGCGTCGTGACCTGCGGGCGGGCGTCGCGTGCGATTTGAAATTTCATCTGTAAGTCTCCGGTGCGGCTTCTTTCGAGTTCACCCCAACTGATACGTCATTCTACCCCGACGCGTTCGCGGAAAGAAAGTCCGACGGCCGCTGCCTCACTTCGAGTCCGAGATGGGGACGACGCCGCTCGACGAGCTTCCGCGCGACGGCAACAGCCGGCGGCCGTCCGGCGAGAAGTCGAAGGCGTCGATGAAGTCCGACTTGAAGTCCGTGACGGTTCACGCTCTTCTCCCTCATCACTTCTTTTCTATCTCTCTGAGGAGGAAGGCGCGCGCGCGGCGCCAATCGCGGCCGACGGTGTCGGCGGAGACCTTGAGCACTTCGGCCGCCTCCTCGACGGAGAGGCCGCCGAAGTAGCGCAGCTCGACGACGCGCGCCTTGCGCGGGTCGAGTTTTTCGAGTGCGGCGAGCGCGTCGTCGAGCGCGACCAGCTCGGCGGCGCGCTCGTCCGAGAGCAGCGCGGCCTCGTCCAGGGGCAGCGCGCGGGCGCCGCCGCCGCGCTTCTCGTAGCGGCGCGCGCGCGCGTGGTCGATGAGGATGCGGCGCATCGTCTGCGCGGCGATGGCGAAGAAGTGCGCGCGGTTCTGCCAGCGCACGCGCGTCTGGTCGCAGAGCTTGAGGTACGCCTCGTTGACGAGCGCGGAGGTCTGGAGCGTGTGGCCTTCGCGCTCGCGGCTCATGTAGTGGTGCGCGAGGCGGTGCAGCTCGCGCTCGACGAGCGGCAGCAGGCGGTCGAGCGCCTCGCGGTCGCCGTCGCTCCACGCGGCGAGCAGTTCGGTCATCTCCTGCGGAGAAGGCGTCGAGGAAGTCATCGGAGGAGAGCTCTCGCGCGCGAGCGGCGCCGAAGACCCGAGTCGGAAAAACAGGTCGGAAAAAACGGACGGATTGTAACACCCGCGTTTCGGCGTCGAAAATTTTTCCCCGCGGCCTGCCGGATTTCGCCTCACGTCCCCGCGTAAATGTTCGAACGCGAAGAACAGCAGGCAGGTAAGAGGGTGTTGGGTGCTGGGTGTTAGGTGTCGGGTAAGACCAGCCCGTCCCCCCAGCACCCAGCACCCAAAACCCAACACCTTCTAACTGCCTGCTGCCTGCTCATACTCTCAGGAGGACTGTCATGAACGTCAACAAAATCGCACTCTACCTCGCCGCCGCCGTCGCGTGCGCCTTGACGGCCGCGGGCGCGCGCGCGCAGTCCGTCTCGGTCTTCACGGGGGGCTTGAAAGGCCCGACGAAGGTCGTCATCACCGCGAAGGGGAATCTGCTCGTGACGGAGTCGGGCGACGGGCCGAACAAGGGGCGCCTCTCCATCATCGACCGGCAGACCCGCGCGCGCCGCACCATCCTCGACGGGCTGCCCGCGGGGCCGAGCCCGGAGGGCGGCATCTCCGGCCCCGCGGGGCTCGCCGTGCACGGGCGCACCGTCTACGTCGCCATCGGCGCGGGCGACGGCGTGCTGGCCGGCCCCGCGCCCGGCAGCGAGCAGGCCAACCCCAACACCTCTTCGCCGCTCCTGAGTTCGCTCCTCGCCGTGCGCGTGCCCGCGAACGTCGAAGAATCTACCGCGGGCTTCACGCTCACGCCGGCCGACCACGCGGCGCTCAAGGGCGGCGCCCGCCTCTCGCTCTCGAACGGCGCGGGCGACAGGCTGACGGTCGAGCTGGTCGCGGACTTCCCCGACTACACGGCCGCGCCCCGCCCGGACTTCGCCGACAACGTGCGCGCGTCGAACCCGTTCGGCGTCGCCGTCAACGGTAATTTCGTCTACGTCGTGGACGCGAGCCAGAACCTCGTCCGCGTCGTCGGCGCCGACTCGGGCGCGGTCGCGACGCTGACGACGTTCGAGCAGTACACGAACCCCCTACCCTTCGGCCCGCCGCAGATCGACGCGGTGCCGAACTCCGTCAGGCTCTTCGGCGACCGGCTGTTGGTGACGACGCTGACGGGCTTCCCGTTCCCCGCGGGTCTGGCGCAGGTGCGGCAGGTTGATCTCGTCACGGGCGGGCAGTCGGCCCTCATCAACGGGCTGACGGCAGGCATCGACGTGTTGCCCGTCCGCGTCCCGCCGTTCGCAGACCAGGGGCCGCCGCTCGCGTCGAAGGGCGCCGCGCGGGCCGTGCCGAGCGTCGAGCAGGCGCACTTCTTCGTCCTGAGCATCAGCGACAATTTGTCGCAGGGCGCGCCCGGGCGCCTCCTCTTCTACGACTCCGCGACGGCCGCGCCGGTGACGCTGGCCGCCCCGCTCGTCGGGCCGACCTGCATCGCGCGCGACCCCAAAAGCGGCGACCTCTTCATCACGAGCATCTTCACGGGGCTCGTCTATCGCGTCAGCGTCGCGCGCGAGCTGGTGCGGACGCACTACAAGGACTTCCTGACGCGCGAGCCCGACCAGCCGGGCTGGGACTTCTGGGCCGGCGAAGTCGAGCGGTGCGGGACGGACGCGGCCTGCGCCGACCGCAAGAGCGTGGACGTGTCGCGCGCCTTCTTCTACTCCGAGGAGTTCACGGGGCTCCACCCGGAGCTGGCCGAGCAGTTGCGCGGCACGGCCGCGTACAACCGCGAGTTCGTGCGGCAGAGCTACTACACCTACCTGCGCCGCACGTGCGACCCCGAAATCTGCGACGCCGAGGGCTTCGACTTCTGGGTCGCGAAGCTCAACGCGCGCCTGCCGAGCACCGACGCCGACTACAACGAGATGATCCGCGCCTTCCTCGTCTCGACCGAGTACCGCGCGCGGCTCGGGCTGCAATGAAGGAAGTAGACAGTAGTCAGTAGCCAGTAGCCAGTAGGAAGACGAAGCGGCGCGTCTCAGTCTTTAGACCGGGCGCGCCGCCGTTCTTTCTACT